>NZ_CP018835.1:2208858-2524410 GCF_002196515.1 Vibrio gazogenes | reverse complement strand
GTAACTTGGGTGTCACCAGCAAAGCGCTCGGATCATCCGTTCTGATCTTTTCACGATTCAAATATTGAAATAAACGACGAATCGCAGAAAGCATTCTGGCTCGGGATGTCTGTTTATAATTTTCATCCACCAGCCAAGCTTGAAACGCCTGTAGTTCAGGCGTCAGAACGGACGCAAGTCGATAGTCGTGACGCTGCATCCAACGCAACAGTTTTTCCAAATCATGACGATAAGATGCCAACGTGTTTTCCGATAAACCACGCTCCATCCACATCGCATCCAAAAACTGTTCAACCCAGCGCTGATCAGCAGCAAAAATCTCAGACACTATCAACCTCACTTTCATTTCAACTGCCCTTAATACCATAGAATCATCTTCCGACAGAAGAAACATCACCAAAAACAGATCAATTTTATCGCGAATCACTCATCTTGAGCTCGTCGGGGGATAGCGTTAGAATCCGACAACCTTGAGCACGTTGGCATACATTGATTTGCTGGAATAATTGATTTGCTGGAATAATTGTTATGAAGATTGGTCTTTTCTACGGTTCCACCACCTGTTACACCGAAATAGCAGCCGAAAAAATTCGCACGATGATCGGTGAAGACATCGTCGATGTACACAACGTGAAAGATATCCCTTTAACGCGAATGCAAGACTACGATCTGCTGATCCTCGGGATCTCGACTTGGGATTTCGGTGAAATTCAGGAAGATTGGCAAGCAATCTGGGATCACATTCAACAGCCGAATCTGGCCGGAAAGTATATTGCGCTCTATGGACTGGGGGATCAAGAAGGCTATGGTGAATGGTATCTCGATGCCATGGGATTGCTTCATGATGAACTACAACAATGCGGCGTCCATTTTATTGGATATTGGCCGAACGAAGGCTACAACTTCGATGCATCGAAAGCACTGACTGAAGATGGCCGCTATTTTGTCGGTCTCGCGCTGGACGAAGACTCTCAATACGAACTGAGCGACGAGCGCATCGCAAACTGGTGTGAACAAATACTTGTTGAATATCATGATGCGCTTTAGGGCGTATCATCTTCATCTCAGCATATCACTGACATTATTTTTTCAGCATGTGTCGATAGCGACGCCAATCAAAAGTTAACCCCGGATCTGTTTTGCGTAGCGGTGCAATATACTGATGACCGGTAATACGTTGCTGGGAGATCTGCGGATAGCGCGCTAGGATGGCTTGGGTTAACGTTGCCAGAGACTGGTACTGCGCATCGGTATAAGCGGTAAATTCGGTACCTTCCAACTCAATACCAATCGAATAATCGTTGCAGCGAGCCCGTCCGGCAAACGAAGATGCACCAGCATGCCAGGCTCGATCCAGAAAAGAAACAAACTGAATCACATGGCCGTCACGTCGAATCAGACAATGCGCAGACACCCGAAAATCAGCAACAACTTGAAAGAAGGGATGTTGTTCTGCCTGTAGTTTGCCCTGAAAAAGCTGCTCGATGTAAGGCCCGCCAAATTGCCCCGGTGGTAGTGTGATATTGTGGATCACCAACAAGGATATATCCTCAGGGCTTTCCCGTTGGTCATAAAACGGAGAAATCACTTGCTGAGCTTTATCGTACCATCCATTCGGATCGATCATTCCTGCATCCTCTCACTGCTTTTGTTTCGAATTTTACGCAAATTACCGGAAAATTCGAACACAATGGCTGAATTTCACATCCGGTCATCGTATGATGCCGCATCTATATCACTAAAAATGTCTAACCAACAGCGAAAGATCGTCGATGAAAAACAGCCATAATAGTCAGGAACGCCTCAGCTACCTCAAACAGCAGTTGCCTCTCGATATTACACGAGTCGTCAGAGAAACCCTTTATGAAGATCTGGGTGGCACGGTTGATCCAAGTGCCGACATTACAGCCAGTCTGATTCCGGCAGATCAACAGAATACAGCCACAATCATCACCAGAGAAGCCGGTGTATTTTGTGGTCAAGCTTGGGCGGATGAAGTTTTTCTGCAACTTGGTGGCAGCGTGACAATCGAATGGCATGTCCAAGATGGTGATCGCGTCGAGCCCAATCAAACCCTGTGCACCCTGCGCGGCCCCGCTCGGGTATTGTTGACCGGTGAACGAAATGCCATGAACTTTATTCAGACATTATCCGGTTGTGCTTCCAAAACTGCCCAGTATGCAGCGATGCTTCAGGGCACTGAATGTCGTCTGCTCGACACGCGAAAAACCGTCCCCGGACTGCGTAACGCACTCAAATATGCCGTCACCTGCGGCGGTGGATTGAACCATCGCATCGGGGTGTTTGATGCCTATCTGATCAAAGAAAATCATATTATCGCCTGTGGCGGAATTGCCGCTGCCATTCACACAGCAAAACGACTCAATCCCGGCAAACCCGTCGAAGTTGAAACTGAATCGCTGGCAGAGCTGCAACAAGCGATCGAAGCTGGTGCCGATATCATTATGCTGGATAATTTTGACTGTGACATGATGCGAGAAGCGGTACGAATTAATGCTGGCAGAGCTGCGCTGGAAACCTCGGGCAATGTGACTCTGACAACCATTCGTGAATATGCCATGACGGGCGTTGATTATATTTCTGTCGGGGCGCTCACCAAACATATTCAGGCGCTCGATTTATCGATGCGTTTTCAGGGATAGCAAGAGACGGTACCCTGTATATATCCCTTCAAGTTCATCAAGCATGCAGGAAAAGATAAAAAGTTCTGAACACTGACACACGGATTGTGTCTATTCATTCAGAATGCTGAATGTTCACGGTGAACGAGTACAGGATAAAATCACAACTGATATGATCAATGTAAAATCCCTGCTGCGTGCGACAAGCACGAAAATTGTCCTGCTGTTTCTGCTGATGATCTCGATTGGTCTTTGGCTGACGTCTCATTATCTGCTGACATTTCAGAATAAAGAAATGGACTGGGAATGGTACGATATCGGCGGTGTGCAGGTCACACGAACCTCGGATACCCATCAGTTACTGTTTCGCCGTGTTTATCCTTTTCAGCAAGCCGTTCTCTTTACCTCTCTGACGCTGGACAACCGCTTTGATCTGTTCACGATCTTCCAGCGCTCATGCACGCCAGATCAAACGTATACTGTCACCGTCCATCGTGACAAAGGGCCACAACAATACCCACTCATCTGCGATGAAAATGGCAGTGAACTCTCTTTTCGCCTGGTCATGACGACACCTCAGCCGTTATCCATCACCTTCAATCAGCAGTCGATCACTTTTCAGCCCCGCAACTGGGCATTGGCATTTCTGAAAAAAGACCAGTTCATTCAGAAAAATAAGCACTATTTCTGTACGAAAAAACACTTCGATGCCTGCGAATATGAGTGGTCCAGAGACTAACGCAAACAGGTTCTCACCCAATATTCGCACAAAAAATGCGGACTCTGTCGAAATATTCTGAGACTTATATGTCAGTCAGGAATGAGCGCTCTAGCGCTCTCCCGCATTCACAAATCCCCCCCGTTTCAATAACCCGCGACCGAATTATGCTGTGCTCCGTTCACTAACAACGGAGATCTTTTATGCCCTCAACAACCAGCCGACAACTTGGGTTTACCTTGGTTGAATTAATGATTGTCGTCACCATTATCGGCATTCTTTCTTCCATCGCTGTTCCGGCTTACCACAACTACATCCAGAAATCAGAAGTCACCGCAGGTGTCAGTACCACCAGCGCACTGACAACCAATATCGATTTATTCATACAGGAAAACGGCCAATTTCCGTCCCCAACAGAACTGAGCGAGATTGGTGCCAGTGCCACGATGAGCGCTTTGGGAACGCTATCGCTACTTCCGGATCCCGAGGTCGCGGAGCAAGGTGTGCTGGGGTTCGAATTTAATGACACAACTTCGGTTTCCGGGAAAAAAGTGCAATGGCAAAAAAGCATGACCACAGGATGGCAATGCCTTCAGAATGCGGCAGAACACATCAAAGGGTGTCAACAAGGCTCGATCATGTAAGACACCATCATGTTAGCCCCCCTCGATATGCCAGATATAGCCCAGACGGATAACCATGAACCAGAACGATCAGAGGCTCAAACCATGAGTATATTACTTCGGCTTCTCCACTCAGAACGCCACCTGACGCAAGAACAATTCACCATGATGACAGAACAATGCGGTCATCATGCAACCGCGCCACTGAGAGTCCTGTTAGATTCTCAACTGATGACCACAAGACAAATAGCAGATTTCATTGCCCAACATCTCAAACTACGGCAAATCGACATTCACGCTTACGCTTATACAGAAATTTGTCAACAATTAGAGATCAGTGATCTGATGCTGCTTTACTTGGCCCTGCCCCTATCAATTCAGCAAGAATGGCTGACACTGGCTGTCGGAGATCCAACCATCCCTCATCTTCGCGAAGATTTTCAGTTTGCCACCGGACTCAATATTGATGTGGTGGTTGCTGATGCAGAACAGTTACAAGCAGCGATCGCACACTACGAATCCAGCGACAAAGGCGGCCATACTCTCCCCGCTCAAGACCGATTGGATGAATACGTGATTCAGGAGGCGCATGATGATTACCAGACCACGGATATCCAGCCTAACGATGCCCCTGTCACGCAATTTATCCTACAGCTCATTCAGGAAGCCCATAAAAGACACGCTTCAGACATTCATTTCGAACCTTATGAAAACACTTATCGGATTCGCATGAGAATCAATGGATTACTGCTGACGACGCATACGCCATCAAATAAAGTCAGCCGCAGACTCGCATCTCGGCTCAAAGTATTAGCCAATTTAAACATTGCGGAACGTCGTTTACCGCAAGACGGACGGATCAAGCTCGGTGCTTTATTGACAATCGATGTCGATCTCAGGATCTCAACGCTGCCGACCCAGTGGGGGGAAAAGATTGTCATTCGGCTCCTCAATAGCCATCAAATGGCGCTACACCCGGATCAACTGGGATTCTCTGCGGTTCAACATGAGATATTTCTACAAGCAATTCAACATCCTCAGGGCATGATCCTGATTACCGGCCCGACCGGCAGTGGCAAAACGGTGACTCTCTATTCCGCACTGACTTGGCTCAACGATGAATCACGCAATATTTCAACCGTAGAAGATCCAATAGAAATCGCACTCTCCGGCGTCAATCAAATTCAAGTCAACGACAAAATCGGGATGTCATTCAGCCATATCCTCAGGGCGCTACTCCGGCAGGATCCTGACACACTGATGATTGGTGAAATCCGAGATCCGGAAACCGCAGAAATCGCTTTTCGGGCAGCGCAAACGGGACATCTGGTGTTTTCAACGCTGCATACCAACTCAGCACATGAAGCCTTGACCAGGCTCCTCTACATGGGACTGGAAACCTATCATATCCTGCCGACCATTCGTCTGGTGGTGGCTCAACGGCTACTCCGCAAGCTTTGCCCACACTGCAAAGTCGCCGTACAGCTGGCTCCTGAGTTGTACCAACGCTGGCCCATTTTAAATAACGGACAAATTTATCAGCCATCAGCGCAAGGCTGTCACGCCTGTATTGCCGGCTATCAAGGCCGCTTCAGCATTTATGACATGTACCAACCCACCCAGCTCACTTCCTTCTCAGATACTGCCTTCTCAGATGCTGGTTTCTCAGATAAAGCATCTCATCCAGTGGAAAAACACATACCATCTCCGGGAAACAGCACCACCTCAGGTCTGTGGCATGAAGGGTTAGAGAAAGTCCGTCAGGGTGTGACCGCTTATGAAGAAATCGTCCGGGTGCTGGGAACACCACCAGCCGAGGCCACCAAAGTCTGTTCAGCAACACCATCAGCACCACATCAGCCGACCTCATCTCAACATGCCGCAGAATCTCAATACACCACAGACAGAGGAGACAATGATGTCGTCCCCGACGCCTGAACTTCATCGCTATTACTGGCAAGGGATTCATCTCAACCAGCAACGCAAAGCCGGACATCTGTGGGCCTTCTCTCAGGAAGAAGCCCTCCGTCAGTTGCAACCAACATTGACGGCTATCCATATCATTCGCCCAGCACCGCCCAATCGACTCACCCGGTGGCTCAATCGTGCTCGCGTGAAAGATATTACAGACCTCGTACGGCAACTGGCAATCATGCTGAATGCAGGGCTTCCCATTGTTCAAGCGCTTCTTTTGATGGCCACACAATTCTCACGTTTTGGCGGAAAACTGATTGTATTACAAGCACACGATGCGCTGATGAACGGTGCATCAGTCACTGATGCACTCCAACAAAGTTCATCTGCTTTTCGCGGTCTGTACGGTGACATGCTCCATGCCGGTGAAATGACTGGGCGAATTGCGGAAACGCTGGCTCAAATTGCCGACTACCGGGAAAAGCACGCACAGCTGCGCGCAAAAATGATCAAAGCGGCAACCTATCCGTCGATTGTGCTGGCGAGCGCACTGCTACTCACCACCCTGATGTTAACCAAAGTCATCCCTGAATTTGCTCAGATGTTTGCCCATATGCACGCTGAGTTACCTTGGCTGACTCGCCAGGTTTTGCTTGTATCGGATATGTTACGATTCTGGGGGAAGTGGACTGTTGCTTTAATGATCGGTATGAGCTGCCTGTTAAGATGCTTCTGGCGTCGCCTCACAAGGCTCCAGACAATGGTTGAAATACTCCAGCTCAAACTACCGCTGTTCGGACCATTGAGAACAAAAGCAATCATGATTCGTTGTTGTCGCACTCTGGCAACCTGTTATGATTGCGGCATTCCTTTACTGGATAGCCTGAAAAGCGCACAAAATATTGCAGGGTCGCTGCGGTATCGAGCTGCATTAGACACAGTTTTGGCACAAGTATCTGCCGGAAGCAGCCTATATGTAGCAATGCAGAACAGTCACCACTTTCCTGAATTTGTCACACAGATGGTATTCATCGGAGAAGAATCCGGTACATTAGGTCAAGTGCTGACCAAAGTAGCCCAACAATACGAACAAGACATCGATCAGTCGATTGAACAGCTCGGAGAAATGATTGAACCCTTATTGATCGTATTGCTTGGCGGCTTGATCGGCGGGTTAGTCATCGCAATGTATTTACCTGTCTTTAACTTAATGCAGGTGATGGGATAGTATAATGCCCGCCATTGTCTACTCAGATAGACTCTGAGCCATCGGTCTGAATTGAAACCACCTCGTTAAACGGGGTGGATTATCGAATAACATTGAGCACAGTTGAATGGATGCATTTTTGATTTATCCTTGGTTATTTCCTGTTTTTGCGAGCCTCTTCGGCCTTATCATCGGCAGTTTTCTCAATGTCGTCATCTATCGTTTACCACGAATGATGGTCACAAGCTGGAAGCAAGAATTTGCCGAAGCTTTCCCCGAGTACGATATTCCTTCACCAACGAAGAAGGAACGGATTTCACTCAGTCTCCCGGCATCATTTTGTCCGCACTGCCATCACAGAATCCGGATTTGGCATAATATTCCACTGTTTGGCTGGTTATTACTCGGTGGTAAATGTGCAGATTGTGATGAACGCATATCGATACAATATCCGCTGGTAGAGCTCTTGACGGCGCTGGCAAGCTGCATCATCGCGATTCATGGCGGTATGACTTATTACACGCTGGCATTACTTATCTTTACTTACATCAGCATTGCCGCAGCATGTATCGATCTCAATCAGATGTTACTTCCTGACAATTTAACACTCCCGTTGATCTGGCTTGGACTATTACTATCACTGACCCACATCAATCCTCTGCCTTTATCCGATGCGGTAATCGGCGCGGTTGCCGGCTACTTATCTCTCTGGTCGATTTACTGGGTGTTTAAACTGCTGACCAAAAAAGAAGGCATGGGATACGGTGACTTTAAATATCTTGCAGCCTTAGGGGCATGGATCGGCTGGCAAACGTTACCGATGGTCATTTTGTTATCCTCGGTGATTGGCATCATTTTAGGTGTCACACTACTGTTGATCAGAAAACAAGGTCATCAGACGTTTCCATTCGGCCCTTCTCTGGCAATTGCCGGATGGATCTGTCTCCTCTGGGGCGATCCCATGATGAGCTGGTATACATCAATCGTGTTAGGAGCGTAATATGACATTCGTCGTCGGGTTAACCGGAGGCATATCGAGCGGCAAAACAACGGTGGCCGATCTCTTTCATCAACACTTTGCGATTGATATCGTTGATGCGGATGTCATTGCCAGAGAGGTGGTTGCCATCGGAACGACGGGGCTGGCTGCCATTACAGAACATTTCGGCCAAACCATACTCAACCATGATGGCACATTAAATCGCTCGCGGCTCAGAGAAATTATTTTTGCCGATCCCGATGAAAAATCATGGCTGGATCAATGCCTTCATCCGATGATCAGACAAAAGATGAAGCGTGCACTGACTCATACCACATCTCCCTACGCATTGTTAGTGATCCCACTCTTAGTCGAAAATCAGCTCCAGTCGATGGCTGACCGAATTTTAGTCGTTGATGTAGATGAAACGATACAAATCCAGCGCACAATGCGCCGTGACGGAATCAGTTATCCGCACGCTCAGAATATACTTTCTGCCCAAGCAACAAGAGCTGAACGCCTTGCAGTGGCCGATGATGTGATTAACAATAGTGCAGAAAACCATCAACTTCTGCCTCAAATCACAGAATTGCATCAAAAGTACCTAGCCATGAGCGGCAGAAATTTGTGAAAATAATACGGATATAAATAAAGGCTAGCGAAATGACGATCCATCAATTCGAACATCCCCTGAATGAAAAGACTCGAATTTATCTGAGAGTCGAAGCCCTGCTGGCCCAACTTCATCGTGCATCTCAATTTGATGATGGTGACCAATATCAGCTTTTTTTCCGGGCATTATTTGACCTGCTTGATATTTTTGAACAAATTCAGCTCCGCAGTGAACTGGCAAAAGATATCGAAAAGCAGCGTATCATGTACCGAAATTGGCTGAATGTTGACGGCGTCGATCAAAATACATTACTGGCGTTACTGAGAGAAGTTGATGAAGTCCATTCAAATCTGATGAATTCAGAACGCTTTGGTGTTTCTCTCAAAGAAGATCGCTTTCTGCTCTCCGTCCGTCAGCGATTCAATCTTCCCGGAGGTTCATGCTGTTTTGATCTGCCAGCCCTGCATTACTGGCTCCATACACCGACGGAACAAAAACAGCAGGATGCTTCAACTTGGCTCCAAACCCTGAAACCACTCTCATCAGCATTAAGCCTATGGTTGAAACTCGCTCGGGAAACCGGTCTGTACCGGGCTTATACCGCAAAATCAGGCTTTTATCAGAGCGATGCTGAGGATGCCAATATTCTCCGCCTGATGATTCCTCTGGAATATGGGGTTTATCCTATGATTTCAGGACACAAAAATCGTTTTGCGATAAAATTTATTGAATTTGAAACGAATCAAGCCAGCACCTGTGATATTCCGTTTGAACTGGCCGTTTGTTGCTAACAAATGATGTTATTAACGAGCTATGTTATTAACGTACGATGTTATTAACGTACGATGTTATTAACGAACTAGGCTGCTCACCAACTATATAGAGAATTATGACGAATCCAAAAATTACCACGGTTCAATGTCCTCAATGTGGCAACGCTGTTATTTGGGGGGAGCAAAGCCCCTTTCGACCATTTTGTAGTAAACAATGCCAAATGATCGACTTTGGCAGTTGGGCAAATGAAGAAAATGTTATCCCCAGCGCATCCGACATATCTGATACGGATGATTGGTCAGAAGACGACCTCGATTAACCTTCACATCCGCCCTCAATCGGGCGGATGTCTTTATTTTTCCTATCAATTTCCCGCTTTCTATTGCTCTCTGCTCAGACATAATTCAGCACAGGTTCACTCTTCAGCGCTCCCTTGTAATTGAAATACGCAACGCGACGACAGCATACAGCGTTGCTGTCAGATCGATAAAAATTAAAAATGGGTTGTAAGGAATTGATTCAAGATTCGTCTAAACTAACAGAGTTCCTTTCTATTGAGATATTGAATGACATTAGCTGACTCAGAGATTCAACCCAACACACATTCACGCCGCCTCTTTGATGATGAGCAGTTTATCCAACCATTAAGACAGCAGATGTTGAAATTTGCCCGGTTGCAGGTTCAAGACGAGCAACTGGCCGAGGACGCCGTTCAAGAAGCGATGATAGCCGCATATCAACATATCGATAAGTTTGAACAGCAAGCGGCGTTGAAAACTTGGATTTTTGCCATTCTCAAAAATAAGTTGATCGATTTACTGAGAAAAGAAAAACGTTCCACTGCTGCGAGTCAGCTTGAACAAGGGGACGGTATTCAAGGTGATGCCTTGATTGAAAAACTGTTTGATCAACATGGTCACTGGCATAAGCATGAACGTCCGGTGAAATGGCAACAACCTGAGAATTGTATTGAAAACGAACACTTTTGGCGTGTGTTCGATGCATGTCTGAATGCTTTACCGGAACGCTACAGTCGACTATTTATGATGCGAGAGTTCCTTGAACTGGAAACCCCCGAGATTTGTCACCATGAAGAGATATCGGTCAGTCACCTGAATGTCACGCTCTACCGTGCTCGTCTCAGACTCCGGGAGTGTTTAGAAAATAACTGGTATCTGTCGGAGGAACGATGATGATGAACTGTAAACAAGCCACACGCCTTCTTTCCGAACGCATGGAGCGCACACTGACAACCAAAGAAAAATTAGCCCTACGTCTTCATACAAGCATGTGTAGCAGTTGCCGCCGCTTCGGTAATCAGATGGATGATATCCGTTTATTATCAAAGCGTTACATGAGTGCCGAATTAAAAGATAAAGAAGAATAAAATTTTTTCCATTTTTTGTGTAATACCGACCCCTGTTCATCCGTCGAATAGGGGAATTAGACAGTACACTTGTGAGGAAAACACTATGAACACATCAAAAACATCTCTTGCTTTCGCGCTGACAACTGCGGTTGCACTTTCGGCAGTAACATTACCGGCCCAAGCGGCCAGTAAAGAAAAATGCTATGGCGTCTCGCTTGCCGGACAAAATGATTGTAAAGCTGGCCCCGGAACCTCTTGTGCCGGGACATCAAAAACAGACTATCAGGGAGATGCCTGGAAGTTTGTTCCTAAAGGAACTTGCATGGAGATGAAATCCGAAACCTCGCCGACAGGCCATGGTCAGCTCAAAGCATTCTAAGTCGGGGGGGTCACGATGATTCAATCTCATCTAACCCAATCTACCGAAGACGTGCAAACGTCTTCGGGCTTTCCTCGCCTGAGTGGGGTGAGCTTAAAACCCTGTCACTATCAGACAATTTTGACACAAAAACCGTCAGTCGGTTTTTTTGAAGTCCACGCTGAAAACTATCTCTCCGCCGGAGGGCCTAACCGCTACTATCTGGAAAAGATTCGGGAACATTATCCGCTCACCGTTCACGGGGTTGGCCTGTCGATCGGAGGCGAGTCACCATTAAACCGAGAACACCTGAAGAAGGTCGCTCAACTGGTGGAATGGATCGAACCGCTGGTCTTCTCTGAGCATTTAGCTTGGTCCAGCCATTGCAATCATTTTTTCAACGACTTGCTGCCACTGCCTTACACGGAAGAAACACTCCGACAAGTTTGTGCGCACATTGATCAGGTTCAGGAGCAACTGAAACGCCCGATGCTGCTTGAGAATCCATCCACTTATCTGCGTTTTAAAACAACCACGATGAGTGAGCTGGAATTTATCTCGACGATCATCGAACGGACCGGTTGCCAGTTGTTACTCGACGTTAATAATGTTGCCGTCTCCTGTTTTAATCATCAGCAGAATCCTTACCAATATATCGATCAATTTCCCGGTCAGGCTGTGCGACAAATTCATCTGGCGGGATATGCCATTGACCAGAATGAGGTGGTTCCACTGAGAATCGACAGTCATGATCGAGAAGTCACTGACGATGTTTGGCAGCTATATCAATATACCTTACAGCAGTGGGGAGATAAGCCCACGTTAATTGAATGGGACGGACAACTGCCGGAATTCGGAGTGCTTCAACAACAGGCCACTATGGCAGATCAGATCCGAACTCATATTCACGGTGCTTTTCAATCCAAGTTAAGCCAATCAAATTCAGGCCAACCAGAGTCAGGGGCAGACCATGCAACAGCAATTTAGCCAGTCGATCCTGATGCAAAACGACGAAGTGTTGCCACAAATCGACGCCATTTCAATTGCGGAAAAGCAAGCTCGCTTCGCTGTTTACCGCAATAATGTCTATCATTCACTGACTGAAGCGCTGGAAGAGATCTACCCAGTGTGCCAGCAGCTTGTCGGTGACGATTTTTTTCGAATACTGGCAGGTCATTTTATTCAACATTATCCGCCAGCATCGCCCGTTTTAAGCGAATATGGTGAACATTTTGCTGAATTTTCCAGCACCATCCCGCAGCTTTCATCATTGCCTTATTTCAGTGAATTAGCCAAGTTGGAATATCAATTACTGCAATTGACCCACTCAGCGGATAGCCCGGTGCTCTCCATCACTGACATTCAAAACCATCTGGCAGAATGCGCCGATCCGACGCAATCAATCTGGCAACTCACCGAGCCCTGTCTGTTATGGCAAACATCTTATGCGGTCGGGTTAATTTATCAGGCCCACCAGCCAGATTCAGGGCTCATACTTTCGGATATTCAATGGGATAAAAGTGAGTACCTACTACTCACTAAAAGAGAGCACTATGGGGTGTTCTATAAGCTTTCTGCGGATGAATTCCATTTACTTCAGCAGTTACAGCAAGGTGTCACGCTAGCGCAAGCGAGTCAGGCCATCGCACCTGCTCACTTCCCAGCGTTATTTTCAACACTCTTACAAAAACCCATTATTCGCGCGATTTTGCCACAATAGGAGCCTGTTTATGTCACTGCCATTGCTGAAGAAAATCTCGGCCTCTCCGTGGACAGCGTCGATCATTTTATTGCTGAGTCGTTTCGGTCTTGCTGCAATTTTCTGGCTATCCGGACAAACCAAAATTGAAGGCTTCGCGTTCAATTTGATATCCGGCCCAATTCATCTGGGTTGGCCGACGATCAAGGACAGCACATTTACCCTATTCGAATATGAATACAACCTGCCGATCATTCCTTATATGTGGGCCGCTTATCTGGCCACCATTGCCGAACATCTACTGGCCATATTACTACTCACCGGATTGATGACTCGCTTTGCCGCACTGGGTATTTTTGTGATGACGCTGGTGATTCAGCTTTTTGTTTATCCGGATGCTTATCCGACACATGCAACCTGGCTGGCGCTGAGTGCCTGGATTATGTATCAGGGTGCCGGGGCAATCTCATTAGATTCTTTGCTGCGCTTTCGCCGCCGCCATGATTAGGTTCATCAGTAAAAATTGATCGATAAAAAAACCGGGCAAGATTCATTGCCCGGTTTTTTTTACATGTCAGTAAAGTCGATTGATTCAATCAAGCATTATCATTGCCAGATGTTTGCCCATCGTCCTCAGCTACGACGTCTTCGATATCAATGCGGGTCACTCGTTGCAGACCGCGTGGCAGCAGAGAACCTCTCCGGCCTCGTTCACCACGGAAGTTGTCCAGATCGTCATGCTTCAGCCCGAGCTTACGCTTACCGGCATAGATCGTCATTGCAGCCCCTTGCGGCAGAACCATCAGATGAGAAACAAATTCTTCTCTTTCTTTGGCTTTCGCCGAAGGAATATTAATGATCTTGTTACCTTTACCTTTACCCAATTGCGGCAAATCTTTTATCGGGAATAACAACATGCGACCTTGATTGGTGATCGCCAGAATTTCATCCGATTCTAAATGGTTCAACGGTTGTGGCGTCATGATCAGTGCGTTATCCGGCAAATTCACCAACGCTTTACCGCTGCGGTTCTTGGAGAGAAAATCACTCCCTTTACACACAAAGCCATAGCCGGCATCTGACCCCACCAGCCACAGTTGATCATCTTCTCCCATGACCACCTGACGGACTTGCGTACCTTCAGCGATATTCAAACGACCAGTAATCGGCTCCCCCTGAGAACGCGCGGATGGCAAGGTGTGCGCTTCGAGTGAATAACTGCGCCCGTCACTGCCAAAGAACACCGCCTGCTGATTGCTTTTCCCACAAGCATGAGCCAAGTATTGATCACCCGATTTATAATTCAGGCCCTGGCAATCGATGTCATGGCCTTTGGCGTGGCGAATCCAGCCTTTATCCGACAAGATCACCGTGATCGGCTCACTCGGGACCAGTTCTCTTTCTGTCAATGCTCTTGCTTCAGCTCTTTCAACCAATGGCGAACGACGATCATCGCCATATTTCTCGGCATCGGCTTTCAACTCTTTTTTCAGCAGCGTATTCAAACGACGCTCTGAACCAAGTAGCTGCTCTAATTTATCCCGCTCTTTTTCCAGCTCATCTTGCTCAGCGCGGATTTTGAATTCTTCCAGTTTCGCTAAATGACGTAAGCGCGTATCTAAAATCGCATCCGCCTGAATTTCTGAAATCCCGAACCGAGCCATGAGAACTGCTTTCGGCTCATCTTCGTTGCGGATAATCTCGATGACTTCATCAAGATTCAGGTAGGCGACCAGCAAACCTTCAAGAATGTGTAATCTTGCCAGAACTTTATCCAGTCGGTACTGCAAGCGACGTTTGACCGTATTGCGGCGGAACTCAAGCCATTCGGACAAGATTTCCACTAAACCTTTCACCTGAGGACGATTATCCAGACCGATCATATTCAGGTTCACACGGAAGCTTTTTTCCAAATCAGTCGAAACGAACAGATGGTTCATCAAGACGTCACAATCGATTTTTTTCTTACTCGGTACAATCACGATGCGCGTCGGATTTTCATGATCAGACTCATCACGCAGATCTTCGACCATCGGTAATTTCTTCGCGCGCATCTGGCTGGCAATTTGCTCTAACAGTTTCGCGCCGGAAACCTGATGAGGCAGAGCGGTGATAACAATATCCCCCCCCTCTTTATGCCAAAGCGCCCGCATTTTGATACTACCGCGACCCGTTCGATATATTTTTTCAATATCGGTACGAGCAGAGACAATTTCCGCTTCCGTCGGGTAATCTGGCCCCTGAACATAACCCATGATCTCATCTAGACCAGCCTGAGGTTTATCAATGAGATGAATCACAGCATCGGCGATTTCCCGAACATTATGTGGCGGGATGTCTGTCGCCATCCCCACGGCAATCCCTGTCACGCCATTGAGTAAGATATGTGGTAAACGTGCCGGCAGCATTTGTGGCTCATTCATAGTGCCATCAAAGTTTGGCTGCCATTCAACCGTACCTTGTCCAAGCTCGCTCAATAGCACTTCCGAAAAACGGGACAGTTTGGCTTCGGTATAACGCATCGCAGCAAACGATTTCGGATCATCCGGTGCCCCCCAGTTCCCTTGACCATCCACCAGCGGATGACGGTAAGAGAAAGGCTGAGCCATCAGAACCATGGCTTCATAACAGGCCGAATCCCCATGGGGATGATATTTACCCAGCACGTCACCGACGGTCCGAGCCGACTTTTTATATTTGGCCGAAGCCGATAACCCAAGCTCCGACATTGCATAAATAATACGGCGCTGAACGGGTTTCAGACCGTCACCAATGTAAGGCAGTGCACGGTCCATAATGACGTACATCGAGTAGTTCAGGTATGCGTCTTCCGTAAATTTACGTAACGGCAGCTGTTCTACTCCGTCAAAACTGATTTCTGTTGCCATGTTTATACCTCTGCCAAGTCACCGTTGTGTTGCAACCAAGACCGTCTGTCGTCAGCTCTTTTCTTACCGAGGAGCATATCCATCATCTCATCAGTCGCTTCAACATCGTCGATCGTGAGTTGGACAAGACGGCGCGTATTGGGATCCATGGTTGTTTCACGTAACTGAAGTGGATTCATCTCCCCCAGTCCTTTAAAACGCTGCACGTTGATTTTGGCTTTCTTCTGACTTAGGCGTTCGAGTACGCCATCTTTTTCCTGATCATCCAATGCATAGTAGACCTCTTTCCCGCAATCGATTCGGTAAAGCGGAGGCATCGCGACATAGACATGTCCGGCACGGACCAATGCCGGGAAATGGCGCGTGAATAGCGCACACAGTAGGGTCGCAATATGCAATCCATCCGAATCCGCATCCGCGAGAATACAGACTTTACCGTAACGCAGGCTGTCTAGGTCATCGCTGTCAGGATCAATCCCCAAAGCCACAGAAATATCGTGCACTTCCTGTGAAGCCAGAACCTGATCGGCTGACACTTCCCACGTGTTAAGAATTTTCCCCCGCAGTGGCATCACGGCCTGAAACTCACGGTCTCTGGCCTGTTTCGCGCTCCCTCCGGCAGAATCCCCTTCCACTAAAAACAGTTCGGTACGACTCAGGTCTTGTACCGTACAGTCCGTCAGTTTCCCCGGCAGCGCTGGCCCCGAAGCTATTTTTTTACGGACAACTTTTTTACTGGCTCGCATCCGGCGATGGGCATTGGCAATACAAACCTCTGCCAATTGCTCCGCCAGTTGGGGTTTTTCATTCAGCCATAAACTGAATGCATCTTTGACGACGCCGGAAACAAATGCTGCGGTTTGACGCGATGATAAACGCTCTTTGGTTTGACCGGCAAACTGCGGATCTTGCATTTTGACAGACAACACATAGGAACAACGCTCAAAAACGTCTTCACCGGTGAGCTTGACGCCACGCGGTAATAAGTTACGGAATTCACAAAACTCACGCATGGCATCGAGTAATCCCTGACGCAATCCGTTGACATGTGTCCCGCCGAGCGCGGTCGGAATCAAGTTAACGTAACTTTCGGTGATCATATCACCACCCTCAGGTTGCCAAATGACAGCCCAAGTCGCCGCTTCAATTTCTGCTTTAAACTCACCGGTAAAAGGTTCTTCGGGCAACAGCGTATACCCTTTCACACCTTCCGCCAGATAATCTTTCAGACCATCTTCGTAGAACCAGCGGTAGTCATTGCCATTCACTTTATCTTCGAAGGTGATTTCAAGACCGGGACATAATACCGCCTTGGCACGCAGGTTATTAATCAGTCGAGTAACTGAAAAATTACCGGAATCAAAGTAGGTACTATCCGGCCAGAAGTGAACGCTGGTTCCTGTATTTCTACGACCACAGGTGCCAGTCACCGTCAAATCAGAGACTTTATCACCATGCTCAAACGCAATCTCATAAACTTGTCCGTCACGCCGGACGGTTACTTCGACACGTTTGGACAGGGCATTAACAACCGAAATCCCCACCCCGTGTAAGCCACCGGAGAACTGATAATTTTTATTGGAAAATTTTCCTCCGGCGTGAAGCTTACACATGATTAGCTCAACGCCTGAGACTTTCTCTTCTGGGTGAATATCAACGGGCATACCTCGCCCATTATCGAACACTTCCAGAGATTGGTCAGAATGAAGAATAACTTGTACCTTCGATGCATAACCGGCTAACGCTTCATCAACACTATTATCAATGACCTCCTGACCTAAATGGTTCGGACGTGCGGTATCGGTATACATCCCAGGTCTGCGACGTACTGGCTCTAAACCATTCAATACTTCGATGGCACCAGCATTATATTGTTCAGTCATATTTCGGGATGCTTATATCAATCAATGATTCTAACTTTGCGCTCAATCTGCAAACATTTCGAGACTATTTACAGTTGTCACTGAAAAAAGTTTATTTGTATGGAACTCATCATACGTGGGAAATGATAGGAACTTCAATCTGCCCCTTTCCCAACGATGTTTGAGGTATAGTCTGGAAGAGAAGGCTTTCTGTCAAGCCTCAGTCTGGCTTCGGCCTTAGTTTCTGACACTTTTCTCAATGCATGTCAAAGTTCCAGAAATTCAAGAATAGCAGCTGCGTAGCGTTCAAAGCCAACAAAACTGTGATCGCCGCCCTGTTCTACGATTTGTCGGGCATCGCGGAATTTTTCAACAGCCTGACGATAATCAAGCACTTCATCACCCATTTGTTGTAACAGCCAAAACTGGTTTGGGTCAGGCAGAACCTCAATATCCAGTGCTTTAAGCTCCTCAATATGACAAGCCTCTAGCGTATACTTTTCATGGGTGTATGGATTCACTTGTTCGCCAAGATAGTCTTGTAACAATTCGTAAGGGCGAACGGCTGGATTGATAACCACAGCTTTGAGATGAAACTGTGAATTCAACCAGACAGACAAATATCCCCCGAGCGAACTGCCCACCAAACCAATGCGATACGCTTGCTGTTTCTCTCGAATCAGTTCGGCAAGCATCTGGGCAGCGGCTTCAGGAAAACAAGGAAGCTGAGGCACGATCACTCTCATGTCAGGACGATAATCACGACAGTATTGCTGCATAATCATCGCTTTATGAGATAAAGGAGAACTGTTAAAACCGTGAATATAGATCAATAGAGAAGGTTTACGCATGGATTGCCTCATCTTCTGTTCACACAGGTCATTCGCTGTTATCAGTATCCGTTTGCTGAGAAATCAGGTAAGAAAAGACCTTGCTTCACACGACCAACCTGTGTCGTCAGTTGTCCGTCAGGATGGAGTTCTAATTCACGCCAGCCGGGAGAGACCAGATCCAGCGCAAATTCATTAGAATGCGGTTTAAACTGAACACAAGTTGAGGGCGTAGACATCACCTGAATCCCATGATAATCACGTTCCATCACCTGATGGACATGACCACATACTACACCTTTAACGTGAGGGTATTTCAGCACAACCTCCCAGAATGAATCACTGTTTTTCAACGTATGCTGATCCAACCAGCGACTGCCGACTAACAGCGGGTGATGGTGGAGTAAGATAAGCGTATGTCTTGCTTGCGTCTCACGTAACATGTCATCCATCTGTTGAAGCTGCTCAGGACTGATGTACCCATAAGGCACTCCGGAAACCTGAGAATCGAGCAAGATCATCTGCCAGTGGGGCCCCAACGTCACATGCCTCGGCTGGATAATTTGAGAATTCGCCAGAACGGTTTTCATTGCGGTCTGCTCATCATGATTTCCCGGCAGGCACAGACAAGGCTTCTGTAACGGCTCAATGCTGTCGACAAACAGCTGGTAAGACGCTTCTGAGTGATCCTGAGAGATATCACCTGTCGCCAGAATGAGCTGATAATCAACATTCCTTGCGATAACTTCTTGTATGACCGCTTTAAAACTATTTGCCGTATTGACGCTGAGCAGACTGCCCTCATCAGAAGCAAACAAATGAGTATCGGTCATCTGAAGCAGTTTTATACTATCAAGATGTTCGGTGTAAAACGATACGTCCAAATCTACTTAACCTTATGAAGATGATCGATCTCGGATATTAATCGGTGCACGAGTAATACCATGCTTTAAACAAAAGGTCAGCCAATCCCCCAAAAAACGGTTGGTCTGAGCCTTTTCATCTTTTTGTACCATGCTATCGTTCGGATAATCGTAACGAGGCTTTAATCGGTGTATCTGTTCAGCACTGCATACTTCAGCAACTCGCGCATCATGATATAACCTGACGGACATGGTCGGTAGAGGAAAGACAGCGACATCATCACTCTGACATATCTTGACCAATGTTGTATATTTGGTCACTTCCATCACTTCGAGTTGATAATTCATCCGCAAGGCTTGGTAACAACGCACATCCTCAGCGCTGTGCATTGATGGCAACAACGCATTCAGTTTCGCATAGTTTGTTTCATAAACCCGCATCAATTCCGGCAAGTCAACATGATACGGCTTTTTCATTGCTACTTCTGCCATTGTGTCTTCAGTTCTTCCCAATTTAATGCCAACCATTGTAACGCGATAATGGAGGCGCCATTTTCAATCTTACCCGTTTTCACCCAGTGATAAGCCTCTTCCCGGCTCAACACATGAACACGAATATCCTCATCCTCCCCGTCCAGCCCATGAATCCCATGCGCTTTAGAGGCGTCGACTTCACCAACATAGACGTCAATCATTTCATTGCATCCACCAGATGAAGGATAGTATGACGTCACCGGAACAACCTGTTCGAGGTTGAGGCCAGCTTCTTCAACAGCTTCGCGGCGAACCACATCTTCCGAAGATTCACCGTCTTCGACAATCCCGGCAACCACTTCAAACTGCCATGGATGCTGGTTTTCAAGTGCGCCAACACGGATTTGCTCAATTAAGACAACTTGATCAAGCACCGGATCATAAGGAAGCACTGCGGCAGCACGCCCCCGCACAAACATTTCCCGTTCAACAACCCGGCTCCAGCCACCTTCAAACTGTCTATATTTGAAATAATACTTTACCATTTTGAAGAAGCCGTTAAAAAGTGTCTCTTTTTTGACAACCTGCAAATCTTGAGTAGAAAATTGTGTCGGCTCTTTTCGTGATGATCGCATTCTTTCTATTCTCCATTTGAATCTTTAAATTTAACCATGTAAGGGGTTACTCACCAAGGATGCAGCTCAACTTTTTATATAAAAATTACTAAAATAGTTAAATTAAGTAATTTGTTTACTATACAGATGGATAATTAACCAGAAAAATGACAAACTCCCTGAGCACTTCTTAGCAAATTTAAGTTAAACTATCGAGCGCAATCTCTCATGACAATATTGCAGGAATAGGAAGAATGAAAAAACTGCTCCCACTATGCGTCAGTATCACCCTGGGAAGTCTGTCCCCAATCGTTTGGGCAGATACCCTTGCGGAAATCTATGACCAAGCCAAACAAAATGACCCCCAGTTGCTTAGCGCTGCGGCACAACGAGACTCAGCCTATGAAGCAATAAAGTCAACTCGGGGAGAACTATTACCACAAATTAATCTGACAACAGGTTACAACGTCGTCAGCAGTAATAAAGACGTTGCAGACAGCAAACTGTGGTCTGCAGGTGTGACTTTATCTCAGACGCTTTATGACAGAAACAGCTGGCTGAATCTGGGAATTGCTGAGAAATCAGCACGACAAGTCGATTCTCAATATGCACAGACACAGCAAAATCTTATTTTACGTGTTGCTCAAGCCTACTTTGAAGTGCTGAGAGCCAAAGATAACCTTGCTTTTGTGCGTGCTGAAAAAAATGCGGTCGCTCGTCAACTGGAACAGACCAAGCAACGTTTTGAAGTCGGTTTATCTGCGATTACCGATGTCCACGATGCTCAAGCCCAATACGATAGTGTACTGGCTGATGAGGTTTTAGCTGAAAATAGCCTGACCAACAGTTACGAAGCTATTCGGGAAATTACCGGTCAGGAACATCACCAACTCAGCTCATTGGATACCGATCGTTTCTCTGCCAGTAGAATGGACAAAACGATGACTGAGCTGGTCAATGAAGCCCAGAAGAAGAATTTATCGCTTTTGACGGCCAGAATCTCGCAAGACATTGCGCGTGAAAAAATTGCTTTAGCCAGTTCAGGGCACTTACCGAACCTAAGTCTGGATGCCGGTTATAGCACCAAGCATGAATATGAGAATTCCAACGCGAATTATAACGCTTTCGATCCGATCAATAATGTCAGTGTCGGTGTTAACCTTTCGGTTCCGCTTTACACCGGTGGTAAAATTACTGCGGAGACCAAGCGGGCGGAGTATGGTTTAACACAAGCCAGTGAAGATCTGGAAGCAAGTTATCGTAGCGTCGTGAAAAACGTTCGTGCATACAATAACAACATCAATGCTTCTATCGAAGCTATCCGGGCTTATCAACAAGCAGTCGTGTCGGCAAAATCAGCACTCCAGGCCACTGAAGCCGGTTTTGATGTCGGAACCCGGACCATCGTGGATGTCTTGGATTCAACCCGCCGCCTCTATGATGCCAACAGAAATCTCTCGGATGCACGTTATGACTACATCCTGAATGTACTTCAGTTAAAACAGGCAGTCGGAACGTTAAACGAGCAAGATATTCTCGCTATCAATGCGGGTCTGAAATAAATACTGGTCTGAAATCATTCAAGGCACATCAAACAGCCTGTGATATTGACCAAAAAGCCAGCGTGAACGCTGGCTTTTTTATTTGAATGCTGTCATTTATAGGGGGCTTTTAACCACGGCCACCTTTAATGGCTTCAATAATTTCAGAGGTCGAGCAGCCGTCTTCAAAGTTCAGTACTCGCACTTCACCACCCGCGTCAATGACTTCCTGACCACCGGCAATCTCTTCTGGACGATAATCGCCACCTTTGACCAGTAGATCAGGTAATACAGTCGCAATCAAACGTTGTGGTGTATCTTCGCTGAATGGGACAACCCAATCGACGGCACCTAACCCAGCCAGAACGGCCATGCGACGATCTGTCGGATTGACCGGACGACCCGGCCCCTTCAGTCGCTTCACCGACTCATCGGTATTCACTGCAACAATCAGACGATCTCCCAACTGTGCCGCATGATTGAGATAAGAAACGTGGCCGGCATGAAGAATATCGAAACAACCATTGGTCATCACGACTTTCTCACCACGGGCCTGCGCTTTTTTAACCGCTTCAATCAGTGTTTTCTCATTCACAACCCCGAAATCAGTGTCCTGACTCCCATGAATCGCTTCTGCCAGTTCAATCGTCGATACGGTTGATGTCCCGACTTTACCCACAACGATCCCGGCTGCCGCATTTGCCAGCGCACACGCTTCATCCAACGGTTTGCCAGCAGCAACCGAAGCTGCGAGAACAGAAATCACCGTATCTCCAGCCCCCGTCACATCATAAACTTCCTTCGCCAGTGTCGGTAAATGAAACGGTTCATAACCACGACGCAACAAGGTCATCCCATGCTCACTGCGCGTCACTAACAATGCGTCGAGTTCGTATTGGTCTATCAGTGCAAACCCTTTGGCAACCAGCTCATCTTCTGAATGAACCTTACCGACAACCATTTCAAACTCAGCCATATTCGGGGTTAATAGTGTCGCGCCACGATAGCGTTCGAAATCTGCGCCTTTCGGATCAATAAAGACAGGTACACCGAACTGTTTCGCTTTCTGGATAAACTGCTGTACATGCTCCAGCGCACCTTTGGCGTAATCAGAGAGGATAACAGAACGCACCTGAGGGAGAGAACTTTCCATCTGTGACAGCACCAGCTCGGGGTCGGTATTCTCGAATTTATCTTCAAAATCAAGGCGGATTAACTGCTGACCACGACTTAAGACACGTAACTTAGTGATCGTCGGGTAAGACGGTAAAGCCACAAAGTGGCAATGAACATTTAATGAAGTCAGCTTTTCTTCCAAAACTGCGGCAGGCTCGTCTTGGCCGGTTAATCCAACGATATGTGCCTGCCCACCAAGCGATGCAATATTCATCGCAACGTTTGCAGCCCCGCCCGGGCGTTCCTCATTGTGTTCGACTTTCACAACTGGCACCGGGGCCTCCGGTGAAATTCGCCCGGTCGGACCATACCAATAGCGGTCCAACATCACATCACCAACAATTAAAACACCTGCTTGGTTATAGTCAGGTAGAATTGGCTTCATTAGAAATCTCCAGTTTTTCGATTTGTTCAGAGTTTATCACAGCCCAATCACAGGCTGAATAACCACGCTCCGAGATATTATCCCAGCCACTGTTGCCAAGCTTGAATCACCACTTCACGTTCTGTCGAGAGTTTATCCTGACTGACATCCGCCTCAAGATTCAGCAAATTACGATGATGAATCTGATCTCTCATGGTGGTATAAGCTTCTGTGAGTGCTTGCATCTGTTCCGATGACATCATTCCGGTCATCATTAATGACTCGAAAATTCTGACATTATCCGACCACCGCGTCAGCTCGGGATGCTGGCGGCTATAGCAAAGCACTAAATACTGCGCTAAAAATTCAATATCTGTGATACCGCCTCGGTCCTGCTTAAGCATAAAACGGCCCGCTTTTTTCTCTGCAAGGTGCTGACGCATTTTCTCTCGCATCTCAACCACTTCTCGTTTCAGCACGGCTTCATCTCTGGCAAGACTCAATACCTGATGACGCGTTTGCACAAAGGCCTCCGACAGTGGTTCATCGCCATAAATCATGCGCGCTCGCACAAGGGCCTGATGCTCCCATGTCCACGCTTCCTGATGCTGATATTCGGCAAAAGCACTAACCGGTGCCACTAATAACCCCGAAGCACCAGAGGGTCTGAGGCGCATATCAACCTCATATAAAATACCGGAAGCGGTTCGCACCGAGAAAATATGAATGATGCGTTGTGCCAGACGTAAATAGAACTGGCGACCATCAATTTCTTTGTGGCCATCAGTATTAATATTGGCCGGACAGTCATGGAGAAAAACCAAATCCAAGTCGGAATTGTAACCCAGTTCCCATCCCCCGACTTTACCATACCCAATGACTGCAAACCCTTTGCCATCACGCTGATTCAGATGCGTCGGCTCACCATATTTCTCTTTTAATTGTTCCCATGCCTGATGAACAACGGCTTCAACAATCGCTTCCGCCAAATAAGTAAGGTGGTCACTCACTTTCATCACTGGCATGACGTCCGCGATATCAGCTGCGGCAATGCGCAGCAGACAAATCTGCTTAAACTGACGCAGCCCTTCCATTTGCTGCTCCATATCATCCTGAGGAATGCGAGCCAGAAAATCTCGCAGTTCCACGCGATATTGATCCAGTGGAATCGGATGATAAAGCTGATGCGGATCGAGTAATTCGTCGAGCAAAATGGGATAACGAGCCAACTGTTCAGAAATCATCGGACTCGCAGTACATAAGCGGGTTAACTGCATCAGTGCAGCGGGATGCTCATCGAGCAATTCCAGATAGGTGGTTCGGGTAGCAATTCTTTGTAACAGATACAAAACCCGGGGGAAACCAAACTGAGCGTCAGGGTGACGGAAAATAGCCTGAAACACTTTTGGCATTAAATGATTCATCACTTCCCGGCCACGAGGCCCCAACGTTTTTTTAGCCAACTCAGTCTTAAATTGCAGCAGTACATCCGCCACCTTACTTTCAGCCGTTAAGGCGAGATCTTTGTCGAGAATATCGGCGACAACTTCCGGTTTATTCGCCATATCCCAAAGCTCTTGATACACCGGCTCAACCGGCGTTTCTTCACTATCATCTTCATCACCGATCAAATCTCTGAAAATTTGATGTACACGGTGCATATGCGCCTGAATATCCTGAAGGAGCTTCTCCCAACTCTCTATCCCTAAAGCCGTCACGAGGCGCTGCTGGGAAGATGAATCATCAGGCAAGGTTTGCGTCTGCTTATCCGCCAAGGCTTGAAGTAGATTTTCTATGCGTCTTAAAAATAAATATGCTTGTTGCAGCGAAGTCACTTCGCGCTCACCGAGCAGCCCTAACGTCAGAATCGCGTCCAGTGTTTCTAATAAACCACGTTTTCGTAGCCCCGGTTCACGTCCTCCCCGGATCAATTGAAATGATTGGACAATGAATTCGATTTCCCGAATACCGCCCGCACCAAGTTTTATATTATTCACCAATCCCCGCCGACGAACTTCACTTTGAATCATCGACTTCATCCGGCGCAGCGATTGAATCGCACTGAAATCAATGTAACGGCGAAACACGAAAGGACGCAGCATCTGTCTCAGCTCCTGATAGCATGCATACATTTCGCGCCCCATCACGCGTGCTTTCACCATCGCATAGCGTTCCCAATCTCTTCCCTGTTCCTGATAATAATCTTCTAATGCTGCAAAACTCATCACCAACGGGCCACTATCCCCAAAAGGTCTGAGCCGCATATCAACGCGATAACAAAAACCGTCGGCTGTTTGTTGATCAAGACTTTTGATGATTCTTTGCCCCAGCCGCGTAAAGAATTGGGCATTCGCAATGCTTTTTCGCACCCCTTGCGTTTCACCGTTATCCGGGTAGGCAAAAATCAAATCGATATCGGAGGAAAAATTCAGTTCACCACCACCCAGTTTCCCCATACCGATAATTAACATGGGCTGCGTCTCTCCCGCTTGATTAACCGGCGTTCCCCAAAGCTTGCAGCAAAGTGCGTACTGCCATTGATATGTTTCAAAGATCAATGCTTCCGCCAATTCAGAGAGATGGTGCAAACTCTCTTCAAGTGACCAGTCCGCCAGAAAATCGCGCCAGGCAATGTAAAACATTTCCCGATTCCTCAGCGCACGAAGAATCTGTTCTCCCGCAGCTTCATCCGGCTCTGAGACCAACTGCTGCTGTAACTGCTGCCGATAACTATCAGCCCGGGATAGACTCTCGATCATGGTCGGAAAAATTTCACACAATTGCGCGTCACGCATTAACGCTTCATGAAGGAAATCACTCAATCCCAACACATATTTCAGTTGTTCGGTCAAAGGCAAGGACCAAGATAAGATCACCGGATGTTTTTCCGTCAATTGCTGATAGTTAAAATCGGATAGCGCTTGAAGTTCAGATGGTAATTGCATTCGCAGCCTCTTAGGATTGGTGCCCCACAAAACGGATGATTAAAAACAGCCCACTTGAAAATATGATGGCAAAAAAAACGCCCACTTGAAGAGATTGTGCTAACGTGATTCAACCACGACAGTTCAACAGCCTCTCAGTGAGCGCTTACCATTTCAAAACAAGATCAGACTTTGAATGACGTTATCTTCTGATCCAGTTCCCCAGCATTGTTCTGCATAATTTCAGAAGTTTCCAGCAACTCACCGACCACAGAAACTGAAGCTTCAACCAACTCACGGACATTGGTCAGATTCTGATTCATTTCCTCGGCAACACCACTCTGTTGACCGGCAGCACTGGCGATTTGGAAATTCATATCATTGATTTGTTGAATTTGTTCAACAATACCGTCCAGTTCATTGCCCGCATTCGCGACCAATTCCACACCGTCAGCCGCTTCAACAACACTCTTTTCCATCAGTTCTACAGCTGAATTTGCACTGCTTTGCAACTGAGAAATCATCTCCTGAATCTCAACCGTTGCCTGCTGAGTTCTCTGAGCAAGGTTACGAACTTCGTCAGCAACGACGGCAAACCCCCGGCCAGCTTCACCGGCACGCGCGGCTTCAATCGCAGCATTCAGTGCTAACAAATTAGTCTGTTCGGAAATACTTTGGATCGTACCAACAACACTACCGATGGCGACAACTCGTTCCTCAACCTGATTAACGGCTTGTGCAGATTCAGAAATATCAGAGGAAAGATCGCGCATTTTCAAGACTGTTCCTTGAACAAACTCCTGCCCCGTTTTAGCACGAGAAGAGGCCTGTTCAGTCAATGATGAGGCACTTTGCGCATGATCAGCAACCGTATGAACCGTAGACGACATCTCACTCATTGCTGTCGCTAATTGATCAATTTCATTGAACTCTTCTTGTGCCGAGTCTTTGGTCTCGGACATACTAATGGTCATCACTTCTGTCAGCCCCGATAATTCCTGAGAGCTGGTGATTTGCAGTTTAATCATGTCTTGCAACTGACGGCGCGTTTTCTCAAGTTCTCTGGCGACATCACCGTATTCATCTTTACATTCCATCTCAACTGGCTCAGATAAATCTCGGTTTGCCATGGTTTTAATTGCATCGCTGATAAACTGCGTTTGTCTTAACATCACTCTCGCTGCAAACAGTAACAGCACGATGAATACAACAATTAACAGTAACGTTTGCCAAACAACTTGCGTGATATAGGCTTCATAGTTCTGTTGTGCGACCTCAACATTGTGTGTGGCGTCTAAAAGAGCCGAGTAAAATACACTGGCATCCCAGAGTTGTTTTGCAACTATCAATATTGTACTGAATACCATCAGCATCACCATCTTGGGAACAAGACGAATATCCGTAATTACCCGTTCCCAAGGCTTAAAGGCCAGTTTTGTCATGATCCGTCTCCACTAAGTCCTAATTTCCCTAATTTTCCTAATTCAATCATTCTCGCTAAATCACTATGTATTATTTTTATAGTTGCAATAAAAAAGAGCATACCAAAATTCATCTTCAAACATTATGAAGGCCATCAACAACAGCGTAGATACCCTCATTTTTTCAAGGCTATCCACACTGACAAATTGATTTGGAACTCAAACGATGACAATTATATCGACTCATCGGAGCTGTTCTATAGTCTTTTCTTCATGTTAAATATGAAAAAAGACAAGCGGCGGGGATCATCGACTGCACCATCCCGACGCAGCGATGCGGTTTTCTCAGGTTATACATGTTTCCAATAAGGTGTCACGGCCATACTGATGTTTCTGGTTTGCTCCATGGCATGCAGGATCGAGTTTTCCTGACGAATCAACCAGCGTTTTAATTGCTCTTGCTGCTCGCCTTCAAGCTTGTCAACCTGCTGCTCTAATGGTTCAAGCGTTAAAAGATCATCAATCCCTTGCAATAAGTCAGCCCATGGCAATCGAAACGACTGGCGTTCACTTTCATTATAAAGACTGGCAAATCCAATACCGGTATATAAATTTCTCATCAGGCAATACTGCTGAATCAAATAATCCTGTTTGGAAAACGACTTATCCGCAGGAAACGCGGCTAACAACTCATTCCAGGTTCGCTCCAGTTGCTCGGCTGAAAACGGCTCAATCGATTCTGCCATCATGACTCGGGATTTATCATTGAGAAAAGGCTGCCACCCTTTGGTCAAAATCCAACGACTCAAGTCAAGAATCAAACCGACATAACGAGAGCAATAAAATAATTTCAACATATCTTGTGTTGACGGTAAGTCATCCCTCAAGGTCCGAAGCTCCGACAGTAAAAACTTTCGAGCGTCCAACTTGCGCAAAATATGGCCTTTGTCTTCACAGAGATAATTGAGATAATTGGACATCTTCAGCCAAGACAATTCCTGCTCCAGCCATTTAAGCTCTTGACGCAGGATCGCACTTGCACGCCGAGGCACGATATCACTATAAACAGCAAGCGTCTGACGAATAAAACAAATTGCATAACGTATTTCATGCAACGCTTCTACCGATGCCTTTTCGACATAAATCTGTTCATGATAATGCCAATGCTCTAAAGCATGTTCCAAAGAATTGATAAAGCAAGATTCAACCGAGTCATTGGCTGTTGTTTCAACCAAAGCTAAAGGCTTGGTTTCATCACCCATATATCCGAAAGCCAGTCGATAACCTCTGGCAGCCTTACTTAAATTTCCGAGACGAACGCCCCCTTCATCACTCAACGTTCTTGCCAGAGAAAACAGCGCGTCGGTCTGACCGGATTTCAGTTCCAGTTCAACCTCACAAATCGGGTCTTCCAACTCTCCGGCAACCACTTTCCCCTGATCGAAAGCGACTTCAATTTGACTGCCGTCAGGCATACCAACCAGCCACTGTTCACGTGTAAAATCAGTTGAGAAAAGAGGAAGAAGCTCTGCTTCCAGTTGCTCGGCACTGCGGTCTTCGGGCCAGATATCTTGGGGGTGGAGAGAAAGAGAGGGGGTATTGCTATCGTGTTCGGCATTGTATTCCGGTCGCTGATGTAACCCAGCAACAACCCGTCCAGCGGTTTTCACCGTCTGCACGTACACACCATCGCAACATCGGATTCGCAGACCGATATCATGTTGACGCAACCAATTGTCAGGCGTATCAAAATATATATTCTCTAATTCACGGCAACGATGCTGTAAAATTTTGGTCTCGGCAATCTTACGACGCAAAACATCTGAATATTCAGGAGAAACGAAAAACTTCAGCTCTATCTCAGTTTCCATAACAATACCTTTCGTGGCAGATAGCGACAGGATATTGCCAATTTCGGACAGGAGCAAGTGAGAAATAACATATCATTCATGCGCTAAAATGGTTTTAAAGCACCGTCGAATGAGTTACCATGCGCGCCTTTATAGCCAATGTTCAACATTTCATCATAATGTTGTATGTTCTTTTAAGGTTATATTTTTGGATTGAGTCACATGCCAGTGAATACAATTATGGGGTTGTTTGCAAAGTCCCCAATAAAGCCTTTGCAGAAACACGTTGTCTGTGTCAATGAATGCTGTTCTTACTTGATCAGCTTCTTTGAAGTTACTTTCCAAAAAGATTGGGAAAAAGCAGCCGAAATTCGGGCTCAAATCTCTCATCTGGAAAAAGAAGCCGACGTACTCAAACGTGAAATCCGCCTGAAACTACCGCGCGGGTTATTCCTTCCTGTTGATCGAACCGATATGCTCGAACTACTGACCCAACAAGACAAACTTGCGAATCTTGCGAAAGATATCTCAGGTCGGGTTTATGGTCGAGAACTGATGATCCCAGAACCACTTCAAAAAGATTTCATCGCTTATGTTAAACGTTGTCTGGATGCGGCGACTCAAGCCCAGAAAGTCATCGGTGAGCTCGATGAACTCCTTGAAACCGGATTTAAAGGCCGGGAAGTCACTCTGGTTGCGGAGATGATCAACCAACTTGACGCCATTGAGGATGATACCGACACGATGCAAATTCACCTGCGTCAGCAGTTGATGGCTATCGAGTCAAAATATAATCCGATTGACATGATGTTCTTATACAAAATTCTAGAGTGGGTGGGCGGTATCGCTGACCAAGCTCAACGTGTGGGAGCTCGCTTAGAGCTAATGCTCTCTCGTTCCTGAGATTATAGATTTTCACAATAACTAAGGGCACTCACACATTGCGTCTCTGAATCTAATTATTGTGGCTGAATGACATGCCACGGTAGAAAGTCGCGCGTGCTCCGCTAGTTATCAACAACTAGGTATTATGATGGATATCCTTGTACATTACGGATCTATCTTGATTCTTGTGGCAGCAGCCTTCGGTTTCTTGATGGCAATCGGCATCGGTGCAAATGATGTAGCAAATGCGATGGGTACATCGGTTGGCTCCAAAGCACTGACCGTAAAACAAGCTATCTTTATTGCGATGGTTTTTGAGTTCGCCGGCGCCTATCTTGCCGGTGGAGAAGTAACAGATACAATTCGTAAAGGCGTCATCGAGACCAATCTCTTTGTCGCACAACCTGAAATTCTTGTCTATGGCATGATGTCATCTCTTCTGGCTGCAGGTACATGGTTACTGCTGGCTTCTTATATGGGATGGCCGGTGTCAACAACCCACTCGATTATCGGGGCGATAATTGGTTTTGCCTGTATCACGCTGGGAACAGAAGCGGTTGACTGGCATTCAGTTCAAGGGATTGTCGGCAGTTGGATTATCACACCGATTATCTCGGGATTCTTCGCCTATGTCATTTTCGTCAGTGCTCAACGTCTGATATTCGATACAGAAAATCCACTACAAAATGCTAAGCGTTTTGTTCCGGTTTATATGTTCATCACCACGATGGTCATCGCACTGGTAACGATTAAGAAAGGTCTGAAACACGTTGGTCTTCATCTGACTACCGGTGAAGCATGGCTTGCTGCTATGTTTGTTTCTGCGCTCGTCATGGTCGGTGGCTACCTATATATTCAAAAGCGCTTCTCAAAGCGAGAAGAAGACCACAGTTTCTCTGGTGTAGAAAGTATTTTCAGTGTTCTGATGGTCGTGACAGCTTGTGCGATGGCATTCGCCCATGGCTCCAACGATGTCGCGAATGCGATTGGTCCATTGTCAGCCGTGGTTGCTACCGTTGAAAATCTTGGCCAGATTGCAGGGAAAACCCAGATTGCGTGGTGGATTTTACCACTAGGCGGATTTGGCATTGTTGTTGGCCTTGCAACACTGGGACACAAAGTGATGGCAACGGTCGGTACCGGAATCACAGAGCTGACCCCAAGCCGTGGTTTTGCTGCACAGCTTGCAACAGCCTCTACGGTTGTTCTGGCGTCAGGAACCGGACTACCGATTTCAACCACTCAAACACTAGTTGGTGCTGTTCTCGGTGTTGGTTTCGCCCGTGGTATTGCAGCATTAAACCTTGGTGTAGTGCGTAACATCGTTGCTTCATGGATCGTGACCTTACCGGCCGGCGCACTACTGGCTGTTATTTTCTATTATATGCTGGAGAAAATCTTCATTTAGGCTGTGCAACCGTCAGGCATTTGTCAGAACCATGTGATTATTGACTCAAATCTGCACAAAGGGAGGCTTGGCCTCCCTTCTTTGTTGCACCATATAAAGAAACTTTTTACTATTTGGATAGATTTACTTTTCAACCTTATCGTTAAAGGATTTATCGTGAAAAAACTGTTATTCATGTTGCTGCTTTCGCTTCTCACCACGCCCGCTTTTGCACAAGGACATTACATAGCAGATGACTTGTTTACCTATATGCATTCAGGCCCAAGCAACCAGTATCGAATTATTGGCAGTATCAATGCAGGTGAGAAAGTACAACTGCTGAAAACCAATAAAGAGACAGGTTATAGTGAAATACTCGATAGCAAAGGGCGTCAGGGTTGGGTACAAGACAAGTTTATTACCACCACTGAGAGTATGGCATCCCGTCTTCCCCGTTTAGAAAAAGAGCTCAAAGACGTGAAGGGACAGCTGTCTGATGCAGAGCATAAAGCCAGCCAAGAAAAAGCCGGGCTCGTCGAGTCTCTTGAAGTCCGTAACAAACAGATCTCTGAATTGGAAGAAAACTACAGTGGGATCAGCCAGAAACTGGCGACCGCGCAAAGTGAAACGCGTGAGCTGAGAGCGAAGCTGGACACTCAGAAAGAAGATCTGTTAATGAAATATTTTATGTACGGTGGCGGTGTTGCTCTCGGCGGTATTCTATTGGGAATCATCCTGCCGCATCTGATCCCAAGACGGAAGAAATCACACTCAAACTGGCTCTGATCGATGAAGAAGGCCGAGAATCGGCCTTCTCTAACGATTTCAACTCGTCCGTTTCAAAAGAGGCAAGCTGTGCAAGTCTATCTCGTCGGTGGCTCTGTTCGTGATCAGTTACTCGGTCTTCCTATTAAAGATCGAGATTGGGTTGTCGTCGGTAGTTCCCCTTCACTCATGCTTGAACAAGGTTTTATATCCGTCGGGAAAGACTTCCCGGTATTTCTTCATCCACAAACCAAAGAAGAATATGCGCTCGCCAGAACCGAAAAGAAAAGTGGTTCTGGCTATCATGGATTTGAATGCTTTTTCTCACCGGAAGTGACGCTTGAAGAGGATCTCATGCGCAGGGATCTAACCATCAATGCAATCGCACAAGATCCTCAAGGACAATTGATTGATCCTTACCACGGCCAAACCGATTTGGCACAGAGAATTCTTCGTCATGTATCAAGCGCTTTTGCCGAGGACCCGGTACGAATTCTTCGCGTTGCCAGATTCGCAGCAAGGTTTGCTTCACTTGGTTTTACTATCGCACCGGAAACAATGGCCTTAATGCGTCAGATGGTGCAGTCCGGAGAAGTCGCTCACTTAACCGCAGAACGTGTTTGGCAAGAGCTCCATCAAGCGCTTGCAACAGACCATCCCGACATCTTCCTATCCGTCTTAAGAGAGTGTGGCGCACTTGCGGTCATTTTCCCTGAAATCGACTGTCTTTTCGGAGTACCACAACCGCCAAAGTGGCATCCTGAAATTGATACAGGTGAACATACATTGATGGTGCTGCGTCAATCGACACGTCTTTCAACATCACTCCCGGTCAGATTTGCAGCGATGGTTCATGACCTTGGCAAAGGAAAAACGCCACCAAGTGAGTGGCCAAGCCATAAAATGCATACACACACCGGCTTAGCCTGTATCCGTGCACTTTGCGAACGGATTCGAGTCCCGGCGGAATATCGGGATTTAGCATTAATCGTCTGTGAACAACATAGCAATGTTCACAACGCTGCGATTTTGAAGCCGGCAACTTATCTCAAGATACTGAATAAAATGGATGTATGGCGCAAACCGGAGCGACTTGAAAGTGTGCTGCTTTGTTGTCAGGCAGATCATCAGGGGCGATTGGGCTATGAAGAAATCCCCTATCCACAAAAGTTACAGTTTGAAACCGCTTATCAGGCTGCACTTGCGATTGATGTTCAATCGATCATTGCCGAAGGCTTGAAAGGTTCTGAGATTCGGGATGAATTAGACAAACGCAGAATCGCAGCAATTAAAGCGGTTTTATCGCGGTAATCCAATCAGTAAGACCAAAAAAAAAAACGCCTCAGAAGAGGCGTTTTTTAATTCATGATAAAGCCGCGATTAAGCTTGACCTTTCACTTCTTTCAGACCGTTGAAAGGTGCACGTTCACCCAGTGCTTCTTCGATACGGATCAGTTGGTTATATTTTGCAACACGATCAGAACGGCTCATTGAACCCGTCTTGATTTGACCTGCAGCAGTACCAACAGCCAGATCAGCAATTGTTGCATCTTCAGTTTCACCACTACGGTGAGAGATAACAGCAGTGTAACCAGCATCTTTTGCCATCTTGATTGCAGCCAGAGTCTCAGTCAGAGAACCAATCTGGTTGAATTTGATCAAGATAGAGTTAGCAACACCTTTCTCGATCCCTTCAGCAAGGATCTTCGTGTTTGTCACGAACAGGTCATCACCAACAAGTTGGATTTTGTCACCTAACAGTTCAGTTTGGAATTTGAAACCATCCCAATCAGACTCATCCAGACCATCTTCGATAGAAACGATCGGATATTCTGCAACCAAGCCTTCCAGATATTTAGAGAACTCTTCAGAAGAGAAAGTTTTACCTTCACCTTTCAGGTCGTAAATGCCTTGCTCTTTGTTGTAGAACTCAGAAGCAGCACAGTCCATCGCCAGAGTGACGTCTTTACCCAGAACATAGCCAGCTTTCTCAACAGCTTCTTTAATTGCAGCAAGTGCAGCAGCATTTGATTCAAGGTTCGGCGCAAAACCACCTTCATCACCAACAGCAGTGTTCAAGCCTTTTGTTTTCAGAACTTTAGCCAAGTTATGGAAAACTTCTGCACCGATGCGCAGAGCTTCTTTCAATGTGCTTGCACCAACAGGTTGAATCATAAATTCTTGAATATCAACGTTGTTATCTGCATGCTCACCACCGTTGATGATGTTCATCATTGGCAATGGCATAGAGAATACGCCAGGAGTACCGTTCAATTCAGCGATGTGCTCATACAAAGGCATCCCTTTTGCTGCAGCTGCAGCTTTTGCATTCGCCAAAGAAACAGCCAGAACCGCATTCGCACCGAACTTAGATTTGTTTTCAGTACCGTCCAAATCAATCATAACCTGATCGATAGCAGCCTGATCTTTTGCATCTTTACCAATCAGCGCTTCAGCAATTGGTCCATTGACAGCTTCAATCGCTTTCAGAACCCCTTTACCCAGGAAACGAGACTTGTCGCCATCACGAAGCTCAAGCGCTTCACGAGAACCAGTAGATGCACCTGATGGTGCAGCAGCCATACCTACGAAACCGCCTTCTAGGTGGACTTCAGCTTCTACAGTTGGGTTTCCGCGAGAGTCGATGATTTCACGACCTAGAATTTTAACGATCTTAGACATTAATGTTTCCTCTCTTTGAATTTAAATGTCAAACCTTAGGGTAACCGTATTCCCTACCGTTACCCGTGTCCTTTTATTTCTCAATAGTACGACGCTGATACTCACCAGCGGCTTTTACAAACCCAGAAAACAGCGGATGTCCATCTCGAGGTGTTGAAGTAAACTCAGGGTGGTATTGAGAAGCCACAAACCATGGATGATCCGGATTCTCAATCACCTCAACCAGTTTTTTATCCGCAGATAAACCAGAAACTTTCAGTCCCGCTGCTTCAATTTGAGGGCGAAGCACGTTATTCACTTCATAACGATGACGGTGACGTTCATAAATCGTTTTACTACCGTATAGAGCATGGACTTTACTGCCTTCTTCAAGATGGCACAACTGCGCACCTAAACGCATTGTTCCACCTAAATCTGATTTCTCAGAACGTTCTTCAACTTGCCCTTCAGAATCGATCCACTCGGTAATCAGCCCCACAACCGGATATTGCGTTGCCCGATTAAATTCGGTTGAATGTGCCCCTTCCATGCCCGCAACGTGACGCGCATATTCAATTAAGGCAACCTGCATTCCCAGACAAATGCCCAGATAAGGGATCTTATTCTCACGCGCATATTGAGCGGCTAAGATCTTACCTTCGATGCCGCGATCACCAAATCCGCCCGGCACCAGAATTGCGTCCAGACCTTCGAGCAGTTCAACGCCTTTATTCTCCAGATCCTGAGAATCAACATACTTGATCTGAACACTCAAACGGTTTTTCAGACCCGCATGTTTTAAGGCTTCATTGACTGATTTATACGCATCAGGCAACTCGATATATTTACCAACCATGCCAATGACAACTTCACCGGTCGGGTTGGCTTCTTCATAAATGACCTGTTCCCATTCAGACAGGTCAGCTTCCGGTGCTTGAATACCGAAGCGAGAGCAAACTAAATCGTCCAGCCCCTGCGACTTGATCAACTGAGGAATTTTATAAATAGAATCAACATCTTTCATTGATATAACGGCTTTTTCTGCCACATTACAGAATAGCGCAATTTTTTTCCGCTCATTAGCAGGAATGATGCGATCAGAACGACAGATCAAGATATCTGGCTGAATCCCGATAGAGAGTAACTCTTTCACGGAATGTTGGGTTGGTTTCGTCTTCACTTCTCCGGCAGCGGCTAGGTAAGGGACTAAGGTTAAGTGCATAAACATGGCATTTTCACGACCAATGTCTACAGCAAGCTGACGAATTGCTTCGATAAACGGTAGCGATTCGATATCACCAACCGTACCGCCAATTTCAACGATTGCGACTTCATGCCCTTCAGCACCGGCAATCACACGGTCTTTAATCGAATTGGTAATATGAGGAATGACCTGAATAGTCGCACCGAGATAGTCACCACGACGCTCTTTGCGTAAAACATCCGCATACACACGACCAGCGGTAAAGTTATTCCGTTTGGTCATTTTGGTCCGGATAAAGCGCTCGTAATGCCCCAAATCCAGATCGGTTTCCGCACCATCTTCAGTGACGAATACTTCACCGTGCTGAGTCGGACTCATCGTGCCAGGATCCACGTTAATGTATGGATCGAGCTTCATGAGGGTCACTTTCAGACCACGCGCTTCTAAAATCGCTGCAAGAGATGCTGCTGCAATGCCTTTACCTAGAGAGGATACGACCCCGCCAGTCACAAAAATATACTTTGTCGTCATGTTTAACCTGAAATTGGTTGAATGAGGGAAATGGATTTCTTCTGGACGGGATGTAAATATACCAGAACCCCATTAACGCCACAACGTGAAACTTATCACACTCTCACTTTTTCTTTTTTGCTTCAAATCAAATCCAATCAGCACAATTGTAGCTCATTCTGATTGGGCTACATTATAAGGACTTCAATCCAAAGCCAGAGTTCAATCAGAACCCTGACTTTTCTCTTGAAGCTTCACCTGTTCCCAGAAGTGATCTAATTCACTGAGTGTATAGTCATCGAGTGATTGACCTTCCTGCTTAGCCAGTGCTTCGACACCTTGAAAGCGTCTGGAAAACTTCTGATTTGCTCGCGTAAGTGCAGACTCAGGATGATGCTTTAAATGCCGAGTCAGGTTCACGACCGCAAACAACAGATCACCCAACTCATCTTCAATAGCCGCAGGATCTTGCGGTGAGCAACGTACCTCTTCAATCACTTCATCCAGCTCTTCCCGCACTTTTTCCACAACCGGTGTCAAAGTATCCCAGTCAAACCCATGCTTGGCACACTTTGCTTGTAATTTATAGGCTCGGCTTAATGCTGGAAGCGATTTAGGCACCCCATCCAAAATGCTTTGCGCTTGCCGACCCGCACTGGATTTTTCTGCTGACTTAATTTTTTCCCAGTTGTCCCGAATGGCCGCTTCATTGTCAAAAACCTGATCAGAAAAAACATGCGGGTGACGACGGATCAGCTTCTCATTGACACTCCGAATCACATCATCAAAATCGAATAACCCTTGTTCTTGCGCCAGTTGACTATAGAAAATGGCTTGGAAAACAAAATCACCTAATTCTTCTTGAAGATTTTCAAAATCCCGGGCATGAATGGCATCGATCACTTCATAAGTCTCTTCCACGGTATGAGGAACAATACTTTCAAACGTCTGCTTTTGGTCCCATGGACAACCGGACTCAGGATCTCTGAGTTGTGCCATGATCTGCTTTAACTGTTCAATTGGATGAGACATAACCTTCCTTCTGCTTCAAAGAGAAAGCGAGGGATCACCCTCGCTTTCCATAACGGCTAAACGACCATGAGCATGTCAATACTCATTACCCCAGTCGTTTGACTGACAGGACATCTTTCGTCTGATCGATGCGTTGACAGACTCGAGTAAGCACTTCAACACTGGTTAGTTCCAAATCAAAATCCATATAAACAAGCTGACGTTTATGATCGGTTCGGCTCTTCATACTGGTCACTTTGATTTTCTCATTCGCCAACAGCGTCGTAATATCCTTTAACAATCCGCCCCGCTCCATCGCTTCAACCCGCACGGTCAACACGTAAGAACCAAGCAGTCCGCGTCCCCAAACGGTATCAATAATCCGTTCCGGCGCATGATGACTGAGCTCTTCTAACTGTTCACAATCACTCCGGTGGACGGAAATACCCCGTCCCTGAGTAATGTAGCCTTTAATTTCATCACCGGGAATCGGGCGACAACAACGCGCCAAGTGCGTCATTAAATTATCGACACCTTCAACCACCACAGCATCTTTACTCGGTGCCGGCGTGGCTGTTTTCAGTTCCTTCTCCTGTAACTTTTCAAGAACCAGTTGATCTTCTTCTTCCGCTGTCGGCTTGTTAACTAAGGCATTAATGTGATTGACGATCTGGTTGATCCGTAAATCACCGCTGCCGATCCCGACATATAATTCATCGGGCGAATTGACGTTAAAGCGCTTCAGCGCATATTCACTGGCATCTTTCAGTGTCGCACCAATTTTTGCCAGTTCCGTTTCCAGAATCTCCCGCCCGGCTTCAAGGTTCTTCTCTCGGCTTTGCTTTCTAAACCAAGCGTTAATCTTCGCCCGGGCTCGTCCGGAATGGACAAAACCCAATGCCGGGTTCAGCCAGTCTCGCGATGGGTTCGGCTCTTTGGCTGTGATAATTTCAACCTGATCTCCCATCGTTAGTTTATGGGTAAACGGCACGATTCGTCCGGCGACCTTCGCCCCAATACAACGATGCCCCACTTCTGAATGAATATGGTAAGCAAAATCCAGCGGTGTTGCCCCCATCGGTAAATCGACAACATCCCCTTTGGGCGTAAAGGCGTAAACCCGGTCATCAAATACCTGACTGCGCAACTCATCCAGCATTTCACCGGAATCCGACATCTCTTCCTGCCAGTCAAGCAGCTTACGCAACCATGTGATTTTCTCATCATAGCCACGATGTCCGGCAGAACTACCCTCTTTATATTTCCAGTGGGCAGCAACCCCCAGTTCCGACTCTTCATGCATCTGGCGAGTCCGAATCTGAATTTCAATCGTTTTCCCTTCAGGGCCAAGAATCACCGTATGAATCGACTGATATCCATTCGGTTTCGGGTTGGCAACATAATCATCAAACTCACTGGGTAAATGTTTATATTTGGTGTGAACCACCCCAAGAGCCGCATAACAATCCTGAAGTTTCTCGGCAATAATCCGAACCGCCCGAACATCGAATAACTCATCGAATGCCAGGCTCTTTTTCTGCATCTTACGCCAGATACTATAAATATGTTTCGGACGTCCGCTGACTTCGGCATGAATGTTTGACAAATGCATTTCTTCACGCAGATCTTCAACAAACTCCTGAATATATCTTTCACGAACAATCCGTCGTTCAGACAACTGCTTGGCTATCTGTTTATAGGTATCCGGTTGTTGATAGCGAAATGCATAGTCTTCCATTTCCCATTTCAACTGACCGATTCCCAGACGGTTGGCTAAAGGCGAATAAATATTGGCACACTCTTTTGCCGCCTGACGTCTGATTTCGTCAGGTTGATCTTTCACTTCACGGAGATTACAAATTCGTTCAGCGAGCTTAATCACGACGCAACGGAAATCATCAACCATCGCCAGAAGCATCCGCCGGACATTATCCACTTGCGTTGAGGCTTCACTGCCTTGCATCGTGACATTCAATTGCCCGATAGCGGCCATCTCCTCAACACCATCAATCAACTTGATAATGTCTTTGCCATAGCGTTCTTGCAAAATTTCAGCATCGAGCAATCCACCAGAAACAATCGGAAAGAGTAACGCTGCGACTAACGTTTCTTGATCCATCGATAGCGTCACCAGTATTTCGATCATCTCGCGACCACGCCACAGTAACAGTGGCCCAGCCGGATGATCGACGACTAAGTTCTCCATCTGTCGATAGACCTGTTTCAGTCGCTCCGCGATTTTCGGGTCTCGCACAATACTGGCGATCCACTTATCGGGTTCAAATTGTTCGTCTGGATTCAGATGTGCGCTTCTTACCGCAACCATTATTCTCTATTTCGTCCTAGTTTTATGTTCGTTTATTGAGAGCCTATCATTTGACCCTCTCGCTATTGATGAGTTCACCTCACCTGACTGTTTCACAATCCACGTTACATTTTGGTAAACAAAGCCATCGATTCCAGATGACTTGTGTGAGGAAACATATCCAGCATCCCCACTTTCTCTAACTGATATCCTTGCTGTAACAACTGCTGACTATCTCTGGCCAGCGTCGCAGGATCACAGGACACATAAACCACACGCTGAGCCCCGAAATCAGACAGCAATTCTATAACACCTTTCGCGCCAGCTCTGGCAGGATCGAGCAATACTTTATCAAATTTCGCCTGTGCCCACTCGATGTCGATCAACGTTTTCTCAAGATTCGCCTGATAAAAAGCTGCATTGTGAATCTGGTTGAGTGCTGCATTATTACGCGCTTGAACAACCATTTCTTCAATGCCTTCAACCCCGACAAGCGACTTCACTTGTCGCGCGATTGGCAGGCTAAAATTACCAACACCACAGAATAAATCTAGCACACGATCTTCCTCATTGAGTGCCAGCCAAGCAAGCGCCTGATGTACCATTTTCTGATTAATGTGTCGATTTATCTGTATGAAATGGTGGGGCTGGAAAGAGATTTCAATCCCTGTATCGCAATAAACAGGTTCATCCCCATCCAGTAAACGAGGATTGCCAGCCTCGGTCATCATATAGAGTGAAACATGCTGTTGCTGCGCAAAAGCAACGATATCAGCCTGATCCGCATCCGTCAGCGGACCGAGAGTACGCAGCAGCATCACAGCCCCGTTATCAGCCGCAATCAATTCCAGATGCCCGAGTTTTTCTGGCTGCGACATCGACTCAAATAACACTCGGAGCGGCAGAATTAGTGACGCTAAAGTGGGTGCTAATACCGCACAATGTTCAATATCGACAATACGGTTACTACTTTTCTGACGAAAACCGAATGCCAGACGTTTCGACTGAGAATCCCACTTCAAACTGAACCGTGCCCGACGCCGGTATCCCAAATCAACGTCAGAAACAACCGGAGAAAGTGGCACAGATAATCCGGCAAACTTACTCAGCAGTTGTGATAGCGATTCCTGCTTGTATCTCACTTGCTCCCGGTGACTCAGATGTTGCAGGTTGCAGCCGCCACAACGATGATAATGCGGACAAAACGGTTTGGTTCGTTCTGCACTTTCCTGTTGTACTTGGATCAATTTCGCTCGGGCATACTTACTTTTATTCTCTGTCAGTTGAATCAGAACTTGTTCTGTCGGCAAAGCACCTTCGATAAAAACCGGCTTTCCTTCCAGATAAGCGATACCCTCGCCATGGTGGTCCATGCGTGCTACCTGAACCGACTGATGCTTTTTATTGATCGTAGATTGTTTTTTAGGTTGGAAAAAACGAGCCATATAAATACATTACCGCTTGTGATGTTACCGAATACCGTGTTCACCCGGCCCGTTTGAGCCGACGATATCACAGTAGAGACTTGCAAATTTTTTGCTATTTTCCCATATCCACATCACGATGTTTAGCAAATAATCCGCCGAGAAAAAAACGGACAATCAAACGGCATAAAATTTCGTGAAATCGTCTCTATTCTTAACAAGAATCAATTGTGAATTGTTGATGACTTGATTAAGCTAGCAACTCAAATAAAGCTTCTCCGTGACGGAAGAAAACCTCAACCAAAAGCAGAAAAGTGCATGATTCGATGCGTTATTTCTGATCTTCATTATGATAATTAGAGACTCATGACCACCAAATATGGCTTGCGCACTCGCGTCATCACACTCACGCTGGCACCGACTCTCATCATCGGCCTGCTGTTAAGTGCATTTTTTTCTTATAATCGTTACCACGATCTTGAGTCTCAGGTGATCAATGCCGGCTCAAATATCATCGAGCCGCTGGCTATCGCGAGTGAAGAAGGGTTAGAAAAGCATAGCCGCGAATCAGTCAGACGAATTATCAGTTATGCACACCGCAAGAATTCTCAATTTGTCCGAAGTATCGCGGTTTTCGACAAGCACCATGAACTATTCGTCACATCTAACTTCCATCCTGATTTCGAGTCGCTGACTTATCCGAAAGACAAGCCAATTCCAATTTTGGGCAGTTCGGAAATGAGGGATAACAATACCTTAATTCTTCGCACACCGATTCTGGCAGAAAGTCGGCTGATTGACGGCAGAGCCAATGCCGAGACCTTACCGGTCCTTGGCTACATTGTCATTGAACTCGATCTCTCATCGCTGAGGCTCCAGCAATATCAGGAAATTTTTTCCGCAATTTTAGTCTTGATTCTGGGCTTGGCACTTTCCGGTGCTTTCGCTTTCCGTTTACTCCATGATGTCACCCGGCCAATTACCCATATGAAAAATATGTTGGACCGGATTCGACGCGGCCATCTGGATGTTCGTATTGAGGGAGAAATGCATGGCGAACTGGATGAACTGAAAAAAGGGATCAATGCTATGGCGGTGTCTCTGTCGGAGTACCATGTCGAGATGCAACATAGCATTGATCAAGCGACCTCTGATCTAAGAGAGACGCTCGAGCAGCTTGAAATTCAAAACGTTGAGCTGGATATCGCTAAAAAACGAGCTCAGGAAGCCGCCCGCGTCAAATCTGAGTTTCTGGCCAATATGTCTCACGAGTTAAGAACGCCATTGAATGGTGTGATTGGCTTCACCCGACAAATTTTGAAGACCCAACTCACGAATAGCCAGAAAGATTACCTGCAAACCATTGAACGTTCAGCCAATAACCTTTTAACGATCATTAATGACATTTTGGACTTCTCTAAACTGGAAGCCGGTAAACTGGCGCTCGAAAATGTTCCGTTTGAATTACAAGAAAACCTTGAAGAAGTCGTTGATTTACTGGCAACCAGCGCGCATGAAAAAGGGCTGGAAATTAATCTGAAAGTTGATCAGAAGATTCCGGTCGGTCTGGTCGGTGATCCACTGAGAATCCAGCAAGTGATCACCAACCTTGTCGGTAACTCGATTAAGTTTACGGAACGAGGGAATATTGATATCAGTGTCGAGCTTCGTTCGGTCCGGGATGATTTGGTTGAGCTCCAGTTTATGGTTCGGGACACAGGGATTGGTATTTCAGAACGACAACAGGCACAGTTATTCCAGGCATTTAGCCAGGCAGATGCCAGTATCTCCCGCCGTTATGGCGGCACAGGACTTGGACTAGTCATCACCCAAAAACTAGTCAGTCAAATGGGGGGCGAAATCAGTCTGACCAGCCGTCTGCACCGCGGTTCAACGTTCTGGTTCACCATCCGCCTCCATCCGACCGATATCATGATGGGTGAGTGGTACACGCAAAAACAACTGGCGGGTAAAGAAGTCCTGTTGATCGAGTCACACATGCAGTCGGCTTCTATCTTACAACAAACCCTGACTCAATCTGGCTTACGTGTTAACTACATGACCACTTTCCCAGACAATCCACCTCAGTCAGACTATGTGATTCTCAATTTCTCACCGACCCAGAAATTGGTATCCGAAGAAGCGGAAGCGCTGGTGAAACAAGCGGTTGCATGTTCTGAACATGTTTTAATCGGGATCCCGAGTACCGAACTGGCACTCGCGGATCATCTGATGACGCACTATCCGATCAAGTGCCTCACCAAACCTCTCGCACGTAAGAAACTGTTACAGCTCATGTTGGATATTCACCCTGAGTTATCTGCTTTCCGGGAAGAGAGTACGCTTTCAACATCGATTGAGAAGATGCCGTTAACGGTCATGGCTGTCGATGATAATCCCGCGAATCTGAAATTGATCACGGCCCTATTACAGGAAAGGGTGGATACAGTAATTAGCTGTACTAACGGAGAAGAAGCCGTCGAGATCGCGACTCGCCAGAAGTTTGATATTATCTTCATGGATATTCAGATGCCCAAAATGGATGGGGTCACCGCCTGCCAGGAGATCAAGAAATTACCGCTCAATACAACCACGCCGATCATTGCCGTCACCGCCCATGCGATGGTAGGAGAACGGGATCGTTTGCTCAATGAAGGCATGGACGATTATCTGACTAAACCGATAGATGAACATGTGTTGCAACAGGTATTGGTACATTGGAATCCTCAACCACAACGGCCGCAACAAGATCCCTCGCCTGTCCTTCATTCGCAATCTGCTGATGTTGATAACACACAGCCAACATCATCACCATCCTCGGTGATTGACTGGCATATGGCTTTAAAACAAGCAGCAAATAAAGAAGATTTGGCCAAAGATATGCTGACGATGTTGGTTGACTCGATCCCAGAAGTTCATCAGATCATTGAATTGTCTTTGAATGGTGAATCCGATCAGGAAGCATTACTGCATCATATCCATAAGCTCCATGGCAGTTGTTCCTATAGTGGGGTTCCCAGATTAAGAAAAATCTGCGCAACACTGGAACAATCACTACGTTCAGGCGCGGCCATCAAAGACCTTGAGCCTGAACTATTTGAATTGCAAGATGAGATGACAAAAGTGGCTGAAGCCGCACAACGCTTGATGACCTGAAATCAATGACCGGCGTTGTTTTCAAGAATCACGGAAGCAACGGCGTAGCGTCGCTCATCTGAGATCGAAAGATGAATGGCGTTTACGCCAAATGACTGAGCAAATTCTTCGGCTTTACCACTCAACTGTAGCCACGGTTTACCGAGTTCATCATTCACTACAGTAAAATCCTGCAGTGACACGCCTTGCGCGATCCCGGTTCCTAATGCTTTTGAGGCGGCTTCTTTGACCGCAAACCGTTTCGCTAAAAATCGCTCCGGTTTCTTACTCTGCGTATAAATCGCAAACTCACTCTCACTCAGAATACGCTGTGCAAAAGCGTCTCCGTTTCTGGAAATCGCCGCCGCGATCCGATCGATCTCGACGATATCCGTACCAAAGCCGACAACTGCCATAAATTAGCGCCGGGCCTCTATCATTAAGGTTTTCATATCTGCCACAGCCTTGGCAAGCCCATCGAAAACGGAACGACCAATAATCGAATGGCCGATATTCAGTTCATGAATCTCCGGCATAGCAGCAATGGCAGCAACATTATGGTAAGTCAAACCATGACCGGCATTGACGATCAGGCCGATATCACTGGCATAACTGGCTGCTGCGGATATTTTCTTCAACTCATCTTGCTGAGCCGCGCTAGTTTCAGCGTCCGCATAATGCCCCGTATGTAGTTCAACGTAAGGCGCACCACATGCCTTGGCCGCATCAATCTGTTCTTTATCAGCATCGATGAAAAGCGACACTTTGATACCGACTTCTGTTAACTTGTGAGTGGCAGCTTTAACTTTCTCAAGTTGCCCTAACACATCCAGACCACCTTCAGTGGTTAATTCTTCCCGCTTCTCAGGAACGAGGCAAACATAATCCGGGCGAACCTCTAGCGCGATAGCCACCATTTCATCTGTGACGGCCATTTCTAAATTCATCCGAGTTTGTAGCGTTTCTCTTAAAATTTTGACATCACGGTCAAGAATATGGCGACGATCTTCTCTCAAATGAATCGTGATCCCATCGGCACCAGCACGTTCAGCAACCTCAGCTGCATGAACCGGATCTGGGTATTTAGTCCCACGTGCATTCCGTAATGTTGCAATATGATCGATATTAACGCCTAAAAGAATTGCGCTCATGTTCCTTTACTCCGTGCTCTCGAAATACCAATTTGAGAAATGAACAGTTCGCGGCTTTTGAGTGGTTTTGCCCCCAGATAAGGTTTGAGTGCTATCCGAGTAAACCGTTTGGCCGCCTGTAACTGTGCTTGTGTCGTGAAGCGTCGTTCACTAATTGCTATCAACTCTTCTCCCACAAAGGTCAGATTATCTTTGCGAACGGAAGCTATAAATCCTTTTTGTTCCCGATATCGATAAGTCATCGTCGGAACAACCGGCTCTCCGCTGCCGGCACAATGCAAAAAATCGACGCCATAGCCCAAACAAGCCAGCAGCGAGAGTTCAAAACGCCGCAGCGCCGGCTCTGGGTTCGATGACTGTGCCAGTTCGGTCAATACTTGCAGATAATCATAAAAAAGCCCCGGTAAGGGAACTTCTGAAGGGATGAGTCGTGCCAGTAATTCATTGACATATAACGCTGAATATAAATGAATGCCTGTCAAAGGTAAACCCAGACTGATCGGCTCGGCCTGACGTAATGTGCGCATCGTCCCCTTCCCCGACCATTTCAGAAGCAATGGCACAAAAGGTTGTAACACGCCTTTTAGCGGAGAGCGAATGCGTCGCGCACCTTTAGACAGTAAGGTCATTCGCCCGAATTCTTCAGTAAAGACATCGATAATCAGGCTACTTTCACTATATGAGCGTCGATGTAAAACAAAACAACGCTGAAGTTGGTTTTCTGACATCATTCCTATCTCTCTGAGGGGGTCACTTCAGGGGCTGTAGAACTTATCACCAGTGACACTCGAGCCCCGCGACAAGAGAAAGTTATCTCACTATAGATCGTCAATATATCCCAGACTTCTCAGTGCTCTTTCATCATCAGCCCAACCGGATTTCACTTTAACCCAAGTTTCCAGATAGACTTTACGACCAAATAACGCTTCCATATCAAGACGGGCTTCGCGACCTATCGTTTTAATTTTTTCGCCCCCTTTACCAATGATCATTTTCTTCTGACCAATCCGCTCAACCAGAATCAAGCCATTGATATGAAAACCATCAGTTTCAGGGTTGTAATCAAACCGTTCAATATCAACCGTCACCGAATAAGGAAGCTCCTCTCCGGTAAAACGCATGATTTTTTCCCGGAGGATCTCTGATGCCATAAAGCGTTGTGAACGGTCAGTCACATATTCACTCGGGAAATGGTGAACCGCTTTAGGAAGATGGTCACGAACATGCTGACGAATCGCATCAATGTTTTTACCGTGTTTTGCAGAAATGGGAATCACATCAACAAAATCCATCTTGGTAGACAGTTCGTACATGTGTAACATCACTTCATTACGGTCTTTGACGTTATCAACTTTATTGACACAAAGAATGACCGGGAAACCTGCTTTATGCAGCTTGGTAAACACCATTTCATCATCTTTGGTCCAGTGTGTCCCTTCGACCAGAAAAAGAACCAAATTTACATCACTGAGTGAGCTGCTTGCCGCACGGTTCATGAGACGGTTAATCGCTCGTTTTTCTTCAATATGTAATCCCGGGGTATCGACATAGATGGCCTGATAATCCCCGTCCGTATCGACCCCCATAATTCGATGACGTGTCGTCTGCGGCTTACGCGATGTTATCGAAATTTTCTGTCCCAGTAGCTGGTTCAGCAAGGTGGATTTACCAACATTGGGCCGTCCGACAATCGCCACAAAACCGCAATGTTGGTTCTCTGGTTTACTCTCTTCCTGACTTTCTGATGCGAAGAAAGCATCAATATCAAATTCTTTATCAGCCATTATTCAATTGCTCTAGTGCTAGCTCTGCAGCCGCTTGTTCTGCCTTGCGGCGGCTGGTGCCTTTTCCGATAACAGGCATTCCAATACCCGCGACTTCACATGACACAGTAAACTCTTGGTTGTGTGCCTCACCTTTAATCTTAGTCACTGTATAAACAGGAAGCGGTTTTCTTCTGCCTTGCAGATACTCTTGCAGCCGAGTTTTGGGATCTTTTTGCGACACCCCAGGCTGAATCGCGTCTAAACGCGTCTGATACCAGTCTAAAATGATCCGCCGGATCGACTCGATATCACTATCTAAATAAATGGCACCAATAATCGCTTCAACAGCATCGGCAAGAATTGAATCGCGGCGGAAACCACCACTTTTTAATTCTCCTGGACCTAATTTTAAGTAATCTCCCAGCTCAAACTCCCGAGCCAGCTCAGCCAGAGTGTTCCCCCGGACAAGCGTTGCACGCATCCGGCTCATATCACCTTCGTTACTCTTCGGAAAACGGTGATAAAGCTCATCTGCGATGACAAAACTTAAAATTGAATCGCCCAGAAATTCAAGACGCTCATTATGATGACCATTCGCACTCCGGTGTGTCAGTGCAAGTTCCAGTACCGCGCCATCACTGAACTGATACCCTATTTTTTTCTCAAGTTGATATGTTGGAGAATTCATGATTTCTCAATATTGAAAGGCTGATCTATTGACCAGCCTGGTTAAATAAATGCCCCTGATAATCGTAATTATCCGGTAAATATTAATGAATTTGACCAATCCGATTCAAGCGAACACCGGTCGGAATCCATGATGGTAACACGCTATCAGGCGAGCGGTTAAACTCAAAACTAATCCATATCGCAACAGCCTTACCAACCAGATTCGCTTCAGGAACGAATCCCCAGTAACGGCTATCGGCACTGTTATCCCGATTGTCACCCATCATAAAATAGTGCCCTTCAGGAACAACCCATTCATTCACCCCCGGACGAGGTTTATAATTCATCGGATTATCCATCCGCCATGGATTAATCAGAATATGGTGCTTCACCTGACCCAATTGCTCATCGAGTTGCTCCATCGGTGCAACATTCGATTTCAAATTACTACGAACACGGTTCGACTGTTGCACAATCTTACATTCGTTTGTGCCTTTCGGCTGAATACAAATACGCTTATCTGAACTGTAGCGGACAATATCCCCCGGTAATCCGACAACACGTTTAATATAATCGATACTCGGATTCGGTGGATAACGGAACACGGCTATATCACCACGCTTTGGTTTACCGACAGACAAAAACTGTGTATGTGTCACCGGATCTTTCAAGCCATAGGCAAATTTCTCAACCAGTATAAAATCACCAATCAGCAATGTCGGTTTCATCGACCCTGATGGGATCTGAAACGGTTCAAAAATAAATGACCGAACTATCAGAACCAATGCAATGACAGGAAAAATAGAAACACTATTTTCCACCCACCATGGCTGAGGTAAAACTTGACGCTGTAGGGATGGATCGAGCTCTTGGGTCTGAGCGATAATTTCATCGAGCTTTTGCTGGCGTTTTTTCGCCCAGACAAACTTTTCAAGCGCCCAGATAATCCCTGTCACAAGCGTCACAATGACTAGTATGAGTGAAAATGTATTCGCCATGAACTTCCCTTTGTTAAAAATACGAAAGTGAAAGAACCGAGACCCTTTCACTTGAGCTGTGTATATCCAAGTCACTCAACATGCTGAAACGACATCTTGAGCTCATGGGGATATCTCTATGTAACAGACCGAAGGTCAATTAATCTTTGCCAACATGGAGAATGGCTAAGAACGCTTCTTGAGGTAACTCGACATTACCAATCTGTTTCATCCGTTTTTTACCTTCTTTCTGCTTCTTCAACAGTTTTTTCTTCCGGCTAACGTCACCACCGTAACATTTTGCCAGCACGTTTTTGCGTAATTGTTTCACTGTTGAACGAGCAATAATGTGGTTACCGATTGCAGCCTGAATCGCAATATCAAACATCTGCCGAGGAATGAATTCCTTCATTTTTTCAACCAGCTGACGTCCGCGTGTCTGGGCCTGAGCTTTGTGGGTAATAATTGCCAGAGCATCCACCTTCTCACTGTTGAGCAATACATCAACGCGCACCATATCTGATGTCTCAAAACGTTGGAAAGCATAATCCAGAGAAGCATAACCGCGAGAGGTTGATTTTAAACGGTCAAAAAAGTCCAGAACAACTTCAGCCATCGGAATATCGTAAGTCAAAGCAACCTGATTACCGTGGTAGACCATGTCAACCTGTACACCCCGTTTTTCGACGCAGAGTGTAATGACGTTCCCCAGATAGTCTGAAGGCACAAGAATATTACAACGACTGATCGGCTCACGAATTTCATGGATATCGTTTACCGCTGGCAATTTAGCCGGACTATCGATATGAATCACTTCACCATCGGTTTGCTCGACCTGATATACAACCGTTGGTGCGGTTGTAATCAAATCAAGGTCATATTCCCGTTCTAAACGCTCTTGGATAATCTCCATGTGCAGCATGCCAAGGAAACCGCAACGGAAGCCAAAACCAAGTGCTGCCGATGTCTCCGGCTCATAAAATAATGACGCATCGTTGAGACTGAGTTTTCCTAGTGCATCGCGGAAGTTTTCATACTCATCCGACGAAACCGGAAATAATCCGGCATAAACCTGCGGTTTGACTTTTTTAAATCCAGGGAGTGGCTTCTCACTCCCATATTTTGCATGTGTTAATGTATCCCCGACTGGTGCACCGAGAATATCTTTGATACCACAGACAACCCAGCCCACTTCGCCAGTGCCTAACTTCTCAGTATCCACCTGTTTCGGTGTAAAGATCCCGATGCGATCAACGCCCCAAGTTTGTCCGGTACTCATGACTTTGATCTTATCGTTCTTTTTCAGGATCCCATTTTTAATCCGTACCAGAGACACGACACCTAAATAATTGTCAAACCAAGAATCGATAATCAAGGCCTGCAAAGGGGCATCAACATCCCCTTCCGGTGGTGGTATATCTGAAACAATACGTTCCAGAACATCATCAACACCAATACCGGTCTTTGCAGAACAACGTACAGCATCAATCGCATCAATGCCGACAATGTCCTCGATTTCTTCAGCAACCCGTTCCGGTTCTGCCGCGGGCAAGTCGATCTTGTTCAGGACAGGAACCACTTCCAAATCCATTTCAATCGCGGTATAGCAGTTAGCGAGCGTTTGCGCTTCAACACCTTGTCCGGCATCAACAACCAACAGAGCCCCTTCACACGAAGCGAGAGAACGAGATACCTCATAAGAGAAGTCAACGTGTCCGGGAGTATCGATAAAGTTGAGCTGGTATGTTTCTCCATCCTTTGCGAGGTAGTCCAGAGTCACACTCTGAGCTTTAATGGTAATACCACGTTCACGCTCAAGATCCATTGAATCTAGAACCTGTTCTGCCATTTCACGGTTAGTTAAGCCGCCACACACCTGAATCAGGCGATCGGAAAGCGTGGATTTACCGTGGTCGATATGGGCGATAATCGAAAAGTTACGAATGTGCTTCATAGGTTTGGGATGATTAAACTCTTTTAATATTTAGAAGAAAAAGAACAAACCGTCTCAAAGATACAGGTTCTATTCCATTTAAGTTGGCAGATTCTACCCAATTTGAAAGGGATTCGCATCATAAATCACATTGAGACATCACGACTGACAATTGTCTCTCCTAAAACCCGGAGCAAAACAACTTCTTCCAGTGATAGCTTTTCCATTCGACGGGCTAGGATTTTGGCAATCCAGACACCACCAGCGGTGAATAAGATAGTACAGGCAATGACCCACGGCTCCCCGCCACCAAGTAGTGGCGCAAGCCAAAGCTGCCCGATTCCACCGCCTAAAATCATCATCAACAAAGGAAAAAGATAAACAATAGCTGCAGACTGCAATAGACTTTTTTCAGGAAATCCGATTTCCACAACCTGACCGGCTTTGACTTGCTGGGACGTATGCAACTGCCAAGTCAGCACTTTCTTACCGATAGCTTTAGAAACCATTCCTGTGCCACAACTGGAAGATGACGCACAGTGACTACAACTGGTCTGCTGCTGACAACTCAGTTCAACCTGATAATCTCCAGCGTTTTCATGCACTCGAGCAACTGTTGCCAAAGCCGTCATCATGGTTGGCTTGCCTCTGACGAGGTTTTCGAGCGCGGTTTAAACGTCACGGATTGCGCAATTCGTTGTGCAGTAGACGGTGGGATATCACCAATCACTGAGATTTCAGTTTTTCCTTTCACGACAGTTTGCAATGTCCGGCGACCTTGACGGATCAACTGGTTTTTCAATGAAAGATTGTCACGATCAGCAACATAAACCGAGAAACTAAACAGACCATCGGTATAGATTTGGCTTTCGACTAAACGATCCGTGATTGCCATCCGGTAACGGTTCAACTCTTTAGAAGAGAATCCATTCGGAACCCAACCGACATTCCAAAATGACTTCTTCACAGGATTTTCAGGCAATGAAAGCACATGTGGCAATTGCGCTTTATTTAAGCTCAGCATGAGCTCAGCTAATTTATTACTCAGGGAATAAGAAATGGTTCGATACTGCTCCAAGACTTCACCGTCCCGATCAACCAGATCTGCGCGGAGTGGCAGATGACTTCGCTCATCAATCCACAGAACATAGGAATAACGCAGCCCGTCTTTCGGAACCACGCGAAGAACCTGACACGCTGCACCGGCTTCTCGACCACGGCCGATTTTCACAAAATCATAATAATGACTCAGTTGATTCATATCGCCATGGAGTAGCGGAATGACCGGAGCTACCATCTTGTTGGATTCGATGGTAAACGGCTCAACTCCCGGCTCGATATAGCTCACTTCGTCACCACGACGGATAACCTCTCGAACAGGCCCGCTCAGATAGACCAAATGCGCCAAAGAATAACCATCTTCGACCGCATGCCGATATAACAATGGCTCAATTCCGTTCTTCTTAATCAGAATATAGGAAAGCTCATAATTTAATTTTTGGCTGGCGCGGCTCATCTGATGCAACAAAGCCTCTGCAGAGGGTTCATCTGCAAAGGCTAGTGACACATTCAGACTGAACAGCGCAGTTACAACACTGACCAGAAATTTTTTCATTCAACAACTAACTCTTGGTTTTCACCTGAACGCGCAGATGATTCCCGTTTTTGTTCGCTATAAAGTTTTAACTGTAGCTCATAATCTTGCAACATTGCATTGACGCGGCGACGTTGTTCCTGAGCACTGTTTTCTGTCGAATGTCTCATCATCGAATCACGCGTCAGACTTACAGGCTCAGCAGTTCCCGCCAGAGGAACCGTTTGTAATACCGGAAGCTGTCCATTGTCAGCAACGCCCTCTCCGTCAACGCCATCACCCGTCTGATATTGTTGTACACCAACAATAGCGACCAAGGAAACACAGGCAGCAACAGCAACCTGACCCAATTGACCTAACCATGCTGGTAACTGTCTTCTGGACTGTTTTGGCGATGGCTGAGATTCCAAAGGTGTAATCGTCAAAGTGTCCGGATTCTCAGTATTACGTTGTTCATATGCCAAATCTTTACGATGGATTGGCTCATCTTCCAGCGCTAACGCAACCCGAGAGGCAATATCCCATTCCCCCTGAGGTGTATCACCACGCATCACATCACCAATCATGTGATAGTTGCGCCATGTTTCTAAACCTTCATGATCTTTTGATAGATCGCTAATTAACGATTTATCGATCAACTCGCCATCCATAAGCGCCGAAAGTTTCTCTTTATCAGCCATTTTATTCACCATTATCTAGACAACTCCAGACATTACAAAAGCGAACCAATTCGCTTTTCTACCGCTTCTCGTGCTCGAAATATTCGTGATCTTACCGTTCCGACAGGGCAATTCATCACCACCGCAATTTCTTCATAGCTTAATCCTTCCAACTCTCTCAGAGTCATTGCGGTCTTCAAATCTTCAGGCAACGCATCAATTGCCGCAAATACAGCATGTTTCAATTCTTTCGACAGCGTAATATTCTCTGGGTTCGAAATTTCTTTTAAAACATTGCCACTTTCGTAATATTCAGCCTCTTCGGCATCCACATCATTTGCGGGAGGGCGTCTACTTTGTGCAACTATATGGTTCTTTGCTGTATTCACGGCAATTCTGTAGAGCCACGTATAAAATGCACTTTCTCCTCGAAATGAAGGAATAGCCCGGTAGGCTTTAATAAAAGTATCCTGAGCGACATCAGCGACATCACCGCTGTTGTTTACATATCTGGCGATGAGGTTGCAAACTTTATTCTGGTACTTCACGACCAAAAGATTAAAGGCTTGCTTATCTCCACTCTGAACGCGCTCAATCAATACTTGATCAGTCAACTGCTCGTGCATTCGAGCGTATACTCCTATCGTTCATCCCTTACCTTCTCAGATATGGGTATTCATACTTCAAAATGTAGTATTGACACCACCGCTTACATGAGCAGTATAGTGAGACTCATGTACAGGAAAATAGTTCCCCAACTGCGGTGAAATTTTTATTCATATTAATAGTGAATCTGTCGCTGCACAAATCAGCGCTTCGTCACTTTCCTTAAATGAGGTAAAATTTCATCGATGTCAACCGTGTTTATTAAAGCATTGCATGTAGTGAAAGAGAAAAACAAGCGAAATCGGGAATTCATCCATTTTTATCAGACTGATCCACTATATCGTCACGACGTTTCAATACTTAAGGTCCAATTGTCGCTTCAGGGAGCTTGTTCATAACAGAAAAAATATGAACGGAAGAAAAATAGATTAGGAATTATTGGGAAAATCAAACTATGCGTGTAAATCAAGAACATCAGTGTGATGTACTCGTTATCGGAAGCGGTGCAGCTGGGCTTTCACTCGCACTACGGGTTGCAAAAAAGGGTCAGGTCATTGTTCTGAGCAAAGGGGCCTGGAGTGAAGGTGCGACCTATTATGCACAAGGTGGTATTGCAGCAGTATTCGATGAATCCGACAGTATCGAATCACATGTTCAGGATACATTGATTGCCGGTGGTGGCATCTGTGAAGAAGAAACCGTTCGCTTTATTGCTGAGAATGCTAAAAAGTGCGTTCAATGGCTGATTGATGGCGGTGTACCATTTGATCTGGACGAAGGCAGTCATCAGGATCATCCTAAGTACCATTTGACCCGAGAAGGCGGACATAGCCATCGTAGGATTCTCCATGCAGCAGACGCAACAGGCATGGCGATGCAGACATCTTTACAAGATAACGTCCTCAATCATCCCAATATTAAAGTACTGGAACGCCACAACGCACTTGATCTAATCACTGAAGACAAGATAGGCGGCGACCCGAAGAAAGTGATCGGCGCCTATGTCTGGAACCGTAACGATGAGCATGTCGAAACCATTAAAGCGAAATTTATCATTCTGGCAACCGGCGGCGCATCCAAAGTCTATCAATATACATCCAATCCTGATGTTTCATCAGGTGACGGGATTGCCATGGCTTGGCGCGCCGGCTGTCGAGTCGCCAACCTAGAATTCAACCAGTTCCATCCCACCTGTCTGTATCACCCGGATTCACGTAACTTTTTGCTGACAGAAGCCCTTAGAGGTGAAGGTGCTTTCTTACGCCGTCCCGATGGCTCTCGATTCATGCCGGATTTTGACGAGCGAGCGGAGTTGGCACCGAGGGATGTGGTCGCCAGAGCAATCGACTATGAAATGAAACGTATTGGTGCGGATTGTATGTATCTGGACATCAGCCATAAACCTGCGGACTTCATCGAAAAACATTTCCCGACCATTTACACCCGCCTCCAGAGTCTGGGAATAGACATGACCAAAGAGCCGATTCCGATTGTTCCCGCTGCACACTATACCTGTGGTGGAGTGATGGTGAACCGCCAAGGGGAAACCGATCTCAAGCAACTTTATGCCATTGGTGAAGTCAGTTATACCGGCTTACATGGTGCGAACAGAATGGCATCCAACTCATTATTGGAGTGTGTGGTCTATGCCCGGTCTGCGGCACAAGATATTCTCGAAAAGCTCGAAAACGCCCAGCTTGCCCAGTCACTTCCGCCTTGGGATGAGAGCCAAGTTACCTGCTCCGATGAAGAGGTTGTCATTCAACATAACTGGCATGAGCTGCGACTCTTTATGTGGGATTATATGGGCATCGTTCGCACAGATAAACGTTTAGAACGAGCTTTGAGAAGGATTCACCTGCTTCAACAGGAAACACATGAATATTATAGTAATTTTCGAGTTTCCAATAATCTCATCGAACTCAGAAACTTACTTCAGGTTGCCGAACTGATGATCTGTTGTGCAATGCAGCGCAAGGAAAGCCGCGGATTGCATTACACCCTAGATTATCCAGAGCCATTAGAGAATAGCGGCCCGACCGTCCTTGATCCTAAAGATTTTTCCTAAGTCTGGATAATACTGAAAGCTTTGCAGCACACGATGACTTGTCAACGGAGGTGATAACGCCTCCGTTTTTCCATCACTAAAAGCTGCCGATATGTATGCTCTCGGCAGCTATCACGCCACAGAATCTGCCGCTTGCCGTGTTCTCCGACAAAAATCACGAACCAGATTGCAAATGAGAGTTTAACTTGCTCAATCCTCTGTTGGTGAGTGCCAGCGATCAGTATGCCCGTATCTGTATATCGGCATGGTTCAGCAATCATAGGCAATAAGAGTCTTTGCTCATACCAGATATTCAATAACCAGCAAATACAAATCATCGAGGGAATCAGGGGGAAATCGATAGAAATTAATGCCCAGATGGAAAGTTGAACAATCAACCATTGAACCATATAGGCATTCAAAGAGACTGAGGCGTAAAGATTAACGGACTTTACCAAGGTTATAAGCAACTATCTTATCAACCATCGAAGCATGACTGAGATTTTCACTCCGTTTATGCCCCATCAGCCAAGAAAATAGATCCGGATCATCACATTCCAGTAAAGAGACAAAATCCTGCTGCTCGGATTCATTCAATTGATCAAAACATTCTTCAAAGAATGACATAATCACCACATCTAGTTCCAACATACCACGTCGGCATGCCCATTTAATACGGGCTTTTTCTTCGTCGGTATACATTCTAAAACCTCATTGATTTAATTTTTATTAGTGTATCAAGGGAGCATTCAACCCGCTACTAAGTGGGTCACAGTCCAATCTAATCGACAAAACTTATCCGATTTAACATACCTTTCTGACGATTAGCAAAAGATTTATCTGAAAACGATAGTATGATTTGAACTTGCCCGTATTTGCCGGTAAATGTCTACCATGAAATCGTACTGCGTGTCATCCTTGCAACACAAGAAAGTACGTCTCAACAGTGATTTGGGAATCAAAAGATTTACGTATAGAATGTCTCCATTCAATCGGCACAAGGTGATACAGATATGACACAGCAAAACGACTTTCACCCTTTCGAACATACGCCAGAAACCCCATTACCAAATTTACTGCTCACTCAACTTTCGTCATGGGGATATATTGCCACCACTGGCGCAGATCAAAAATCTTATCTACAGGGGCAGATAACCTGTGACATCGTTTCACTCGAGAAAGATCAGTCAACATTCGGTGCGCATTGCGATCCAAAAGGAAAAGTCTGGTCGGTATTTCGGATTTTCCGACACAACGATGGCTACGCCATGTTCCAACCGACCAGTGCCATTGATGCTGAACTCAAGGCTCTCAAAAAGTATGCAGTCTTTTCCAAGATCGAGCTTACGCAAGGCGATGACATGCTCCTCGGAGTGATGGGAAAAGATGCTGAGAATTACATCAATACCCTCAGTGATACTCGTGGCGATGTCCGGGAGATCGAAGGCGGCACGGCTGTAAAAATTTCTGCGCAACGCTGGTTATTAATCACAAACCAACCGGCAGCCCAGTCATTGATAGCTGCCTTTCGGGGTGAAAAAGTCACCGAAAGCTTATGGACTCGTTTTGACATTGAAGAAGCGCTACCGATTGTAACGGCAGATGAACAGGAACAACACATTCCTCAAGCGCTGAATCTTCAGGCGCTCGGTGGCATTAGCTTTAGTAAAGGCTGTTATACAGGACAGGAAATCGTGGCACGAGCAAAATATCGTGGCACCAACAAACGTGCCATGTACATCCTTAAAGGAAACATCGACGCAACACTCAACAACGACCAACCACTGGCGTTGGAACGTTCCGTCGGCGAAAACTGGCGCGGTGTCGGTCGTTTTCTTGCGGTTTATCCATTCAGTGATCATACCGCAATCGGTCTCATCATCCTGCCAAACAACCTAGAAGCAGATACCCGCTTCAGAATCGTAGGCGCGCCACAAACCGAGTGGACGATACAACCACTCCCCTATGGTTTGGATGATGAATCCTAATCTGGATACCCAAGTCCTTGAATTTCTCAGGCAGCAGCAGGTGCCACACCGCCTGCTGTTGCAACAAGAAGCAACCATCACGATCGAAGCAACTGCGATTTTACGTGGCGTTCGCCCAGCTCAAATGGTCAAGTGTGTTCTACTGAGAGATATGAGTGAACGTTATGCATTAGCTTGTGTACCGGGCCACCTATCCGTCGATCCCAAAAAAGTCAGGTCCTACCTTGGGTGGAGAAGAATGACATGTGCAACCAGCGATCAGGTTTTACAAGTCACAGGCTATCCTGTTGGTGCGGTCACGCCATTACTGCTTAAGACCAATATGCCGATCCTGTTTGATCCTAGCATTTCCCAAGAATCAGAGATTACTATCAGTAGCGGTGATCGGCATGCAGGCATCGCAATGCAAGCGAACGACTTACTTCACCTTATTCAGCCCACAATCCTCTCCATTCATCGCGAGCCTTCTGGTTGTTAATGTAATCCATTGCAAAAATATGTGATCATATTCAAATATAAATAAATCAATAAGTGAATTATTAATCAATAATAAAACATAAATAGTCATTTATCATTTTTTCACGTAGTCTGTTGATGTTAGTTCAGCCACGCTTTTCAACCAAATCGCGACTGAATTGACTGAAAAGTGAAACTGATTCAAGTCAGTACATCCACTTTTTGTGTAATGCATCTGTGACTATTTAGCCCGTATCCAAACAGATGCGGGCTTTTTTTCATCAAAGCTAGGGATTTTTTTTGACAGCCATCGGTCAAAAACTATATTCATGGATAAACATCATGAAATTTAACAATGGTTCAGCAATTTTGTTATAAAAGTGTCACAATGTTCGGGCTTAATAGTCCACCGAGAACGGAGGATTGCACATCGTCGCATAAGATGTGTATAAGCTGTCTCAAAGTTAACAGAACTGATACAAACCTTTCGTTTCATTCTTGTTAAATATGTAGATGACAGCACAAAAATTCAATGAACTTATCATGCCATGATTATTTCACTACAAATGTCACAGCATGAAGAACGAAATAAAATAAAATCGTGAGAGTGAATTGAGTTTTCACCAAGGTGATGTTGAAGTTTGCTGGCTGTGAAGTCACCAAGTTAGCAATCACCTCAGATATTCAGGAAAGGACGATAATATGAGACTGTTTAAGCGCTATACACCGAGTATGATTGCTAAACATATTAGTCGGCTATTTAAAGGTAGAATCTACATTGACGGCATTGGCAAATTTGAGTTCGATCAGGGAAAACTGATACTTCCCGAACAAGCAGAACAACGTCACTATCGAACGGTCAAAGAAATTAATCAGGAAATTATGCGGCTAAAATACGTATGCGCATAACCAGAATAATAGGGCAACGCAATTCGTTGCCCTTCGAGATGGTATCACTCAATAATCGCTGTTTTCGCAAGATCCGGTAAGTGTCCCCGAATCCCCAACGCCCGCAGCATCATGTCATTTTTGACATTTGGTACTTGATTTAATACCGACATGCCCATCCCCCGCACTAATTTCTTCACTGGAAAATCTCCGGAAAATAATGTCTTAAATCCCTGCATTGCCGCAATCATCTTGGCAGCTTCAGCTTTTCTCCAGCGTTCATATTGGCGTAGGTTCCGTTGGTATCCAATGTCTTTGCCTTGCTGCCATAACGTCTTAATTTCCTGTGCTAACGATGCCGCATCAAGCAGCCCAAGATTAACCCCCTGCCCAGCCAATGGATGAATGGTATGGGCTGCATCCCCGGCGAGTGCGATTCGCTCACAGACAAAGTTTCGGGCATAGCGCATTTTCAAAGGAAAGACCGCTCGTTCGCTAACCAGCTCACATAAGCCAAGATGCCGATCAAATTCAGTACAGAGTGAACGGTTGAATTGCTCTGCTGTCATGTTTAGCAATGCTTCTGCTCGCTCGGGATCTGTGGACCAAACAATAGAACACATATGCGGATCAGTCAGAGGCAAAAATGCCAATGGCCCCTGTGGTGTGAAGATCTGCCGTGCAATATACTGGTGCGGCTCTTCCGTCATCACATTCGCGACCAAAGCAGTATGACCATAATCCCAATGCGTTAATGGAATATCCTGCTGCTGACGAACCCAAGAATTTGCACCGTCCGTTCCCACAACCAGCTTTGCGGTCAAAGCACGACCATTATCCAGAGTCAACCAAGCTTCACTTTCCCCCACAACCAAACTCTGACAACGCGTCGGCATAAAAAAGGTGACATTTTGCTGAGATTGCACGACATCCAAAGCCGCCAGTTGAATCACTCTGTTCTCAACGATATGGCCGAGATCGGGCTGAGCAAGCTGTTGACTGTCAAACTCAATCCGGGCAAAGCTGTCTTTTTCCCAAACATGCATTTCACCATAAGGCGCAGCTCGACGTTGAGCAATGCCTTCCCAGATCCCAACATTCTTTAAAATGTGTTCACTGGCTCGGCTCAAGGCTGAAACGCGGATATCCGGCACTTCACCTAATGTTGCATCCGGTATATGACCTTCAATCACTGCAATTCTCAAATCTGTATTTTTCAGTGCCGCGGCCAATGTCAACCCAACCATACCACCACCGATAATGGCAATATCAAAACTTTGCATCATATAAAAACCTTCTAACGAGATACGTATCCCAGTGTCCGAGTCAACAAAGGTTGTTTGAGCACAGGGAGGTTATCAATGGCCATCAACCCTAAATTTCTTCCCACAACCGTCGGAAACCACGTATTAGAGAAAGTGTGGACCAGCGTGGAAGTCATTATCATCGTCTTTTGTCGATCGGGGGTACGACGTTGTTGGAATGCAGACAGCGCGGCATAACATCCGACATCATTCGGATAGCGTCGCACTTCTTCAACCAATGTCGCAATATCCCGAATGCCCAAATTAAACCCCTGACCAGCAATCGGGTGGAGCGTTTGAGCAGCATTACCAATAATGGCAAACCGGTGAGAAACCGCCCGAGAGCGATAAGTCAGCTTGAGCGGATAAGCCGCCCGTGTTCCGACACGGTTCATTTTTCCCAATCGCCAGCCAAATGTCTGCTGAAGCTTAGCTAAGAATGTGTCATCGTCTTGAGCAAGCATTTCAGCCAAAGCATCAGGCCTGATACACCACGCCATTGCCATTCGTTGATGCGACATAGGCAGCAGGGCCAATGGTCCGGAAGTCGTGAAACGTTCAAAAGCCTGCCCCTGATGAGGCTGACTCAATTCAACATTAGCAATCACCGCAACCTGTTCAAAGTCACGGACTTCAGACGTGATTCCGAGCTGATGGCAACAGGTCGATGTATTGCCATCTGCGGCAATCAATAATTTACCACGGAGCGTTGATTGGTCAGCGAGCTGCACTTGTACTTCGTCAGTGGTTCGCTCAACACTTTGGATCGTTGCCGGACAAAACAGGGAAATCGCAGCACGTTCCTGCAACAAGCGATGATAAATCTGCCCGACATCCGCCAATTCAACCACATAACCCAGTGCAGACATCCCAAGGCGATTCGCTTCAAGATCCGTCATTCCGGCATGTCCCCGATCAGAGATATGAATCCGAGAAATCGGTGTCGCATAAGGTTGAATTGCACTCCAGAGCTGATATGCCTGAAGTATTTGAACGGTTCCGTCAGAAAGTGCAATTGATCGTGCATCAAATCCGGGATGCGTCTGCGTCGAAAAATCACATGACTCAACCACCGCGATCCGAAGTTTTCCACCAAAACTGGCATCTAATGCCAGTGCCAGTGTCGCTCCAGCCATTGCACCACCAGAGATAATGACATCAAACATTTTCATTCAACTGCTTTCCGTTTGTATAGGTTCACGTATGACTCAGCCATGACACCTTCAGCAATCAAGCATGCCTCAGCAAAACCGTAGCAGAGTGAGACATTCACATGTAATAACGATGGACTGAATCCCTGATATATAACCGTCGGTATCAGCCCAGCGTCCGTCAATCAAACCGATTTAGTGGATTGTGGGACGCTTGTTTTCAGTTTTGATCCGAATGCCATATTCAGCATGGATCGCCAAGACACAAGCTTTCACATGTTCAATGACCTGCTCAAGTATTATCGCCTGTTCCTCAAGATCATCATCTTCATCAATCCCCAGCCGAGCCATCTCTTCCAAATCAGTCAAAGCTTCTTTGGCGTCATTCGATAACTTATTGATATTCGGATGAGCCAATCCCAGACCGGAGATAAAGTGATTAATCCATTCGGAAACGCCATCGGCTAATTCAAACAGCCCATGCTCTCCATCGCCTGTCGGTAAAAACAACCACAACTGGAAATGATTCTGGGTGATCTCTTCCGCTGTATAGGCCATCAGCTCACCGGCTAAACCCAATGCTGCCATCGGCCAGCCCATGCCATCGTTGGTATAATCAAATAAGAGCGGCTGCCAACGCCCATCTTCCGGACTCAGACCACCAGATAACATACCGGTTAACAGTCCATGTAGTTCTGCTGGGGTTACAGAGAGGGAAACCGACTTTAGCGTCTCAGCGAAAGACTCATATTTAGGAAACTTATTGTCACTCATAGGGCTGCCTAAAGAAAAATAAAACTAATCCTACCACCTCAGTCTCATTGCTGAAATGTTCAAAACATCAAATCTGTTAAACTATCCGGAACAATAGCCTAGGTTTTGTCCGAATTGTCTAAGATCTGTGTTTTTAACCAATCATTGACCTTGATATCAAGGGAAAGACTTGAATCTTATCGACGCTTTTCCTATAGTTTCCGTCTTGATGATACCGTCAACGTATCATCCACAGTGGCATGTTGCGAGTTCATAAGTCATGAGTAATCAAGCGGTTGATGTTGAGATTTTAGGAAAAATAACACGAGTGAATTGTCCCCCGGGCCAAGAAGACTCTCTGATTCAGGCGGCTAAAGAGCTTGATAATCGTTTGAAAGAAATGGCAGAAAGAACTAAGGTGACAAATGAAGTGAAGTTACTCACGATTGCTGCTTTAAATATTTGTTATGAGTTACAAAGCCAGATAAAAGAGAATCAACAGACGACGGCGAATCTGGCAACACGAATGGAGTTGCTCTCCACATCGCTGGATCAGGTGATTCATCAAGTCGAGCAAGAAAAATTGTAACTCAGCGCCACAAAATTTACCCTGAAGTGTTCGTCAGCGGATTACGTCCCTGAGCCGATAAGCAATACATAAGGGTTGGTACTTGCTGGCTATTGAGCAAGCTCGGCACGCACCGAGAAGCCTACGGTCAACATTACTGATCCGCCTTGAACCAGCTGGTTCAAGGGTCAAACATCTGCAACGGCACTTTGGGGTTCCCTATGCACCAGAACGACATGACGCGCGCTGCTTTCAGAAAGCAGATCCGCGACAGAAGGAAACAGCTCTCTGACGCGTTTCAGCAAACAGCCAGTGAGCAGATAATTCGTCAACTCTCCCACCTACCCGAGCTGAATACCAGCCAACATATCGCTGTTTATTTATCCACTGATGGTGAACTCTCCACCCACGCTTTGATCGAATGGCTCTGGCAACAAGACAAATCCGTTTATCTCCCCGTGATTCATCCTTTTTCAACCGGTCAGCTGCTTTTCTTACGTTATACACCAGAGACTGACATGGTTCAGAACCGTTACGGTATTGCTGAACCACGGCTGAATCAGCAATTGATTCTTCCGACACGCCAGCTTGATCTGATTTTTACCCCACTGGTTGGCTTCGATGCATCAGGACACCGTCTCGGTATGGGAGGCGGTTATTATGACCGAACCTTAGAACCTTGGTTTAAAAGCCGAAGCGGTGCCAAACCAATCGGGCTCGCCCACGCGTGTCAGTTTGTCGAACAACTGCCGATTGAATCTTGGGATGTGCCACTGCCAAAGATCGTTACACCCGACAAAATATGGTCATGGGAATAAACGGATATATGGTAGTACAACATGATGTGATACAAGACAGCGGAAAAGAAGGATTCACGCTGCAACTCCTGTGAAGATGAGTATATAATCCTCCGCGGAAATATCGATTACATATTCAGATAGCATTTACGCGCAATCAGCAGGAGATCAATACATGACCCAGGACGAAATGAAAAAAGAGGCGGGATGGGCTGCACTCAAATATGTCGTCAAAGGTGGCATTATCGGAGTAGGCACCGGCTCGACCGTCAATCACTTTATCGACGCTTTAGGGTCAGTCAAAGATGAGATTAAAGGTGCTGTCTCCAGCTCAAAAGCATCGACAGAGAAACTTGAAGCATTAGGGATTCAGGTATACGACTGTAATGATGTTGAAAAACTGGATGTCTATATTGATGGTGCCGATGAAATCAATCCAATGCGGGATATGATCAAAGGCGGCGGCGCAGCCCTCACACGGGAAAAAATTGTTGCTGCAATCTCTGATACATTTGTGTGTATTGTTGATGGCACCAAGACGGTTGATGTACTGGGTCAGTTTCCGCTGCCTATCGAGGTCATTCCAATGGCCCGCGAGCAAGTTTCCCGAGCGCTGAAAAAACTTGGGGGCGACCCGGTTTATCGTGATGGCGTACTGACAGATAATGGCAACATCATCCTCGATGTACACAATATGCAAATTACTGATCCCAAAGCCTTGGAATCAACCCTCAATAATATTCCCGGTGTTGTAACTAATGGTCTGTTTGCACATCGCGGGGCAGATATCGTGATTATCGGTACGCCCGACGGCACCCAATTTATTGAGTAAATCATTAGAATTCTTTGCACCAATATGAATAGATCATGGAAAACGGTACGTTGCGTGCCGTTTTTTTATTGGCTATAGAAAAATTATTCCTTATGACGGAAATTTCTTACCAATTAGGGATTTTTTTTGTTACTTTATGGTGAGAAGATGCGCGAGGCAAACGTTTGCTTGTTAATAAAATGCTAAATTCTCCGTTTTGGCCACCGTGCACCCCATTTCTTCATCTTTCCATCGTTAAGGACAAAAATAATGGCCAAGGTTTCATTGGAAAAAAACAAAATTAAAATTTTACTTCTTGAAGGTGTTCATAGCTCTGCAGTCGCGGTGCTTCAGGAAGCTGGCTATACCAATATCGAATATCACAAAGGTTCATTATCCGAAGCCGAACTATTAGAAGCCATTCAGGATGCACATTTTGTCGGTATTCGTTCCCGTACCAACCTGACGGAGAATGTTATCAACGCAGCGAAGAAACTGGTTGGTATCGGTTGTTTTTGTATCGGGACTAATCAAGTTGATTTAAGTGCGGCGGCAAAACGCGGGATTCCTGTTTTCAATGCCCCCTTCTCCAATACCCGCAGTGTTGCCGAACTGGTTATGGGTGAGATTTTGCTACTGCTACGGGGCGTGCCGGAAAAAAATGCGCTCGCACACCGCGGTATCTGGAAAAAAAGTGCTGACCAGAGTTTTGAAGCTCGCGGGAAAAATCTCGGGATCATCGGCTATGGTCATATCGGTACGCAACTGGGAATTATTGCTGAAAACTTAGGAATGCGGGTTTACTACTACGATATTGAGAACAAACTATCTCTGGGCAATGCCATCCAAGTTGCCTCTCTGGCAGAACTGCTCGGTAAATGTGATGTCATCTCTCTGCATGTACCTGAAACACCCGACACTAAAAATATGATTTCCAGTAAAGAATTCTCTCAAATGAGACCGAATTCAATCTTCATCAATGCGGCACGGGGAACTGTCGTCGATATTGATGCCCTATGTGGTGCATTGGAATCAAAACAAGTGACAGGGGCGGCAATCGACGTATTCCCGGTTGAGCCAAAAACGAATGCAGACCCGTTCGAATCACCACTGCTTCAGTTTGACAACGTCATCCTGACTCCACATGTCGGTGGGTCAACGCAAGAAGCGCAAGAAAATATCGGGATTGAAGTGGCAGGCAAGATTGTCAAATACTCTGATAATGGCTCGACCGTATCCAGTGTTAACCTGCCAGAAGTATCGCTGCCAGAACTCAGAGAATGTTCTCGTCTGCTGCATATTCACCAAAACCGTCCGGGCATTCTCAATCAGATCAACACGATTTTCGCAGAGGATAGTATCAACATCGCCGCGCAGTATCTGCAAACTTCTGCTGATGTCGGTTATGTGGTCATTGATGTTGAAACAGCCCGCTCAGAAGAAGCATTGCGTAAGCTGAAGAAAATCGAAGGGACAATCCGCGCGCGGATTCTGCATTAATCCCTGCTTGATATCTCAAGTTCAAAGCCCTTTCTCTATGGAAAGGGCTTTTTCTTTTGTCATCCTTGTTCAATCGAGACATACAGTAAAAAACCTGCCGTCGGGCAGGTTTTTATCAAACGGTTAATACTTTTATACGGATAAAAGCGTCTGTGGCACAAGCCATTAGTGAATGACCAGATTCGGTAACCAAGTCACCAGATCCGGGAAAATCATACAAATGACCAACACAATAAACTGTACGGTAATAAACGGTAATACCGATTTATACAGATCCATCATGGTCACTCCTTTCGGAGCAATCCCTTTCAGGTAGAACAACGCAAAACCGTAAGGCGGTGTCTGAACAGCAATCACAATATTCAGAATCATCAACACACCGAACCAGATCGGATCGTAGCCAAGTGATACCGCAACCGGCGTAAATATTGGGGCACACATCAGCACAATGATAAATTCATCGATGATGAATCCCAATAACAGCATGATCAGTTGGAACATAATAATGATCATGATCGGTGGTAAATCCAACCCTTGGGTAAAGCCAGACACCATCCCTTGGATTCCCATCAGTAAATGGAAATTACTGAAAACCGATGCACCGAGAATAATCCACATAGCCACGCTCACCAGCAGCGCGGTTTGCATTCCCGAACGTCTGAGCATCTCCGGTTTAAAGCGCTTAAACAGGATCGATAACAGAATCGCGCCCATCACACCCAGAGCCCCGGATTCCGTCGGTGTTGCTATCCCAGCGATAATACTGCCAAGAACCACCACGATCAGAGCAAGTGATGACGCACCGTCACGAATAGTCTTAAACCGCTCATACCCTTTCGGCACCTGAATATCGTTGTCAGAATCGAGCGGAGCCCGCTCCGGATTCAATTTACAAGAGATCACCACGTAAGTGATCAACAGAACAATCGTAATCAATGCAGGGATCATGGCTCCCAAGAACATTTTGCCAACTGAGTTTTGTGTCGCAGAAGCAAACATGATCATTGGAATACTCGGTGGAATAAGAATCCCCAAAGAGCCACCAGCCATAATCACCCCAAGCGCTAGCTTCTTGTCATAGCCACGCTCAAGCATCGGTTTGAGAGCAATACTGCTGGAAGTCATGATACCGGCACCAATGATGCCAACCATGGCTCCAATCATGGAGCAAACCCCAATGACACTAATTGCCAAAGAACCGCGCACTCGACCGATAAGCAGTTGACTGGCATTAAACATCGCATCCCCAATTCCGGATCGAGTGAGGATCTGTCCCATATAGATATAAAGTGGAATCGCGAGCAGAATAAAATTAAAAAATGTGCTTTCAACGGTGGTCGGCACAATATTAAACAACGCCTCTCCCCAAACCAGATAACCGACGCCCATGGCAATGCCACCCAATGCCAGTCCCACTTGTGCACCTAACACAAAAGCGGTCAGAATACATGCCAGCAAAACAAGGGTTAACATCTCAATTCCCATTTGAATTCTCCTTGTCACAAACGGACTTCTCTACCGGATGCTCCTCTGCATGAAACGGCTCATCATCTAAACTGACATGGAAAGGCTGATCATCAAGGCTGATATGTGGATGCACAGTGCCGCTCAGTTCACGTCCTGTGATGAGGAAAAATAGATTACTGATCAATTCAGTTGAATATTGGGCAACAAAAATGCTCGCAGAAACAGTGATCATCAGCCAGAAGTGATGCATCGGCGGAGCCCATTCACTCTTGGTTCTGTAATGGAATTGAAGGCTTTCCAAAAACATGCCATAGCAAGTTTTGATCATGACCACTAAAAATCCTATCGCCAGAACCGCAGTGATCAGGTCAAAAATCCGGCGAGTCTTTTCCGAGACTTTACCGTGTACGATGTCCACGTTAATGTGTGCTTCACGTTGCTGCGCATATGCACCGCCTAAAGCGGCAATATATCCAAACAGAAAAAGTGAAGTGTCATACCCCCAAATAGTTGGTTTATCAATCACATAACGAGCAAAAACTTCGTAGGCAACAATCGTGGCTAATACAGGAAGCAGATAGGATACCGAACGCCCGATTAGGCCGACTACATACCTGACTAACTGGCAATATCCTCTTAAAATTGATTCAACCATATAAACTCCCAAACCAATCAAGGTGAACCATCAGATTCACCTTGATTATTCCTTGTTACTGCTTCTTATTGAGGATCTCAACAAGCTGTTTTGAATAAGGGTCGGCACTGGCATATTCCTGCGCAAGTGATACCCCTGCTGCTTTCCAAGCTTTTTTGTCGGCTTCAGATGGCGCAGGACTCCATTTCAATCCTTTGGCTTCCATCTCCGCCACAGCCTGAGATTCCCACAGTTTGGACTTCGTCAACTGCTCAATCGCATGTTCGGCCGTCGCACCTTTCACAATGGCTTGCAGATCTTTCGGCAATTTATTCCAGGCTTTTTGGTTGACAATAATCGGTAGCACCTGAGCACCGGCAATGGGTAGCGGATACATGTATTTTGCAACTTCCACATGGTTACCATCGCGGTGATCAATCATATTTGAACCGATAGAGCCATCGATAACGCCGGTTGCCAGTGACGTATAGATTTCACTCCAAGACAGAGAAACGGGTGCCGCACCGAGATTACGCAAGAACTTACCATAAGCTCCCGGCGCACGAATTTTCATGCCTTTAAAATCAGCAATCGAGTTGATTGGTTTTTTGGTAATGATATAAACAGGGGGTTGAATATAAGGTTCCAGCCAAACGATCCCCTGAGAGGCATAGGCTTTTTTCAACACATCGCCCCAGCCCCGCTCATGAAATAATGTCATGAGTTCACTGGCATCCGATGTTCCACCAGGCAAACCAACTTCCACAACCCCAGCCGGAAACTCACCCGCGTGCATAGGTTGGAAAGGTGCGCCCATTGTAATCAGACCGGAACGTACAGCACCTAAGATACCACTGGTACCCACGCCTTCTCCAGAGTACAGAACTTGCACAGCAATGCGACCATTGGACATGGTTTCAATATTTTTCGCCAAGTCTTCATAAACGGCACCAAATGCAGTACCGCGGCCATATAGATTTGCAAAGCGCCAATTATATTCAGCGGCAAAACTAACCGTAGAACTCGCAAGTGCGCTGACACCCAGCGTGACTGCCAGTAATGTCTTCGCAAGCTTCTTTCCCTTTAACCCAAACATAGAAATTCCTCTTCCTGTGTCGTTACTTGTTTGTTACTGATTTGTTTCACAGGTTAATATGAAGAAAGCAAAACCAAAGCAATAGAACCAGAAAGACAATTTGTATGGTACCAGCCAGAAACTTATCGCTGGTACCACATAATTGATCTAACTGGTACTTCGGGTGGTGTCATTTTTAGATCTACCATTCTCCTTACAGCTAACAAAAGAGACACAATGATGGACCAAATTGTTAACAAAAACTTACTCAAAGCAACGTGTCCTTTCAGTGAAGATGCGATTGCAGTCCTCAATCCGGCAACCGATGAAACGCTGACTTACATTCCTTCGGTTCAAACAACGGATATCCTTACTTTGATTGAGCAATCAAAGCAGGCTCAACAAGCTTGGCAACAGCGTTCAGCCGCAGAACGATCAGCCATTTTAAAGCGCTGGTATGACCTCGTAGTTGAAAACAGTGATGATCTCGCCAGAATTATGACCCTCGAACAAGGGAAACCCCTGGCGGAAGCCAAAGGCGAAGTCATGTACGGTGCCTCTTTCATTCAGTGGTTTGCCGAAGAGGGAAAACGCACCTACGGTGATACAATTCCGGCACCAGCGTCGAACAAACGTTTAATGACTATTAAACAGCCGGTTGGGGTCGCTGCGGCGATCACCCCTTGGAATTTCCCCATCGCAATGATCACCCGTAAAGCAGCGCCCGCGCTGGCGGCTGGGTGTAGTTTTATCGTCAAACCCGCCAATCAAACTCCGCTGTCCGCCTATGCTATTGCAGAACTAGCGTACGCAGCAGGATTGCCAAAAGAGCTTTTAATTGTGGTGAACAACCACTCTTCAGTGGCCGTTGGTGATATTTTCTGTAGTCATGATGATATTAAGAAGTTGTCTTTCACCGGGTCGACTCAAGTGGGTAGTCACCTGATCAAACAGTGTGCAGAAACCATCAAGCGGACCTCAATGGAATTAGGCGGCAACGCACCATTTATCGTCTTTGATGATGCAGATATCGATGAAGCGGTCAAAGGTGCCATCGCCTCAAAATTCCGTAATGCCGGACAGACCTGTGTGTGTGCAAACCGCTTCTATGTTCAGGACAGCGTTTATGAGCAATTCGTTGAAAAGTTTGCCAAAGCCGTGGCAGATCTGAAAGTCGGTAATGGCGTCGAACCGGGTGTCGTTATCGGTCCGCTGATCGATATGAAAGCGAAAAACAGCGTCTTGGGCTATATCAATACAGCCGTCGAACAAGGCGCGAAAATCGCATTTGGCGGCCGCTCTTTGGACGGTCTTTTCGTTGAACCGACCATTTTGACTGAAGTTACTCAAGATATGGAGATTGTCCATACCGAATTATTCGGTCCGGTCGCTCCGATTGTTCGCTTTACCAATGATGATGAGCTGGTCGAAAAAGCCAACGATACGATTTACGGATTAGCCAGCTACTTCTACACCAGCACACTGAATCGTGCATTTCGTATTGCCGAGCAGCTTGAATACGGCATGGTTGGGATTAATGAAGGCATTATCTCCAATGAAGTCGCCCCATTCGGTGGTGTAAAACAATCCGGCTTTGGCCGGGAAGGTGCCAAACAAGGGATTGATGAATATCTCAATGTTAAATATCTCTGCTTTGGTGGCTTCTGACATCTCGCAATAACTACTGTTTGAATGTGAAGGAATAAAAACTCATGACGAATATGGAATGGCAAGCCCGTAAGGAAAAAGTCGTCGCAAAAGGGATGGCTAATCTGGCACCGGTTTATGCGGCGAGTGCTAAAAATGCGCTCATCACGGATATTGAAGGTAAAACGTATATCGATTTTGCCGCCGGGATTGCCGTGAATAATACCGGTCACTCTCATCCGCAGATTATTGAAGCCGTGAAAAAGCAGTTAGACAACTTCAGTCATACCTGTTCAATGGTCACGCCTTATGCGAGCTTTGTTGAACTGGCTGAAAAAATCGTGGCGAAAACACCGGGAAATTTTGAGAAAAAAGCGGCATTCGTGACCACGGGAGCAGAAGCGGTAGAAAATGCGGTGAAAATTGCGCGGGCACATACCGGCCGTTCAGGCATCATCGCCTTTAAAGGCGGCTTCCATGGCCGGACAAACATGTGTATGGGACTTACCGGAAAAGTCGCGCCCTACAAAACTGGTTTTGGGCCATTTCCAAACGAAATCTATCACCTGCCATTCCCGAATGACTATCATGGCGTCACTGAAGCGCAAAGCCTGAGTGCTTTGGACGATTTATTCACTTGTGATATCGAGCCGAGCCGTATCGCGGCCATCATTTTTGAGCCGATTCAGGGAGAAGGCGGGTTCTATCAGGCACCTGCATCTTGGGCACAAAAAATCCGCGAAATATGTGATAAACACGGTATTGTTTTAATCTGTGACGAAATTCAGACCGGATTTGCCCGAACTGGTAAAATGTTTGCCACAGAATACCTCGGCATTGAAGCGGATCTGTTCACGATGGCTAAAGGTATTGCCGGGGGATTCCCCCTGTCCGGAGTTGTCGGTAAGGCAGAAATTATGGATGCTGCCAATCCCGGAGGCGTCGGTGGGACTTATGCAGGCTCTCCGCTCGCTTGTGTTGCTGCGTTAGAAGTGCTCGATATCATCGAAAAAGAGAATCTCTGTGAAAGGGCGCAACATATTGGCTTGCAATTTAAGGAACAATTGACCGAATTGCAAAAAGAGATTCCCCAAATTGGTGACATTCGTCAAGTCGGCGCCATGATTGCCATCGAATTCAATGATCCTGACAATGGTGCACCTCTTGCTGATTTAACCAAACAGCTTGTGGTAAAAAGTAACCATGCCGGTGTGATTTTGTTATCTTGTGGGGTAAAAGGAAATGTGATTCGCTTCCTACCACCATTGACGATTGAGCCGGAACTGATCGTCAAAGGTATTGACATCATCAAAGCAGAATTACAAGCGTTGCTCGCTCACTAATTATATTCAGAGAAGTACATTCAGATAAAAGTACATCCAGCGTAGATACGGTCACTTTCATGGTCGTATCTTCGTTGCCTCACTCGGATTAGTCAGCGGCACAAAAACAGTTGTAGGAGCCGTATGCTAAGCCAGTATATCCACCTTGATCCGCACGATTCAAAAACGCTGCAAGATCAAATCAAAAGCAGTCTTGCCAAAGCAATCTTCGATGGCTTCATTCCTAAGCAATCTCCCCTTGCCTCTTCACGTAAGTTAGCAAAAGATCTTCATGTTTCCAGAAACACGATTTTGCGCGTATACGAGCAATTGACCGAAGAAGGGATCCTCGTTTCCATTGAACGCAAAGGCTATTTTGTCAATCCCACGCTGGACATTTCCGTCACCCCGCTCGCTTCAGCAACATCACAAGAGCAATCAACTCAACTCGACTGGAGTCGCTATCTGAACGCTGAAAACAGTGTCTCGGAACGAGAAGCCAAAGATCTCAAAAATTATCCCTATCTCTTTGTCAGTGGCGTGGTTGATGAAGACTTATTTCCGGTATCTGAATGGCGCAAATGCAGCATTCAGTCGCTCAATCGCATCAATCATCGCACTTGGACATCAAATGACTCAGATTATGATGATCTGATTGAACAGATCCGCACCCGCGTATTGACCAAGCGTGGCATATTTGTCAATCGAGACAATATCGCCATTACTCTCGGATGTCAGAACAGCCTTTATTATCTGTCAAAACTACTCCTCTCGGCTGATTCCTCAATTGCAGTTGAAAATCCCGGTTATCCCGAGGCATTGCATCAGTTTCAGGCCAGACGTGCGGAGATCGTGCCGATCAATGTGGATCAAGAAGGTATGGTCATTGATGAATGGCTTACCGGCTGCCAACTGGTTTATACCACCCCAAGCAATCAATTCCCGACGACAGTACGCCTGTCTGCCAGCCGACGCCGGAAACTCCTTACGTTGGCTGAAGAGCATGATTTCTTGATCATTGAAGATGACTTTGAACATGACATTAATTTTATTGAAGACACCTGTCCGCCACTGAAAAGTGAATCAGCCAGTGAGCGTATTATCTATATCTCCAGTTTCTCTTCGACAATAGCTCCGGGATTGCGACTCGGATATATCGTGGCCCCTGCCCCCTTGATTTCACAGATCAAAGCCCTTCAGTTCAGAACACATAGCTTACCGCCGAAGAACAACTGTCAAACCCTTGCTTTGTTTCTCAGCCTTGGATATTACGATGCTCTGGCTCAAAAAATGCTTAAACGTTATCGGCAAAAATGGCTGACGATGGAAAAAGCGCTGAATTACTATTTCCCGCAATCAGGTGTGACACCGTCGTTGGCTGGGACGGCTTTCTGGATCGACTATAAACAGGGATTCGATGCCCAGCGGTTTGAACAACTGGCTGAACAGCATGGTATTTTGATCAACAATGGTGCCAAATACTATTACTGCGATGAACGGACCAATAGTTTCCGGCTGTGCTTCCAATCCATCAGAACGGAACAGATCCGGGAAGGGATTGCGCTTCTTTCCCAAATCGCCAAACAAGTTATGCCGATCGAAACCCTTGAGGAATGTCAGCAACCGCCACTCCGTAGCAAAGCGATTCGCCATCTGCTGAAAAAGCAAACGCTCTTAACTAAAGACTGTTTTAATATTCCTTACCGAATCACCTTTCAGGCTGACGGCAAAATGACCGGGATCTCTGACCGTCCCAATGACATGGATGAAGGCTATTGGTGGGTTGAACACGATCAGTTTGTTTACCAATGGCGTAACTGGCAGTTTTCAGATATCCGAAAAATCACCATCGTTGTCGAGAACGGGGAAGTGAAACGATTTGATGAAGACGGCTACTTTATTGGTGAAGCGCAGCTCATATCCAGTCAGGTGGGATAACAGTAAAAAACCGGCATCAGCCGGTTTTTTTATTGCGTTTTGCCATGACAGACGATGATGATATTACGCACGTAGAGCGCGTTCACGGCGGGCGATACCCACAATCCCACTACGAGCAACCTCTAGCACCTCTGTCACTTCTGAGATAGCCTCAATAAACGCATCTAGTTTATCGGTTGTCCCGGCCATCTGAACTGTATACTGACTGCTGGTAACATCGACAATTTGGCCTCTGAAAATATCCGCCGTCCGTTGCACCTCAGCCCGGGCTGCGCCACTGGCTCTCACTTTCACCAGCATCAATTCCCGTTCTATATGTTCAAACTCCGACACTTCCTGAACTTTCAATACATCAATCAACTTATGCAGTTGCTTCTGAATCTGTTCCAGCTCCATCGCATTGGTTTTAGTCGTGATGTTAAGACGAGATAACGTCTCATCGTCAGTCGGGGATACATTCAACGTTTCAATATTGAAACCACGCTGGGAGAACAATCCGACCACACGAGACAAAGCACCGGGTTGGTTCTCCATTAATACTGAAATAATGTGTCTCATCAGGTTCTCTCCGTTTTGCTCAACCACATTTTGTCCATCCCTTCGCCTTTAATCTGCATCGGATAAACGTGCTCTGTTTCATCGACATTGATATCCACAAACACCAGACGATCTTTCAGATCCAGTGCCTTTTTCAATCCGGCTTCTAATTCATCCGGTGTTGAGATGCGGATACCGACATGCCCATAAGCTTCTGCGATTGCAGCAAAGTCCGGCACAGAACTCATATATGAATTCGAGTGACGTCCCTGATAAATAATATCTTGCCACTGTTTAACCATTCCCAAGAAGCGGTTGTTCAAGTTAATGATCTTGACCGGAATATCATATTGCAGCGCGGTTGACAGCTCTTGAATATTCATCTGAATACTGCCGTCTCCGGTCACCACAACGACTTCCTCTTCGGGATGAGAGAATTTAACGCCCATCCCGGCAGGTAAACCAAATCCCATCGTGCCAAGACCACCAGAATTGATCCAGCGCCGTGGCTTGTTAAACGGGTAATAAAGAGCCGCGAACATTTGATGTTGCCCGACATCAGAAGCAACATAGGCATTCCCTTCGGTTAACCGATGGAGCGTTTCAATCACTTGTTGCGGTTTGATCCGCTCACTGGATTTCTCATAAGCAAGACACTGACGCTCCCGCCAAACCTGAATCTCTTTCCACCATTGTTCCAACGCGTTGGCATCATTCGAGCCCCCTTGCTCAACCAGCAACTTCAGCATCATTTCCAACACTTTCTCTGCTGAACCGACGATAGGTAAATCCGCCGGCACATTCTTTGAGATTGAAGATGGATCAATATCAATGTGCATGATCTTGGCATGAGGACAGTATTTTTCCAGATTATTCGTAGTTCGGTCATCAAACCGGACACCGATACCGAAAATCAAATCAGCATGATGCATCGCCATATTGGCTTCATAAACCCCATGCATTCCCAACATTCCCAGCGCATTTGCGTGGGTGCCGGGGAAAGCGCCCAATCCCATCAGGGTACTGACCACAGGCAAATTCAAGGTTTCCGCTAATTGAAGAATCTGCTTATCCGCCTCAGAAATAACCGCACCACCACCAACATATAAAACTGGTTTTTTCGCATCTAACAGCGCTTTAAGTGCTTTCTTGATCTGCCCTTTATGTCCGCTGGTTGTCGGATTATAAGAGCGCATCTTGATGGTTTTCGGATATTGATAAGGCAATTTAACCTGAGGATTCATCACATCCTTCGGCAAATCAATGACCACAGGGCCAGGACGACCAGTCGAAGCAATATAGAATGCTTTTTTAATTGTTTCGGGAATATCTTCAGCTTTTTTGACCAAAAAGCTATGTTTCACAATTGGCCGGGAAACCCCAACGATGTCACATTCCTGAAATGCATCATTACCAATCAGACTGTTGGGAACATTGCCTGATATGACAATCATTGGAATAGAATCCATATAAGCTGTCGCAATACCGGTTACGGTATTGGTTGCACCAGGCCCGGAGCAAACCAGCACGACACCCGGTTTACCGGTCGAGCGTGCGTAGCCGTCAGCCATATGTGTGGCCGCTTGTTCATGACGAACAAGTACATGTTTGATTTGGTCGGTTTTTTCATGAAGGGCATCATAGATATCAAGCACGGATCCACCGGGGTAACCAAAAATTTGCTCGACACCTTCTTCGATCAGAGACTGAACAACCATCTCTGCACCGGATAGCATTACCATATTATTCTCCTTACCAGTCACTGTATCCCGAGGTCAGTTCAACAGTCTGGTTGGTTACATAGTCTAGGGCTTATTCGTAGCCTAATCGCAATCGATTCGCTAATGGCTATGTCCTTGCAGAGTCATAACACTGCAAGGGATAAAGCAACTTTACTCGCTTCAGAAAGATTGGTCTATTCAGTTTCTGACCGTAATTTACTGAATATGTTGTACATGAGTGTTTATTCAGAATTATCTACGGTAAAAGAATTTAAAGTCAGATAACCACATCAAACCTGAGAACAAAAAAGATATAAAATATTTATTTTATGTAACAAAAGTCATCGGAATGCTAAAGAAGAAACAAATCTGTTGATATAAAGTAAGCGAACCAATCGGAAAGAATTCGAAGAAGAAAAAAGAAGCGTAAAGAGAAAGGCAGAAACAAACAGACGTTGCCTTCCCGAGTTTTCATCGGGTCGGCAACATCAGGATGACACACAGATTAATGTGTCACAGGAGCACTGACAATTTCACCACAAATCATCATGAGCTGTTCTCTCAGCCAACCGTGTCCTTTATCTTTTTCATTCGATTCATGCCAGCTCAGGTAACCACTGATCTGTTTGCGTTCAAATGGTGAAGCAATGGTTTGAAGTTGCTCTCTGTTCGGTGATGCTTCCACCAACCAGCGTGGTGCGATGGTAATCAGTTCTGACTGACTGACAACATAAAGCACATTACTTAAACTTGTCCCTTCATAGTGGGAATGGCAATCGATATCTCGGTAAGCCTGTTCACTGAAACTCCGGATACCATGCGCCTGAGAGAGCTTCGCGTGTTGCTCTTCTATGACCTGTGCTGGGGTAATCGAACCTTGAATACGAGGGTGTTGCTTAGAAGCAACAATCACCAGCTCATCTTGGAAAATTTCGGTACTACAGAAACCGGATTCTTCAAAACGTGCATAGTCAATCACAAAATCGACTTCCTGATAACGTAACCGCTCAGCAAGTTGTTGATTCGAATCCGCTTCTAAATGCAGTTGCACTTGAGGCGCCTGATCGTGAATTGACGAGAAAATCTTCGGTGCGAAGCGCAAATCATTCGGACTGCAAATCGCTAAGTTGAACTGTCTGGTTGAAGATTCAGGTGTAAAAACAGAATTCGGTAGTTCATTACGAATTAACTGTAATGCTTGGCGAATCGGGCCAAAAAGCTGTCGGGCGCGCTGAGTCGGCTGAATGCCTCTTCCTTGTCGCATGAATAGTTCATCATTAAACATCACTTTCAGGCGTGCCACAGCGTTACTTACTGCTGGCTGAGACATCCCTAAATTATGAGCTGCTCGAGTAATATTTTGTTCTTGCATCACGGCATCAAACACAGTGAGCAGGTTCAAATCAACGCCTCGTAGCGTACTTTCCATCCGATAGCTGGCGACTGGTTGGATAACTTCTTTTTTTTCTAACATTAGAATGCCTCTTATTTTGCTTCAGTCATCACTTTCGTTACCCCTCTCGGGATAGCGCTCTTGTCAGGCGAAGTGACATACATCAGATAAAGTGACTCAACGTGATTCTATTTTAACCAACCTATTGATAGTTCGTATGAGTAGGCTGTGTAATTCACTATCTTTTAATTGATGTACAAAAGGCAACTGGATTGATAAAAAGTCAGTTTATTTTACCTCATTTTGAAAAAATACCATAAAAATCATATCGTTAAAAAAACATCAAAAAAGATAAAATCGCTGATTTTATAGTATTCACAAAATTAATTGACGTGAGTTATAGGTTTGCGACAGAAAACCGATAATTATTCATCTCATAGATGACAAGTAGAATAGATTAATTCTGATCAATGATTTATACGAATTACACCATGACATAGTCAGGAAAATCGACCTGTTTCCAGAGTGAATGGCACAGTTGCTGATGACAATCCCAACGCCCCTGAACTACCCATTCAGCAATGGCTTGAGCAACATCAGGATAAACGACTCGCTCTGCGTTGGGTTCATCGAGCCACTGCCGAATGACGGCAACATCAAGGGATTCCATCGCAGAAGCGAGCCCTAGTATTTCAAGGGTCGCCACATTGCTCTGCTGCTCAAATTGGCCCATCAATGGTTTGAGGAGTAATTTTTTGCCATACGACATGGCTTCAGAAGGGAGTTCAAATCCACCATTGGCAATCACGCCGGCACAGCAACGTAAATGCGCCTGGAAACCCTCATGGCATAATGGATGAAATGTCATGTTCTCTGTCTGTTTCATTTCATCAACCATGGGGTGATAACAGACAAACTGATAGTGACCGAAACGAAAGAACAGATCCATGATGGATTCCAGTGATTCGAATGGAAGATAGATTAAAATGAAAGGCTGGTTTTCTGCTGCCGACCCGCTGGTATGGATAATTGGCGGTAAAATAGGATGCTCGAAGTGATACCAGTGCAACCCGAGATAATGATCGGCAGGTGCGAAATTGGTAATAATCTTCTTATCAAGCCAGTTGGCACCCTTTAACGGTACCGGATAACGAAAAGCATTCTGATGACTAAGACTGATACAGGGTTTGTGCTGTAATTTTGCCGCCCACGACGTAATCGGTTCAAAATCACTGATCACTAAATCATAAGCACTGAGATCAAGCTGGCGGATATCGGAAATCAATTGACCAAACCGATTCTCTCTGGCGGTTTTTAAATAATTGACCCGCCCCTTTTCAGTTACAAACGTTAACCCGCGGCGAGTTTGATAACTGCCAAAGCAGTCCATTGAAAAATATTTATCTTGCTCTCTGCCACTGAAAATAAAATCGACATCGACATGATATTGCCGGAGTGCATGACTCATCGCTCTGGCTCGTGCTGTATGGCCGTTCCCGGTTCCCTGAACACCGTAGAGAATCTTCAAATTATCCACTCCATGACCAGTTGACCAGCTTGCGCACAACTCATCCCGAGTAAAGCACCAATCAGTACATCCGTGAAAAAATGAACCCCTAGCAAAATACGAGCAGCACCAATACACCCAGCCCAGATGAACACCATCACGGACAATGATGGATAAAAAGAAGCAATGAGTGTCGCCATCAGAAAAGCAGCACTTGTATGCCCAGAAGGCAAGCTGAACCGATCAGAAGGCGTAATATAAGCAATGACTCTTGAGGAGAACTCTTGAGGACGACGCCGTTGAAAAAGGTTTTTAAATAACCAGTAAAGCGGCAACTCAATCAGAAATGAAATCAATCCAGTGACGAGTAATGCTTGACCGACAATCTCATCAACCAAAAAAGCAGCACCACCAATAACAACATATAAATGACCGTCTCCGGTATGGGATACCGCTCGGCTGATACGAGCTAATGGATAACTGAATCTGTGTTGCAGACAGAACAGTGACAAGGCCAGATCAAATTTCACAATCGGTTCAATAACTCTCATGACTGCATTCCTGTAGTTCAACCCCTTTATATCCAAGACACTAATCAGCCCAGATGACAACGGTGTGACTATTTGTTGTCGAAAGTATGAACATTGTTGTTGTCGAGAATACGCATGTTGTTGAATCAATAAATGCAGTCTGTCAGCGAACCGATGTGCATCATGGGTAGAGCCCCTCAGCGGTCAGGTAGACATTTGTATCAGCACAAATTTTGCTTCGGTAAAAACAGTGCATGGTATGAATTGAAAACGATAAGACAGTAAGATGGATACTCAATAAAAGGTGGGCAGTCTCAGGGGGATATTCTGTCTCTCAGGCCCCCATATTATTGTATAGAGAATAATCGCCCCGTTACGATTTCAGTCTCATTTAATCTCAGACTAAAATCACATCTGACCATCGAAATACACAGAGTACGACCCACCAATGAAACAGGTACTACCAATAAATATACAATTTTGGGTTGACGTAATGTATCAGGTGCGGTACTAATTTGTTATTGAATTTTGTGGAAAGTAAATGAATATGACATTGAAAACTTCTCTCCTACTAGGCCTCCTCCTTATCGTGTATCAATCGCGCGGGTAGCCAGTGGACAGAAAACACCACAAAGAATCACAAAAACCCGCATCGAAATGCGGGTTTTTTTATAGCTGAAAGTACTTAACAAAAAAATATCAAGTGAGCAAACACAACCACTTACCGGTCTAGGAGCCAGCCAATATGAACGATCAGGTCATTATCTTCGATACAACCTTACGGGACGGAGAACAAGCATTATCTGCCAGTTTAACGGTGAGAGAAAAATTACAAATTGCCTACGCTCTGGAACGACTGGGAGTGGATGTGATTGAAGCCGGCTTTCCAGTCTCTTCTCCGGGCGACTTTGAATCGGTACAAACCATCGCTAAAAACATCAAAAACAGCCGAGTCTGTGCACTTGCCCGCGCTGTAGAAAAAGATATTGATGCCGCAGGCGAAGCCTTAAAAGTTGCTGAAGCATTCCGAATTCACACGTTCATTTCAACCTCAACGGTTCATGTTCAGGACAAGCTTCGTCGTAGCTATGATCAAGTGGTAGAGATGGGGGTCAAAGCGATCAAACATGCTCGTCGTTATACGGATGATGTTGAATTCTCTTGTGAGGACGCAGGGCGAACCCCTATCGATAACTTATGCCGTATGGTTGAAGCCGCAATAGAAGCTGGTGCCAGAACAATTAATATCCCTGACACAGTTGGTTATACAGTTCCGGGGGAATTTGGTGGTATCATTCAGACATTATTCAATCGTGTCCCCAACATTGATAAAGCGATAATTTCTGTCCACTGCCACGATGATTTGGGAATGTCCGTTGCCAACTCGATCTCTGCTGTTCAGGCCGGCGCCCGTCAAGTTGAAGGAACAATCAACGGTATCGGTGAACGTGCCGGAAACTGTGCGCTGGAAGAGATCGCGATGATCATCAAGACTCGCCAAGAGTTTTTAGGTGTTCATACTGGTATTAGGCACGAGGAAATTCACCGGACAAGTAAAATGGTCAGCCAGATCTGTAATATGCCGATCCAAAGCAATAAAGCAATCGTGGGCGCCAATGCATTCAGCCATTCTTCCGGCATCCACCAGGATGGGATGCTGAAAAATAAGAATACCTATGAAATTATGACTCCAGAGTCAATTGGCCTGAAAAATCAGGCATTAAATCTGACAAGTCGTAGTGGCAGGGCTGCGGTGAAAAGTCATATGGATGCAATGGGCTATCAGGAAGATGAATATAGCTTGGATGCACTTTATGAAGATTTCCTAAAACTTGCTGACCGTAAAGGTCAGGTGTTCGATTATGACTTAGAATCCTTGATGTTCTTCTCCAATTTGCGTGAAGAAGACGACTTCTACAAACTAAACTATCTGAGCGTTCAATCAGGCAGCGTGATGGCAACCACCACGATAAAACTGCAATGTGGCGATGAAGAAAAATGCGAAGCCGCTGTCGGTAACGGTCCGGTAGACGCATTGTATCAATGCATTTATCGTGTTACTGGTTACGATATCGTCCTCGATAAATTCGATCTGACCGCGAAAGGAGAAGGTGAAGACGGTTTAGGACAAGCAGATATTATCGCCAACTATAAAGGCCGAAAATACCACGGAACGGGAATATCCACCGATATTGTTGAAGCATCAGGAGAAGCATTATTACATGTGATCAACAGTATTCACCGAGCCGATCAGATCGAAGTCATTAAAAAGAAAAAAATAGCCACAGTATAAGCAACAATAAATATAAGGCCCTAGGCGTCGGTCTCATTGTGTCACACAGACCGACGTAGGTAACAAATCAATAAATACAAGAGTGAACAAGGACTCACATGACAGACAAGACTTATAAAATTGCAGTACTACCCGGTGACGGCATCGGCCCGGAAGTCATGCAACAGGCTCATAAAGTACTTGATGCAATTCAGACAAAACACAACATCGCTTTTGACCGGACTGAATACGACGTGGGTGGAATTGCCATCGATAATCACGGCAGCCCACTGCCAGAACAGACGCTGAAGGGATGTGAACAGGCACAAGCAGTTTTGTTTGGTTCAGTCGGAGGACCAAAATGGGAACATCTACCACCAAATGAACAGCCTGAACGCGGTGCTTTATTACCATTACGTAAGCATTTCCAACTGTTCTGCAACTTACGCCCGGCACAAATTCATCCGGGACTTGAAGCATTTTCACCATTACGCGCCGATATCTCGGCCAATGGATTTAACATCGTGGTTGTGCGCGAGCTCACTGGGGGGATCTATTTTGGTCAACCTAAGGGACGCGAAGGCGAAGGTGCCAATGAAAAAGCATTTGATACGGAAGTCTATCACCGCTATGAGATTGAACGTATTGCTAAAATTGCTTTTGAATCAGCCCGTTTACGTCGTAAGAAAGTATGCTCGATTGATAAAGCAAACGTCCTGCAAAGCTCGATCTTATGGCGAGAAGTCGTGAGCGAAATTGGCAAAGATTATCCGGATGTCGAGTTGTCCCATATGTATATCGACAATGCGACGATGCAGCTGATTAAAGATCCGGCTCAGTTCGATGTCATGCTATGTTCAAATATCTTTGGTGATATTCTCTCTGATGAGTGCGCGATGATCACTGGTTCAATGGGAATGCTTCCTTCAGCCAGTCTGAACGAAAGCAATTTCGGACTGTATGAACCCGCAGGCGGCAGTGCACCAGATATCGCAGGGAAAAACATTGCCAATCCGGTTGCTCAGATCTTATCGGCAGCATTAATGCTCCGTTACAGTCTGGGTGAAGAAGCAGCAGCTCAAGATATAGAGGCTGCCGTCAGCAAGGCACTATCTGCCGGAGAGCTGACTGCGGATCTGGCAACGGATAAACCTGCACTGACAACCTCGGAAATGGGCGACAAAATCGCAGCCTATATATTAAGTGAAAAAGCTTAAGTGCATAAGCATGTGACCGAGAGGATTCTCGGTCCACGAACAAGCTCAAGGTAGAAGCAATGTCAAAAGCAAAAACATTATACGAAAAAATCTACGATGCACATGTCGTGGTCGCCGCTGAAGGTGAGAACCCGATTTTGTATATCGATCGTCATTTAGTTCATGAAGTCACGTCACCACAAGCTTTCGACGGACTCCGGGAAAAAGGTCGTTCAGTCCGTCAGGTCAACAAAACCTTTGCCACCATGGACCATAACGTCTCTACAACCACGAAAGATATCAGAGCTTCCGGTGAGATGGCTCAAATCCAGATGGAAACGCTCTCAAAAAACTGCGAAGAGTTCGGTGTCACACTCTACGATATCAATCACAAATATCAGGGTATCGTGCACGTTATGGGGCCAGAGTTGGGGATTACCCTACCGGGAATGACCATTGTTTGTGGTGATTCTCATACGGCAACACACGGAGCATTCGGCTCACTGGCTTTCGGGATCGGGACGTCTGAAGTTGAACACGTCCTTGCCACACAAACCCTCAAGCAAGCACGTGCCAAAACAATGAAAATTGAAGTCAAAGGCAAGGTTGCCAAGGGAATTACTGCAAAAGATATCGTGCTGGCGATCATCGGTAAAACCACAGCAGCAGGCGGGACCGGATATGTCGTTGAATTCTGTGGTCAGGCGATTCGAGATCTGTCAATGGAAGGTCGAATGACCGTTTGTAACATGGCGATAGAACTGGGTGCCAAAGCAGGCCTGGTCGCACCGGATCAAACGACATATGACTATATTAAAGGTCGTAAGTTTGCACCGACAGGTGAAAACTGGGACAGTGCAGTCGAATACTGGCAAACGTTGCAGTCTGACGATGGTGCCGAATACGATGCCGTGGTGACATTAGATGCAGCAGACATTAAACCTCAAGTAACATGGGGTACCAACCCGGGACAAGTCATTTCGATTGATGCCCCTATTCCGGCTCCGGAAAATTTTACTGATTTAATCGAGCAATCATCTGCGACCAAAGCACTGAACTATATGGGGCTTGAAGGCGGCAAACTGCTATCCGACTATAATGTCGATAAAGTTTTCATCGGTTCTTGTACCAATTCCCGGATTGAAGACATGCGTGCAGCGGCACACATTGCCCAAGGTAAAAAAGTCGCATCGCACGTTCAGGCAATCGTTGTACCAGGTTCAGAGCAGGTCAAAGCCCAAGCTGAATCAGAAGGTTTAGATAAAATCTTTACCGATGCCGGGTTTGAATGGCGTTTACCGGGATGCTCAATGTGTCTGGCGATGAATAATGATCGCCTAGGACCAGGAGAACGCTGTGCATCAACATCCAATCGAAACTTTGAAGGACGTCAGGGCCGAGCGGGTCGCACGCACCTTGTCAGTCCAGCCATGGCAGCAGCAGCAGCAATCGCTGGACACTTTGTTGATATTCGTACACTTGAGCAAGGGGAATAATGATGTCAGGATTTAAAAAACATACAGGTTTAGTCGTTCCGCTGGATGCAGCGAACGTCGATACTGATGCGATTATCCCGAAGCAGTTTTTACAAAAAGTAAACCGTATCGGTTTTGGTAAACATCTATTCCATGACTGGCGCTTCCTAGATGATGCCGGTCAACAACCCAACCCTGAGTTTGTGATGAATGCCCCCCGTTATCAGGGAGCAAGTATTCTGCTAGCTCGTGAGAACTTTGGTTGTGGTTCATCCCGTGAACATGCACCATGGGCTTTGGCTGATTACGGGATTCAGGTGATGATAGCACCAAGCTTTGCTGATATTTTTTACGGCAACTCAATCAACAACCAAATGGTGCCGGTTCGCCTGAAAGAAAGTGAAGTCGATGCGCTTTTCCAGTATGTTGAAGCCAATGAAGGCGCTGAGATTACCGTTGATCTGGAAGCGATGAAAGTGTCGGCAAATGGTAAAGAGTACAGTTTTGAAATCGATGAATTCCGTCGCCATTGTCTTCTAAACGGATTGGATAATATCGGCCTGACACTTCAGCATGAAGATAAAATTGCCGAATATGAATCAAAAATCCCAAGCTTCTTAAACTAAAAAGTACCGACTGGTAATAGCTAGACGCATACAAAGCCATTTTATAGAAGTGATTGAAAGCTGATGTCATACATCAGCTTTTTCTTTATTTGCAGATAAATCATCGAGAAAATAAACGAATGAATAAAACCATACGAAAAAAGCCCTGACATCGTCAGGGCTTTCAATTGGTGTTTAGCAGTGACCTACTCTCACATGGGGAGACCCCACACTACCATCGGCGCAGTTTCGTTTCACTTCTGAGTTCGGCATGGAATCAGGTGGGTCCAAAACGCTATGGCCGCTAAACAAAATTTAATATTCTGTATAATGGTGCTGATACCCAGACTCGAACTGGGGACCTCATCCTTACCAAGGATGCGCTCTACCACCTGAGCTATATCAGCAAATTGGGTAATAGCTTGTCTCTACAGACATTTACTCAATAAAGTCTTACAATCTCATTGCTTCATTGAGACGTTTGTCGCTGTGCGCTGAGGATTTTGAAGTGAGACGCGCAGTGTGCAAGTGCACATGAGCATCGCAGCTATCAAAAGCATCAAGCTTCAGTTAGACAAACAATAAATTAAAGCCTGGCGATGTCCTACTCTCACATGGGGAGACCCCACACTACCATCGGCGCTGTTTCGTTTCACGTCTGAGTTCGGCATGGAGTCAGGTGGGTCCAAAACGCTATCGTCGCCAAGCAAATTCTTTCAATTCGAAAAGCTGATTCTCTCTACACAATCAAGTCTCTTATGAGCCCTAAAACCCCTTCGGTGTTGTATGGTTAAGTCTCACGGGCAATTAGTACAGGTTAGCTCAACGCCTCACAGCGCTTACACACCCTGCCTATCAACGTTCTAGTCTCGAACAACCCTTCAGGACGCTTTAAGCGCCAGGGAGAACTCATCTCAAGGCTCGCTTCCCGCTTAGATGCTTTCAGCGGTTATCGATTCCGAACTTAGCTACCGGGCAATGCGATTGGCATCACAACCCGAACACCAGAGGTTCGTCCACTCCGGTCCTCTCGTACTAGGAGCAGCCCCTTTCAATTCTCCAACGCCCACGGCAGATAGGGACCGAACTGTCTCACGACGTTCTAAACCCAGCTCGCGTACCACTTTAAATGGCGAACAGCCATACCCTTGGGACCGACTTCAGCCCCAGGATGTGATGAGCCGACATCGAGGTGCCAAACACCGCCGTCGATATGAACTCTTGGGCGGTATCAGCCTGTTATCCCCGGAGTACCTTTTATCCGTTGAGCGATGGCCCTTCCATTCAGAACCACCGGATCACTATGACCTGCTTTCGCACCTGCTCGAGCCGTCACTCTCGCAGTTAAGCGGGCTTATGCCATTGCACTAACCTCACGATGTCCAACCGTGATTAGCCCACCTTCGTGCTCCTCCGTTACTCTTTGGGAGGAGACCGCCCCAGTCAAACTACCCACCAGGCACTGTCCTCACCCCGGATAACGGGGCCAAGTTAGAACATCAAACATACAAGGGTGGTATTTCAAGGTCGGCTCCACAATCACTAGCGTGACTGCTTCAAAGCCTCCCACCTATCCTACACATGTAGGCTCAATGTTCAGTGCCAAGCTGTAGTAAAGGTTCACGGGGTCTTTCCGTCTAGCCGCGGGTACACTGCATCTTCACAGCGATTTCAATTTCACTGAGTCTCGGGTGGAGACAGCGTGGCCATCATTACGCCATTCGTGCAGGTCGGAACTTACCCGACAAGGAATTTCGCTACCTTAGGACCGTTATAGTTACGGCCGCCGTTTACCGGGGCTTCGATCAAGAGCTTCGACCTAAGTCTAACCCCATCAATTAACCTTCCGGCACCGGGCAGGCGTCACACCGTATACGTCATCTTACGATTTTGCACAGTGCTGTGTTTTTAATAAACAGTTGCAGCCACCTGGTATCTGCGACTCTCAATAGCTCCATCCGCGAGGGACTTCACCGTCAAGAGCGTACCTTCTCCCGAAGTTACGGTACCATTTTGCCTAGTTCCTTCACCCGAGTTCTCTCAAGCGCCTTGGTATTCTCTACCCGACCACCTGTGTCGGTTTGGGGTACGATTTCTTGTGAACTGAAGCTTAGAGGCTTTTCCCGGAAGCATGGCATCAATGACTTCACATCCGTAGATGCTCGACATCGTGTCTCAGCCTATTGTGGGACCGGATTTGCCTAATCCCACAGCCTACGCACTTGAACCTGGACGACCGTCGCCAGGCCCACCTAGCCTTCTCCGTCCCCCCATCGCATTCACAACAAGTACGGGAATATTAACCCGTTTCCCATCGACTACGCTTTTCAGCCTCGCCTTAGGGGTCGACTTACCCTGCCCCGATTAACGTTGGACAGGAACCCTTGGTCTTCCGGCGGGGAGGTTTTTCACCCCCCTTGTCGTTACTCATGTCAGCATTCGCACTTCTGATACCTCCAGCATGCTTTACAACACACCTTCAACGGCTTACAGAACGCTCCCCTACCCAATGCGATAAATCGCATTGCCGCAGCTTCGGTTTACAGCTTAGCCCCGTTACATCTTCCGCGCAGGCCGACTCGACTAGTGAGCTATTACGCTTTCTTTAAATGATGGCTGCTTCTAAGCCAACATCCTAGCTGTCTGAGCCTTCCCACATCGTTTCCCACTTAGCTGTAATTTGGGACCTTAGCTGGCGGTCTGGGTTGTTTCCCTCTCCACGACGGACGTTAGCACCCGCCGTGTGTCTCCCGGATAGTACTTACTGGTATTCGGAGTTTGCAAAGGGTTGGTAAGTCGGGATGACCCCCTAGCCTTAACAGTGCTCTACCCCCAGTAGTATTCGTCCGAGGCGCTACCTAAATAGCTTTCGGGGAGAACCAGCTATCTCCGAGTTTGATTGGCCTTTCACCCCTAGCCACAAGTCATCCGCTAATTTTTCAACATTAGTCGGTTCGGTCCTCCAGTTGATGTTACTCAACCTTCAACCTGCCCATGGCTAGATCACTCGGTTTCGGGTCTATATCCAGAGACTAAACGCGCAGTTAACACTCGCTTTCGCTACGGCTCCCCTAATCGGTTAACCTTGCCACTGAATATAAGTCGCTGACCCATTATACAAAAGGTACGCAGTCACACCACGAAGGTGCTCCTACTGCTTGTACGTACACGGTTTCAGGTTCTATTTCACTCCCCTCACAGGGGTTCTTTTCGCCTTTCCCTCACGGTACTGGTTCACTATCGGTCAGTCAGGAGTATTTAGCCTTGGAGGATGGTCCCCCCATCTTCAGACAGGATATCACGTGTCCCGCCTTACTCGTTTTCACTTAAACAACGCCTTCGGTTACGGGGCTATCACCCTCTATCGCGTGCCTTTCCAGACACTTCACCTAACGCTGTAAAAGCTTAAGGGCTACTCCGATTTCGCTCGCCGCTACTTTCGGAATCTCGGTTGATTTCTTTTCCTCGGGGTACTTAGATGTTTCAGTTCTCCCGGTTCGCCTCATCAGGCTATGTATTCACCTGATGATACATGCTGCTGCATGTGGGTTTCCCCATTCGGAAATCGTAGACTCAAGTGGCTCTTACTGCCTCATCTACGCTTATCGCAAGTTAGTACGTCCTTCATCGCCTCTGACTGCCAAGGCATCCACCGTGTACGCTTAGTCACTTAACCATACAACCCGAAGAAGTTTCGAGCTGCATTATCAGTAACCTAGGTGTCTCTCATTATTTTACATGAGTGAGAGACTGGTTTTGCCGGACTCAATTGAATAGACACTAAATCGTGTCATTCCAAGAACACTTGATTGTGTTGGTCTTTCTCTTTCGAGAAAGGATTGAGAACTTTTACAAATAATCGTCTGTTTCCAAAGAAACACACATTATTTTGTCAGCTTTCCAAATTGTTAAAGAGCAAAGTGCAATACTTGTTACTTCAAGCAACACTTTCTAATGACTTTCAGCGCCACAAAATCGAACCACATCGGTTAAAACCGCTGGTTTGAGTTGTCGAGCCAAAAATAGTTAGAAAGTGGTGGGCGATACCGGGTTCGAACCAGTGACCCCCTGCTTGTAAGGCAGGTGCTCTCCCAACTGAGCTAATCGCCCACTTTCAGGCGTTTCCTCAAACAGGAGGAAAATGGTGGGTCGTACAGGATTCGAACCTGTGACCAATTGGTTAAAAGCCAACTGCTCTACCAGCTGAGCTAACGACCCAGACTTCACTAGGGAAGTGGTATCCCGTAGGGGAGTCGAACCCCTGTTACCGCCGTGAAAGGGCGGTGTCCTAGGCCTCTAGACGAACGGGACAATTTCTTGCTTCATGCTTTCTCTTATTTCCGTGTCAGGCGGCTTATCCTCAGTCAGTTGTTTACAACAGTAAACGCCTTCCTTCGTCAATTGCCTTCCTCGAACTCAGAAAAATCATATTGCAATGCACTCTACATAAACCAAATCAATCTGTGTGGACACTCATCTCAAATATCTTTTCGTAAGGAGGTGATCCAGCGCCAGGTTCCCCTAGCGCTACCTTGTTACGACTTCACCCCAGTCATGAACCACAAAGTGGCAAGCGTCCTCCCGAAGGTTAAACTACCTGCTTCTTTTGCAGCCCACTCCCATGGTGTGACGGGCGGTGTGTACAAGGCCCGGGAACGTATTCACCGTGGCATTCTGATCCACGATTACTAGCGATTCCGACTTCATGGAGTCGAGTTGCAGACTCCAATCCGGACTACGACGTACTTTTTGGGATTCGCTCACTTTCGCAAGTTGGCAACCCTCTGTATACGCCATTGTAGCACGTGTGTAGCCCTACTCGTAAGGGCCATGATGACTTGACGTCGTCCCCACCTTCCTCCGGTTTATCACCGGCAGTCTCCCTGAAGTTCCCACCCGAAGTGCTGGCAATCAAGGATAAGGGTTGCGCTCGTTGCGGGACTTAACCCAACATTTCACAACACGAGCTGACGACAGCCATGCAGCACCTGTCTCAGAGCTCCCGAAGGCACACCAGAATCTCTTCCGGCTTCTCTGGATGTCAAGAGTAGGTAAGGTTCTTCGCGTTGCATCGAATTAAACCACATGCTCCACCGCTTGTGCGGGCCCCCGTCAATTCATTTGAGTTTTAATCTTGCGACCGTACTCCCCAGGCGGTCTACTTAACGCGTTAGCTCCGAAAGCCACGGCTCAAGGCCACAACCTCCAAGTAGACATCGTTTACGGCGTGGACTACCAGGGTATCTAATCCTGTTTGCTCCCCACGCTTTCGCATCTGAGTGTCAGTATCTGTCCAGGGGGCCGCCTTCGCCACCGGTATTCCTTCAGATCTCTACGCATTTCACCGCTACACCTGAAATTCTACCCCCCTCTACAGTACTCTAGCCTCCCAGTTTCAAATGCAACTCCGGGGTTAAGCCCCGGGCTTTCACATCTGACTTAAAAAACCACCTGCATGCGCTTTACGCCCAGTAATTCCGATTAACGCTCGCACCCTCCGTATTACCGCGGCTGCTGGCACGGAGTTAGCCGGTGCTTCTTCTGCAGCTAACGTCAAAATGTAACTCTATTAAAGCTACACCCTTCCTCACTGCTGAAAGTACTTTACAACCCGAAGGCCTTCTTCATACACGCGGCATGGCTGCATCAGGCTTGCGCCCATTGTGCAATATTCCCCACTGCTGCCTCCCGTAGGAGTCTGGACCGTGTCTCAGTTCCAGTGTGGCTGATCATCCTCTCAGACCAGCTAGAGATCGTCGCCTTGGTGAGCCCTTACCTCACCAACTAGCTAATCCCACCTGGGCATATCCCGACGCGAGAGGCCCGAAGGTCCCCCTCTTTGGTCCGTAGACGTTATGCGGTATTAGCCATCGTTTCCAATGGTTATCCCCCACATCAGGGCAATTTCCCAGGCTTTACTCACCCGTCCGCCGCTCGTCAGCAAAGAAGCAAGCTTCTTTCTGTTACCGCTCGACTTGCATGTGTTAGGCCTGCCGCCAGCGTTCAATCTGAGCCATGATCAAACTCTTCAATTAAAGTTTTTGTGACACCAAAGTGTCGGCTCAATGAATACTGCTTTTCGTCTCCGCTTTTAAAAAAGCAGAAGCAAAAAGTGACATTACATAAGTAATGTTGAATTGACTGTGCTCTTGTCAGATAACAGAAAACTGTTTTCCAACTTGATATTGGTCACTCGGTTCATTGATAAAATCTTATTGGATATTTATCGACGAGTGCCCACACAGATTGATTGGTCTATATTGTTAAAGAGCGATTCTTCAAAACGTTCTCCGTTCGAAGAGGCGGCCATTCTAACGAGATAAATCTTAGAGTCAAACACTTTTTATGGATGATTTGGATTTTTTTATGATTTGCTGTTTTTTCAAACACAATTACTGATCATCACTATCAAAAAAGTACGAAATCCGTGAACGAGGGTTCAAATATTCACGCACTTTATCCGGTAGTTTTGCTGGTAAAATGACATTGACAATCGTTAACTCTTTCTCTGCCAAATCCACAATTGGCGCTTCCGTCCTTGGCACTGATGGGTCATAAATCAGGACACTCGGATAAAGTAAATCATTTGAGTTAATCGAAATCACCAGACCAACCATGTCATTTGATAATTGCACAACCGTCCCCGGTGGATAAACGCCCATAAACTTCACTAAAATGCTTAAATTATCAAAATTGTATAAATTTCGGCAGTTTTTATATAAATGCGATAGTGCGGCATAAGGAATTTTCTGTTCACTGACTATATTGCAATGACACAGTGAATCAAAAGCGTTTGCTACAGCAATAATCTGCGCTAACTCATCGATATCATCACCTTTCAGCCCTTCAGGATAACCGGAACCATCCATCTGCTCATGATGCTGACTAATCACCCGTTTCGCGCTCTCTGGAAATCCTTCAATACCATTGGCAATGTCAATACCATAACGTGTATGTTGCTTCAGGTAGTTTTTTTCCGGTTCCGTAAGTGGTGTCTGTTTCCTGACAATGGCAGCTGGCACTTTAATTTTACCGATATCATGGAACAACGCAGCAAAAGCTAACTCTCTGATCTTCTCTGCATCAAACCCTTTAACCCGGCCAATCATCATTGCAATCACAGACACATTCAGCGAATGAAAATAGATATCTTCAAACTCACTTTTACTGTTCATCAGATGGAGAGTCACACTATCTTCAGACAACAACTCATCAACAACATCCGCCACCAATTGGGAGGCTTCCTCCACTGCATCCTGAGGACGGTTGCGAATCTTATTCATCACACTTCGAATCCGGGCCAGAGAGCGTTCGAATTCTTTTTCACAACGAACAACACGACGACGGTAGGCTTTCAGTTTATCAATCCGGCTTTCTTTCTCTTGCCAGAGTTTTTTAGCCTCATCATCAATGGCTGATTCATCCTCTGACGGCGTTGGGTCATCATTACCTTCACTTTTCAATGTTTGCAGAGGCAATGGTTGGGTATCACTTTGAGCGGGATTCAAATAAACATGCTGAATACCAAGATGCTTAATAATATTAATCTGATCTTGGTTTTTGATTTTAAAACTATTCAACAAAAAGGGGTGATCATTCCACTTCACGGGCAAGCGGATGTGTAATCCCGGCTGTAATCTGTCTACTGTTATTTTTATATTTGCCACAATCGAATTAACACTCTTATCTATAAGAACTATCCATGACTTTCACATTGTAGATGTATGCAACAGCATCTGCCCACAAGTCAGGTCATTCGTTCATCAACCAGAACACTACGGCTCAATAATGCAGAGCATTACTGTATGATAAAAAACTCAAAATGTTAAAGGAATTAAGATCACAAAATTGATGTAATTTAAGGAAAACAATCAAGTAAAAAATACAGAACCATTTTTTGGTGGGTAAAAACTGATTTGAACAATTGAAGTGGCGTCAGGCGCAACATATGCATCGGTAGGAAAAAGGGAAGCCGAGGCTTCCCTCGATACCCAAATGATCTCAAGATGCAGTTTCAGGTTACTTGGGTATATATTTATAGGAGATTGAGTTTACCCCTCAACATTCAACACTTTTTGTGTACAAATATGGGTAGAACCCCCTTCAATAATTTGCTGGCGATACTCTTTGGCTGTTTTGCGCAATGTGGATAGGTCGGTTTCAGGGTGTTTACCAAGACCAATAGATGCCTTCTTGCCTGTTACCGGACTGGTATAACGCAGCAGGAAGCGTTTACCACCGGATTTACCCACTAAGCAGCGAACGCCAGTAGGTAATCCTGAGTCTTTCATCGAGGATAAATTAACTTCGTAATCGGTGGATTTGGCGTTAGCCGGATTGGGTTTAAGGTTGTTGAGGAAGGATACCGTCAGACGGGTTTCACTATTCATAATCAGTACCTTACATAATTATTAAGCTAGTAAATAATATATGTAAGATACTGGTTTTATTTCAGTTTATTACAATCCAAGGTAAATTTTCACATCAGAAACCATCACACCTACAGCTTTCACCGCTTGGCGTAATCTAGCTTCTGACACACCTAAAGCTTTGGTCCAATAATCAACTTCCCAAGCTTGTGCCAAATTAATTTTCTTCGGATCTTCTGGTTGTGTTCGCTTTAAATTGTCAGGCATTGCATTACCTCCTTTTACCCTTTACTAGACCTAGGATCATCTTTTCGCTGGTAAGTCCTCTCTTCCTGAAACTTACCATCTTCTTTGTGAATTTTTACAGAAGCAGTTTTATCTTCCATAAACTCACGAGTCTGCTTAATGATTTCTTCTTTAGTATCAGCGACTTTAGATGCCCTATCTGCACCTTCCTTTTTAAGCTTCCACTGCTCACCATCTTTGGTTATGTGATAATTATCCATACATACCTCATATGCTTAAAATTGAATAAAAACTTAAACATATAAGGAAAACACCAACTGTGAAAAAGGTCAAAAAACAATCAATCGAAGTTCACCAGGAACTATTTCTTTCCTATTGAGTTAAAACGCTCAATATATTGGTCAAGACGCCCAATCTCATGCATCATCCTGAGGGGATTTCTAGCCATAGCATCTTTTATATGGATATCGTCGATAGCACACCAAGCACACAAATCATTTATAGAATCTTCGACAGGCTCTTTACAATGTCCGCAATACGATTCAGTACTGACAATACAATTCTCACGGAAAACGTAACTCGCACCAGATAAATCTTTCAAGAAAGGCTGTTTATAGCTTTTCCCGATAAATAGACCGTAATGTTTACATCTAATACTATCTGCTATTCCAACGCTCCTTTGAAAATTATCCTCACTAACTCGAGCGCCAGCAATAACAGCAGTTACACACTCTGAGGGCACACGTAAGAGCATATTTAGATCCAGCTTATCCAAGTCTGCACTATTGATCACTAACCGTCTTTCTTCCTCATAACTCCAGCATATATGTTTGCTAAAATAAGCTATATGACCAGCCGCCTGATTCAACCACATTGCATGCCTAGGCTTCCCTACATAGTAAGCTCTTTCAAGCTGCTCGCGAACCTCCGAAGATGTTTCATTGAGATACTTAACATCTGTTACGTACGAGCCATTTACAAAATTCATTAATAGTTCTTCATCAAATTCAAGAACAAATCCAGTTAAGTTAGAAGCATAATGCGCCCACATTGGGGTGACGATAGGAGACTTAGAAAAGCACGTAGTAGGGTGTTGCGGAATCTCTTGCACAATATCTCTGTAAAATGCTAGTAGTTCCGGTTTTGTTTGCGAAGGGTCAATTGACAGAAACAACTCAAACGGGTCATTGTAATCTTTTGGAAGAGAGAACTTTATGCTAACACTACCTTTCTCATTAAAAGCTAAAGGTAATATATCGGGTCCCAAGTATTTATATATTTTCCTTCCCATAAATAAGGTTAACCTCGGCTGCTAATAGACTTAATGCAAATTTAAGCATATAAAGTATTGTCAAACTGCGACAGTAACCAACATGGCTGAAATGTCTTATATTTCCCCAACGCCCTTCCAACACACACCGCAAAACCGCCTACCTCAAACTAACTTTTCGACTATCCATCAAAACGATCCGTTGTTCCATAAAACCCAAACCAAAACCGCATAGCACCGTAAAGTCACCATGGTCGTACCATGGTTCTTCTCGCTCGAAACCCTTGATAATACTGGCTTGTGAGATGACAGAAGTTTGCATTTGTTGGATTTACTGGGATTGCCTTGCGCACAGAATCGTCATGTGATGAACCATGAATGGACCATGGGAGAAATTTTAAGGCGGATAAAGAGAGTTCAATAGAGCGAGAAAAGCGTTGATAACAAGAAAGGGAAACTAAGATAAGCACCTGAAAAATCGAACATTTTCAAACACCTAAAACGACGAAAGGCCGCTATAAAAGCGACCTTTCTATGTATGGTACCGGTGGGCGGACTTGAACCGCCACGCCCGAAGGCAACGGATTTTGAATCCGTCGTGTATACCAATTTCACCACACCGGCATTAAGGGCTAACCCTTTAGTGAGGTGAATTATACGGAAGAAATGAATCAGCGCAATAATAAAAATCGAAAAAAAGCTAAAATTCAATTGATTGCTGATTATTTCACCACAAATAGCAATTTACTCGGTTTCCCCTCTTTTTTACCCTCGCAATAATGACTATCCTCTCGGGAATTATTTTACTGAGATATAGATAAACGATGTCACATCAACCTCATCTACAAACCGCTGGCTTTACCCGCCGCATTGGCGCACTTATTTACGATACTTGTCTGATTTTAGTCTTAGAAATTCTGGCAGCAGGAGTGATCGTTGCCATTCTTGAAGCGATGGTTGCCATTGGTCTAATCCATTATGGTGCCTACAAAGATGTCAGCAGCTTTTTAACACACCATCCATTCTGGAGTTCTATATTTACCGCTTATCTGGCAATTATCTGGATCGGTTTTTTTGTTTGGTTTTGGACTCAAAAAGGACAAACACTTGGAATGAAAGCGTGGCGTCTGGTTGTCAGCAATGAAGATGGGACGCCCATCACCATCACACAAGCACTAATTCGCTTATTTACTTCTGGATTTGGGCTATCGAACCTGACTGTCCCGCTCGATCCTCAGAAGCGGGGATTCCATGATATTTGGGCTAAAACCAACCTCTATGTCATCCCCAAGGATAAGTCATAAGGCGCGTTGACGCCACGAAGAGAGACTACAATTTCCGACGCAACAGCACTAATGCAACCGAGAGGAAAACGACACTGGGGGCTATCGCCCCGATTGCCGGATGGAAACCGTATACCAGACTCAGTGGCCCAAAAAACTCACTGGAAATATAAAAGGTAAAACCGGCGATCACACCTGACAAGATTCTTGCCCCCATCGTCACACTACGCAACGGGCCAAAGATGAACGAAAGCGCCATCAACATCATTACTGCAATCGAAATAGGCTGGGTGACTTTACGCCATAAGGCCAACTCATAACGGGACGTATCCTGTTCCGATATTTTCAGGTAATGCACGTAGTCATACAAACCACTGAGGGAGAGTTCTTCTGGTTTGACTGTCACAACCGCTAATTTATTGGGTTCAAGAGAAGTGTGCCACGGATAAGTGGAGAACTCCTGTTTCGAGATGACAACGTCATCACTCATATTGGTGATATGGACGTTCTTCATTTCCCACTGCTGGTTACTTGTTTCATAGTCTGCCTCGGTGGCAAAAATCACTTCACGCAGCTTCTTGTGCTCATCAAAACGCCAGATATTCAAACCGTATAGTTTGTCATCATTGACTTTGTTGATAAAAATAAAATCATTGGTATCTCTGGCCCAAACCCCCATCCGAACAGAAAGCAATTGACCACCAGACGTGGCAAATGCACGTAAATCACGTGCCATCTTCTGCGCTTGAGGGGCCCCCCACTGCCCTAATAAAGTAATCACAATCATCAATGGTACTGCTGTTTTCAGCACCGAGAGCCCGATATCGAGTTTAGAAAAACCGGAAGCCTGCATCACCACAAGTTCGGAACTGGCCGCCAGCATCCCAAGACCAATCAAAGCCCCCAGTAAAGCGGCCATCGGGAAAAACATTTCGATATCCCTAGGAATACTCAGCACCACAAAATACAACGCCTTAATCAGGTCATAACTCCCCTGACCGACTTTTCGCAGTTGTTCAACATACTTGATAATCCCGGATAAGCCGACAAAAGTAACCAGTACTAAACTGGTTGTCGCAATGATCGTTCGGCCTATGTATAAATCTAAAATCTTAAACACGACTTGCCACCTTTCTCTGTCTGTACCGATCTTTCAACCGGCGGACAAATACACTATCCAGGCTATTAATTAATATGGCGGTCGCCAGTAATGCAGCATTCAGCGGCCACATCCCGACACCAGAGGGAACCCCACCATCTTCAATGGCTGATTTCGTTGCGCTGATCGCTAAGAAATAAGTCAAATAGACTAAAATCGCAGGACCCATTTTGGCGAATCGCCCTTGCCGAGGATTCACAGCGGACAGCGGAACAACCAGCATGGTCAAAAGCGGGATACAAATGAACAGAGAAATTCGCCACTGTAATTCAGCTTGGGCATGTCTATCTGGGTTCCTCAACAGTTCCAGCGTTGGTATGGCTTCCCAGTCACGTCCCCGGTTTTCAACCTTGCGCTGACCAATCAAGCCTTCATATTCATCAAACTTGGTCACCATGTAACTGACCTGCGTCGGAATCCCTTCATAACGGGTACCGTGCTGTAAGCTGATGATCTGACGACCATCTTTAAGTTCTTTTACATTTCCCGAATCAGAAAAAATAACGCTGGGCAATATCGAGTCTTTCGGTGTCAACTGCGCCACAAATACATTGCGTAGTTTCCTGTCTTCGATATCATCGATGAACACCACGGAAGAACCATCCGGCGTGCGCTGAAAGTGCCCTTCCTGAAGTAAATCAACACTATTCTCCGCTGCGAGTTTATCCATCAACAGCGCTTCACGATCCTGACTCCACGGTGACAACCAGAGCGAATTAACGGCTGCTGCACTGGCGGTAATGATCGCCAGATATAATGCCGCGCGCACCAGAAATTTATTACCGATGCCAGTTGCGTTCATCACCGTAATCTCACTTTCCGCATACAGCCGACCAAAGGTAATCAAAATACCGATATATAAGCTTAATGGCAGCATCAATTGCCCCATCGCTGGCATATTTAATCCAACGATCGAAAAGATCAATCTGGCGGGGATCTCGCCATCGGATGCATCAGCCAGAACTCGGATAAATTTTTGGCTCAAAAATACTAAAAAGAGGATGAAAAAAATCGCCAATTGGCTTTTTAGTGTCTCTCGGATCAAATATCTAACGATAATCACACTGAAATTACCTATGAAAAACTTGTTTTTTTAATCGAATCACTATAATTTTTCGTTGAAACATGTATTTTTTAAAATCTTATGCCTCTCGGAAGCTGAGTAAAATGATTCGGATTTCGCTGTCGTTCAGCCAGTAAGAGTGCATTATCTACGATTTAGTTCTATTTGTCTTCACGATGTAGGAGTACGCATGGAGTTTAGTGTAAAAAGCGGCAGTCCGGAGAAGCAACGCAGCGCATGTATTGTTGTCGGAGTATTTGAACCACGCCGACTTTCTCCAGTTGCTGAACAGCTTGATAAAATCAGCGATGGCTATATCAGTTCGTTGCTACGACGCGGTGATCTGGAAGGAAAACCGGGACAGATGCTTCTGCTGCATCAAGTTCCGGGAGTGCTTTCCGAACGTGTATTGCTTGTTGGCTGTGGGAAAGAGAGAGAATTAGGAGAACGTCAGTACAAGGAAATTATCCAGAAGACGATTAGTACCCTAAATGAAACAGGCTCAATGGAAGCCGTATGTTTCTTAACCGAACTGCATGTCAAAAGTCGGGATACATACTGGAAGGTTCGTCAGGCGGTCGAGGCTACCAAAAATAATCTGTATACATTTGACCAGTTTAAAAGTATCAAACCTGAAACACGTCGCCCATTGCGCAAACTGGTATTCAATGTGCCGACCCGGCGGGAACTCAATCTCGGAGAGAAAGCGATCAATCATGGATTAGCGATATCTTCCGGAATACATGCCTGTAAAGATCTTGGCAACATGCCACCGAATATAGCCAATCCAGCTTATCTGGCTTCTCAGGCTCGTCGCCTCGCTGATGATTACACCAGTGTCACCACCAAAATCATCGGTGAAGAAGAGATGGAAAAGCTCGGCATGACATCCTACCTTGCTGTCGGGCGCGGTTCTAAAAATGAATCGATGATGTCGGTGATCGAATACAAGGGACATCCTGATCCAGAAAGCAAACCTGTCGTCCTGATTGGTAAAGGGCTGACTTTTGACTCTGGCGGCATTTCATTGAAGCCCGGTGAAGCCATGGATGAAATGAAATATGACATGTGTGGTGCAGCCTCAGTTTTCGGTACAATGAAAGCGATTGCCGCATTGAATCTGCCACTGAACGTGACCGGCATTCTCGCAGGTTGTGAGAACATGCCGGGTAGTAACGCATACCGCCCCGGAGATATTCTGACAACCATGTCCGGACAAACGGTTGAAGTATTGAATACGGATGCAGAAGGACGCTTGGTGCTCTGTGACGTTCTGACCTACGCGGAACGCTTTGAGCCCGATTGCGTAGTCGATGTTGCGACACTGACCGGCGCCTGTGTGATTGCCTTGGGTCACCATCTGAGTGGAGTGATGTCTAATCACAATCCGCTGGCACATGAGTTGATCAATGCATCAGAGCAGTCCAGTGACCGGGCATGGCGCTTACCGATTACCGATGAATATCAAGAGCAGTTAAAGAGTCCGTTTGCAGATATGGCAAATATTGGTGGCCGTCCGGGCGGTGCCATTACCGCTGGATGCTTCTTGTCTAAGTTTGCCAAAAAATATAACTGGGCCCATATTGATATTGCGGGTACAGCTTGGCGCAGCGGTGCACTGAAAGGTTCAACAGGACGCCCTGTCCCTCTGCTGGTTCAGTTCTTACTCAATCGTAGTGGACTGATCGAGAACGAAGAGTAACTTAATGGTTACTGAACAGAAGAGGGTCACACCGACCCTCTTTATTTTTGATGTTTGTCCGACATGCCAATGAAAACAGCCACATTTTATCTAGTCTCACCTGATAGCCGTCAGGCACAGCCTGAAGGGTTTCGGGAATATGTGCTCTTTCTCGCCCAATATTTTGCCAATCAAGGGGCAAAAATTTATCTGAACTGCCGTCACCGAGATGAAGCAGAATTGTTTGCCGAGCTTTTCTGGCAAGTTCCTGCTGAGACGTTTCTGGCCCATAATCTCGTCGGAGAAGGTCCGAGAAATGGCACGCCCGTTGAAATCGGTTATCCGCTGGTTTCTCCGTCCTGGAATCGGCAAATCGTCATAAATATGGCAGAAAATAACACAACCTTTGCGGATCGCTTTACAGAGGTGATAGACTTCGTTCCTTGCGAAAAAAATGCCAGACATCTGGCCAGAGAACGGTATAAAATCTACCGCCAAAACGGGTATAAGCTCCAAACAATTGAAATCGCTTACCCATGATGGCAAACATTATCGCTCAGGTTTTCTGCACACAGAGACCTTAGTCATAACGTTTAATCCCGATTAATTCAGACAGTATCCATCGAAGAGTACTATGGAAAAGACATATAACCCGACATCAATTGAACAAGCTCTCTATCAGACTTGGGAAAAGCAAGGCTATTTCAAGCCTAGCGGTGACACATCAAAAGCATCCTATAGCATTATGATTCCGCCGCCGAACGTCACAGGTAGCCTGCATATGGGTCATGCCTTCCAAGATACCATCATGGATACCCTGACCCGTTGCCAGCGTATGAAAGGGAACAATACACTCTGGCAAGTCGGCACCGACCATGCTGGGATTGCAACACAGATGGTTGTCGAGCGCAAAATCGCTGCAGAAGAAGGTAAAACCAAACACGATTACGGTCGGGATGCCTTTATTGACAAAATCTGGGAATGGAAAGGCGAATCTGGTGGAACCATTACACAACAGTTACGTCGCTTAGGTGCCTCTGTCGATTGGGATCGTGAACGTTTTACCATGGACAACGGCTTTTATGCTGCCGTTCAAGAAGTCTTTATCCGATTGTATGAAGAAGACTTAATCTATCGGGGTAAACGTCTGGTCAACTGGGATCCGAAACTGCATACGGCCATCTCTGATCTCGAAGTTGAAAACAAAGATAAAAAAGGCCATATGTGGCACTTCCGCTATCCATTAGCCGATGGCGCGAAAACAGCAGATGGTAAAGACTATATTGTCGTTGCAACAACACGCCCTGAAACCATGTTGGGCGATACAGGGGTTGCCGTCAACCCCGAAGATCCGCGTTATCAAGATCTGATTGGTAAGCATATCATGCTGCCGATCGTTAATCGTCGGATTCCGATTGTCGGTGATGAACATGCCGATATGGAAAAAGGAACGGGCTGTGTAAAAATCACCCCTGCCCATGACTTCAATGACTATGAAGTCGGCAAGCGTCACAACCTGCCGATGATCAACATTTTTACTTTCGATGCCAATATCCGTCAAGACGCTGAAGTCTTTACCAGCAAAGGAGAAGCCAGCGAAGATTATCCGTCTGAGTTGCCGGAAAAATATCAAGGCGTCGAGCGGTTTGCAGCCCGGAAACTCATCGTTGCTGAATTTGAATCACTCGGTTTGCTCGAAGCAATCAAAGATCATGACTTGACGATTCCGTATGGTGATCGCGGTGGTGTGGTGATTGAACCGATGCTGACCGATCAGTGGTATGTTCGTACAGCACCACTGGCTGGTGTCGCAACCAAAGCGGTTGAAGACGGTGAAATTCAGTTTGTCCCCAAACAGTATGAAAACATGTACTTCTCTTGGATGCGTGACATTCAAGACTGGTGTATTTCACGCCAGCTCTGGTGGGGCCACCGTATTCCGGCTTGGTATGACAATCAGGGCAATGTTTACGTTGGCCGTCATGAAGAAGAAGTGCGTCGTAAACATGATATTGCTGCGGACGTTGAACTCCATCAAGATGAAGACGTACTGGATACATGGTTCTCTTCTGCGCTGTGGACCTTCGGTACGCTAGGATGGCCGGAACAAACGCCTGAACTCAAAATGTATCACCCGACAGATGTACTGGTCACAGGCTTCGATATTATTTTCTTCTGGGTTGCCCGGATGATCATGATGACGATGCACTTCATTAAAGACGAAAACGGCAAACCACAAGTACCGTTTAAAACAGTCTATGTTACTGGACTGATTCGGGATGAAAACGGCGATAAAATGTCGAAGTCCAAAGGGAATGTTTTGGATCCTATCGATATGATCGACGGCATTGACCTCGAAACGCTGGTTACCAAGCGAACCGGCAATATGATGCAGCCTCAACTGGCGGCTAAAATCGAAAAGAATACGCGCAAAACTTTCGAAAATGGTATCGAAGCTTATGGTACCGATGCGCTGCGTTTCACACTGGCCGCAATGGCATCAACCGGACGAGATATTAACTGGGACATGAAGCGTCTGGAAGGTTACCGGAACTTCTGTAACAAACTCTGGAATGCCAGCCGCTATGTGTTGATGAATACTGAAGATCAGGATTGCGGATTCACAGCGGATGCCCAGCTTGAATACTCACTGGCTGATCAGTGGATCGAATCTCAGTTTGAACTGGCAGCCAAGAACTTTAATCTCCATATCGACAACTTCCGCCTTGATATGGCAGCCAATACCCTGTACGAGTTTATTTGGAACCAATTCTGTGACTGGTATCTGGAACTGACCAAACCAATTTTGTGGAAAGGCACTGAAAATCAGCAACGCGCAACTCGCCGTACCTTGATTACCGTACTGGAGAAAACATTGCGCCTGGCTCATCCTGTCATTCCTTATATTACTGAAACGATCTGGAAGAGCATCAAACCGCTGGTTGCTGGTATTGAAGGGGAGACAATCATGTTGCAGGCGCTGCCACAATATGATGAAGCAAACTTCCACCAGAAAGCGCTTGATGACATTGAATGGGTGAAATCTTTTATTACCAGCATTCGTAATCTGCGTGCCGAATACGATATTAATCCAGGTAAACCATTGTCTGTCATGCTCAAAGCTGCTGATGACAACGATGCTGCTCGTCTGGCAGCAAACCAACAAGTGTTAACTTCTCTGGCAAAACTGGCAGATGTACGCATCTTAAACGCAGGTGAAGAAACACCGGCATGTGCAACAGCACTTGTAGGTAAATCTGAACTGATGATTCCAATGGCTGGCTTGATTGATAAAGTTGCGGAGCTGGATCGCCTCGCGAAAGAGATTGCCAGAACGCAGGGTGAAATCAAACGGATTGAAGGCAAGCTCGGGAACGAAGGGTTTGTCGCCAAAGCACCTGAAGCGGTGGTGGCTAAAGAACGAGAAAAACTCGCCGGCTATCAAGAAGCATTGGTGAAACTGGAAGAACAGAAAACGACGATTGCAGCCCTGTAATCGCCAAGACACCAAAGACAAAAACAGCGGCAAATGCCGCTGTTTTTCTTGAATCATCGATTGTTATCAAATCCACCGGTGTGTTTTCCTATGGCTGACGCATCGATTCAATCCGTTCTGAGAAATTAGGATGTGAACTCAGCCAGTCCGGCATATGTTGCATTTGCTGCTGCCGAAGTAATTCAAACATCTCAGCCATTGGCTCACTGGTATGATAAATCTTCAACATTGCCTGTTTAGCAAACAGATCGGCCTGACGTTCCATATCACGCGACAACCCCGTATTCATCACAAAAACACCAGCACCAATCATCTGATGCACAACACCTGATGTATCCCCTGTCAGCGAAGCCACGACGACCGCTGTCAAACTCGATTCAACCAGTCGCGTCATCATGTGACGATGATAAACGTGCCCCATCTCATGCAAAATCACCCCATCGAGTTGCTGATCGCTCTGAGCAAGTTCAACCAAAGGATCAAGGAGTACGATTTTGCCACCGGGCAACGCGAATGCATTGGCGATCTCACTGTCGCGAAACTCAATCTGTACAGGGAAAGGCATTGCTGGGAGTTGCTTTTGGAATAAAGCAACCCGCTTTCTGATAGCTTGTTGCTGCTTGAGCGGAATCTGGCTTGTTGTAAACTGTTCACCCAGTTGATCGAGGATTTTTTCTCCGACAAAAACAGGGACACGCTCAGGCAACATTCGAGCCGCGTAGTGACTCACCCATGGAATTCCATACCGATAACCGGTAAACAGCATCGCGATACAGAAAACAATACTCACTAAAATCAACCATAGGTTAGATTCAACCTGGCGGATTCTGAGTGATTTCTTGCCCTTCTTTTGCAGCAAACTGTCGATATCTTTATTTTGCTCAGGGACAAACACCCACCCATCGGGAAAAGTGATGCGTACGGGGAGATTACCAACACTGTCACTGAGTGTTAACAGCTCAAGCGAAGTCTGACTAACCAACTCGTTATCACAACGCAATGCGATCTGCTCTCCGGAGATTTCAATATCCGCAGAACACCGCTGTGATAAACGGGGCGGATAAGCCGCCCCTTCGGCTCGCATTATCCAATTCCTAAATTGATATCAAACGCTTGCACCAGCTCATCTCCCAGAGCAGAACGCACATCAGAATCTTGATCCACAGCTTCGAGTATATCTAAATCACCGATCACTTGTGTCTGCTCAGCAGCATAATTCGCCATACGCACTTTCACCCAAGGATGTGCTAACCCTAAGGTGAAAATTAACCCCAACATATTTGTCAGTAATAACCCCACATACTTCAATACTGAGAAGCTAGAATTGAGCTTAAGTGACTGGTTATCCAATGAAACAATCGTTTGAGAATAAACGTAATTTCGAATTCGGACACTCATATAAGCAGCGGAAATCATCCCAATTATAATGAATAAGAGATAGCCAATGATTATCCCACCAAGCATAGTGTCATTCATCGAATACATTAAGCTGTCGATATCCATGATGATATTCATCACCATTGAATAAAAGAAAATGCTGCCAAGCACCAACATCATCAACGCGCCACCGATAAAAATACCAATCGCACCTAAATTAATGAAAAATAGCTTTTTACTGGTAAGAACCGCTGAAAATTCAGCATTACCATATCGGTAGCCATTCATAAAATAGCGCCATACTCCTGTCATCACCCATGCTTGAATAAATGCACACAATGCAACAAAAGCAATTGCCATCACGACAGTCAACAACACACTATTGACCATCCGTGTGATAACGACGATACCAGCAATCCCCAGAATAAATCCGAGAATGGCAACCACACCACGCCCCATAAAAGTGATATAAGCTTGTTTCAGTGTGCCTGCAAAAGCAAAGTGTGTATTTCGGTAACTGGTCATTGCCGAATCAAAGCGGACATTACTCCACATCATCCAAGGCAATACCAAATAAAACAAAATTAATAAGACAGCAGACGCCACTTCAGAGACAGAACTCAACATCACCCAAATTAATAAACACAGCATGGCAACAGCGCGCCCTTTGAGGATTTGTTTCGGTGTCCCGTGATATTCAAAGTTATCCTGAGCGAGATAGGTATTGCCATAGAAATAACGTTTGGTTCTTACTTTGGCCCAAGCCGAATAAATTCCCAAAGTCACAACGGAGAGCAAAATATTCACAATCCAAATGCCAAAAAACTCCCCAGTCCGTCCATTAAAACGGAGAGGATTCACAGTATTATTTTCGTTCATGAGTCAATCCTGACGTTACATTCAATAGAGCACCAAATCACCAACGTAATAATTTGGCTAAATCATATAAGCTGGCAATATTATCAACAATACGAATAGCCTGCACGCGTCTAAACGACAAGCTCATAAATGTGAGATGTCTTGCCAAAAAATAGCGCTCAGATATCCCCATTTACTTATTTAACGTGATGATATTCATCATTGACTAAACAATTCGGTTCTGTTTTTTCCCTTGATGAAATACCGTAATATTGTCGACGAGTCGCTGAACCAGTTGCTGAATCGCAGAATCACTGCCCCAAGCTATATGAGGCGTCAATAACAGGTTGGGTAAATCCATACTGGCAACCAGTGGATTGCGTTCATCGGCAGGCTCCTGCGTAAATACATCGACACCGGCAGCAGCAATGGTGCCAGATGTCAATGCATCAACCAGTGCGGCTTCATCCACAAGCCCCCCTCTTCCGGTATTGATCAGAATCGCGTTGGCTTTCATCATCGATAACTCATCCGCACCAAGCAAATGGTGAGTCTCTTCGGTTAAAGGGCAATGTAATGAAACCACATCAGCCTGACGTAACACCGTTTCAAACGGCAAAAATCCTTCTCGGCAAACGGATGCCCCTTTACGCTCAGCAAAGATAACCTGCATCCCGACAGCCCGGGCCAGTTCAGCGGTTGCTTGTCCCAGTGCACCATGACCGATAATCCCGATAGTACTACCGGCCACATCACCGATTGGATGCGTGAAAAAGCAGAACTGACCATGCTGTTGCCACTCTCCCCGGCCAATATCTTGATGGTAGGCCATCAAATGACGACGGAGTGCGAAGATCATCCCAATCACATGTTCGGGCACTGAACGTGTCGCATAGCCCTGCACATTTGTGACCGCAATGTCATGCGCCCGACAATAATCGATATCGACATTGTTCACGCCGGTTGCCGCAACCGCAATCAGGCGTAATTTAGGAAGTTGAGACAATGAATCCGCGTTGAGCACCACTTTATTGGTAATAATCATGTCTGCATCGCGAACTCTTTCCAGTAACTGCGATGGTGATGTTTCATCATAACTCACCCACTGATGTTCAAAAGGAAGCTCAGGCACATGAATATGGGCGGGGATTGTGGCTCGATCAACAAATACGACTCGCGGTAATGACATCCTTTTCTCCTTATCTGGGTTAGAAACCCGAATCTAGGTTGGCAACCTGACTATGGCCTCGGCAGCTTCTTATAATCCGGCAGTTTTCTCTCGGGGTCAAAATGTTCGAAGATAATCTCTTCCGCTGGCGGATAAAACTCACACGGCACGAATATACGTCTTAACCAATGATTTTTGGGATGATAGAAACTCAGTTCTGCGGCATGTAAATGGAGTCGCGTGGCAAACGCTTTAGCTTCTTCTGGCGCATAAAACTCATCCCCCACAATCGGATGACCAATTGCCAGCATGTGAACCCGCAACTGGTGGGAACGCCCCGTCACCGGGAAAAGACGGACAACCGTTGTCAACGCTTCTCTGGCAACCACCTGAAACAAAGTCCGGGACGGCTTACCGGTTTCAAAACAAACTTTCTGGCGGGGGCGATTCGGCCAGTCACAAATCAATGGTAAATCAACTTCACCTTCATCCTGGGCAACATTGCCCCACACTCGTGCATAGTAGACCTTATGCGTTAATCGATACTGAAACTGTTTTTTCAATGCACTTTCTACGTGTTTATTCTTGGCAAACAGCATCAGTCCGGACGTCGCCATATCCAAACGGTGAACGACCTGAATTTCCGGATAGTCCGCCACCAACCGAGACCACATGCTGTCATAGTGTTGCGGATCTTTGCCGGGTACAGAAAGCAAGCCAGACGGTTTATTAACCGCCAAAATATGCTCGTCCTGATAAATAATCTCCGTCCACGGTGTGGTCGGAGGCGTGTACGATGTCATTGCCATATCAGCATCTCTAGGGAAAAACGCGCTGCATTATATACCGAAATCCACGCAAGATGCAGTGCGGTTAATCTGGCGTCACATGTCAATTCAACATAAGAAAATTGTCGCCAAGAGATCGTACCACCGGGTGATTTGTCCTCATTTCTTAACATTTATGTCTATATAAATTGACACCTACTACAAATGTGATATTCATGTGCTTTATTGACAAAATAACAAAAACACGCATGGAAAACATAGCGTGCATGTTCAACCTGTCGTCACCAACGATAGCGCAAACACACAAAATAAAAACGACACAACATCGCTGCAAACAATTGCTTCAAACTATTTGCTTTAAACTAAGGAACAAGAATGGAAAATGCTGCCGCTTATCCCTCTCCACAGGGGTTTTCATTGTCCAGAGTGATCAAATCACTCGGTCCCGGAATTATGATGGCTGCCGCAGCCGTCGGTGGATCGCATCTCGTGGCATCAACGAAAGCCGGGGCAATCTATGGCTGGCAACTGGCAGCCTTAATCTTGCTCGTGAACTTTTTTAAATACCCTTTTTTCCGGGCAGGAATTCAATACACAATGGGGACAGGGGAATGTCTGGTGCACGGTTATGCACAACTCGGCAAACCTTATCTGTGGATTTTCATGCTGCTGAGTATCATTTCGGCGGTGATCAATACGGCAGCGCTGACGCTCTTTAGTGCCAGCCTGCTGGGATATTTCATGCCGTTTGAATTATCCAGCCTGACTTTATCGATCATGGTCGTTACCACCTGTTTGATCATTTTATTTGCCGGCCACTATAAAGCGCTCGATTCACTGGCGAAAGTGATCATGGCAGTGCTCACAATTGCCACGCTATCAGCCGTCGTTATTGCAATTGGACATCCCGTTGCAACCGTGCCCAGCGCACCTGATCCATCGCCCTGGACACTTGCGGCAATCGGCTTTCTGGTTGTGACCATGGGATGGATGCCGGCCCCGATTGAGATTTCGAGCCTGACCTCAATTTGGCTGAAAAATCAGTGTGCCCAACAGAATGTCACACCGAAATCAGCGCTGTTCGACTTTAATGTCGGCTATATCGGGACTGCGATTCTGGCCATTATCTTTCTGGCGCTCGGTGCATTACTGATCCATGGCACAGGCACCGAATTGTCGAAATCAGGGATTGGATTTACCCACCAGTTAGTCAACTTATACGCATCAACCATTGGTGAATGGGCCCGTTACCTGATTGCGGTCATCGCTTTCTTCTGTATTTTTGGCAGTACGATTACCGTTATCGATGGCTATTCGCGCGTGATAGCTGAGTCACAACGTCTGTTAACACAGCAACCAACCAATGAGAAAACGGAGACAAAAAAACATCGTTATCTCTCGCCCTGGATGCTCATCGTTTCGGTAGCTGCGCTGAGTATTCTTGCTTTTGCTAAATCGGCCTTACTGCCGATGCTGAATTTCGCCATGATTATGGCATTCGTTACGACGCCCGTGTTTGCCCTGCTCAACTATATTCTGGTCACCAGAACACCATTGCCGGAATCGCTGACTCTGGGGCCTAAAATGAAATTATTGTCGATCACCGGGCTGATTTATCTATTTGGCTTCCTTGCACTCTTCCTCTGGTGGAAATGGTTCATGTAAACGGTCAATACGCTCGGTTCAGTACTTCTGCGTATCAAAAAAGCCATCATTACTGATGGCTTTTTTGTGCTTGTATGGTGATGAATACGACTGACTGATATCAAACCACAATCATTGATGTGAAACCACAATCAAACGTAGTGAATCCAACTGATACTGCGCTTGCTGAATCAACACAGACAATACTGAAATCTGATTACCCAGAATCTCAATTTCTTCTTCCCGAATATTCGGATTGACTGCTTTCAGCGCCTGTAAACGTTCGAGCTCGCGATTCAAGGCCGAGACCATTTCCTCTTGAGCCGTGTGTCGAATGCTCTCCACCTTCGACTGGATCACCGCTTCACTGCGCTGAATCAGTTGATGAACCTCTTGCTGAACGGAGGTCACCAGCTTGTTTGCTAAATGACGGTTAACCGGACTCAGTTGGCGATTGAATCCTTCGAATGCTACCTGAGATGACAGGTCATTGCCCTGCGCATCCAGCATCAGACGAATTGGTGTTTTAGGTAAGAAGCGGCCGATACCGCTGCTTTTAGGTGCCTGAGCATCCACGACATAGACTAACTCGAGTAAAATCGTCCCGACCGGCAGTGCTTTATTCTTCAACAAAGAAACGGCTGACGTTCCGACCCCCTCACTCAGGAGGAGATCAATCCCTCCCTGAATCATCGGATGCTCCCACGTCATAAAGTGGATATCTTCCCGCGAGAGTGCGGTTTCCCGTTCAAAGGTAATCGTCGCACCTTCATAAGGTAACCCAGGATAACTTGGTACCATCATGTGCTCAGAAGGGGTCACTATCAGCGAGTGCTCACCGCGATCATCCTGATTCAGCCCAATGGTATCGAACAGGTTCAACGCAAAAGCGACCAATTCGGTATCACCATCCGTTGCTGCAATGTCACGAACAATCTGTTCCGCTTTTTCACCGCCATGAGAATGCATTTCCAGTAACCGATCTCGCCCGTGTTCCAGTGCGGCTTTCAAGTCGTGATTTATCTTACGGGCATCGCTGATCAACGAATCCAACTGGTGCGGATCTGATGACGATAATTGCGCCATCAAACGTTCAGCGAAGGATTCAAATACAGTATTCCCCGTCGGGCAAGTTTCCGCGAAAGCATTCAAGCCTTCATGATACCAACGGGCGATAACTTCTTGTGACGAGCCCTGTAAATAAGGCACGTGGATCTCAACATCCTGTTTTTGACCAATCCGATCCAGACGTCCGATACGCTGCTCTAACAGATCCGGATTCATCGGCAAATCAAACATAACCAACTGACTGGCAAACTGAAAGTTTCGTCCTTCAGAACCAATCTCACTGCAAACCAGTACCTGCGCACCACCTTCATCCTGAGCAAAATAAGCAGCGGCTTTATCACGTTCAATAATCGACATACCTTCATGAAAAACCGTCGCCCGAATGCCTTCGCGTTCGCGCAATGCCTGTTCAATCTGAAGTGCGGTCTCCGCTTCGGCGGCAATCACCAAAATTTTATCACTACGCTTCGACTTCACTTTATCGAGCAGCCAGTTGATCCGCGGATCAAACATCCACCACACCTGCGAGCTATGCGCCTGAGCATGATAGGCACGTTCAGGGTACATACCGCTTTCGATTTTCAGACTGTGGGCTGCATCAAGTGAAGCAATATATTGCTCAATAAAATCTAGATATTCCAATGGTTGCGCCAGTGGAATCAGATTGACACAACGCTGTGGAAATCCCTGAATGGAAGCGCGCGTATTACGAAACAGTACTCGTCCGGTCCCATGACGGTCCATCAAGTTACCAATTAACTCATCTCTCGCACTGACTTTTTCTTCACTGCTGGTATTGCCGTCAATGATCCGGAACAGCGGTTCGACATCCTGCTCAGAAAGCAGCTCGACAATATGATTTTTCGATGCATTGGATAACGCCCGGTCTTCAGCCAGTGCAGACACTGCCTCAGCAACGGGTTCATAAGACGCTTCTTCTTTAATAAATGCATCAAAGTCATAAAAGCGGTCGGGGTCTAATAAGCGTAATCGGGCAAAGTGGCTTTCCCGGCCCAGCTGTTCAGGCGTTGCCGTCAATAACAGAACGCCGGAAATCTGTTGCGCCAGCGCTTCAACAATCAGATATTCGGGGCTAGGCTGATCAACCTCCCACGCCAGATGGTGCGCTTCATCAACGACCATCAGATCCCAACTGGCTGCTTTGGCTTGTTCAAAACGCTGCGGATATTGCCGGAGAAAATCAAGAGAACAGAGCACATACTGCTGAGTTTCAAACGGATTTTCAGCCTCACTCTGTGACTCGATACAGCGTTCTTCATCAAAAATAGAAAAGTGCAGGTTGAAACGACGCATCATTTCGACCAGCCACTGATATTGAAGAGTTTCAGGGACAACGATCAAAATTCTTTCTGCTCTGCCCGCCAATACTTGTTGGTGGATGATCATTCCCGCTTCAATCGTTTTCCCCAATCCGACTTCATCAGCCAGCAGAACGCGAGGCGCATGGCGTCGCCCGACTTCATGAGCAATGTAAAGTTGGTGGGCAATCAAACCAACACGGCCACCACAAAGTCCGCGCATTGGGCTTTTATGCTGCTGATGCTGATTGACTAATGCGCGGTAGCGCAATGCGAAATTGTCCATCCGATCGATCTGACCGGCAAACAGTTTATCCTGAGGTTTATTAAATCGAATTTGGTGGCTTAAAAATATTTCTCGCAATTCAACCTGAGTTTCCTGCGTATCCTGACGGGTACCGATATAAGTGAGCACCTCATTGTCTTCACTCACCTGTTCAATCAGTAACGTCCATCCTTCTTGGCTATCGACGGTATCACCGGCATGAAAAATAACTCGGGTGACCGGTGCATCATGGCGTGCATAAACCCGATTCTCTTCTGATGCAGCAAACATTAATGTGACAGTTCTGTCATCTAATGCCACTACAGTTCCTAATCCTAAATCGCTTTCGGTATCACTTATCCAACGCTGCCCCAACGCAAAAGCCATGAATCAACCACCTCATTTTGATCAAAGTATCACTAAAAAATCTGCCCTTTACTAACCCGTATCATTATGACCGTGATTCCAACAAGGTGCAGAAAATGGGGGCTCATCTTACTTGATGCTGTGATACAGGTCACGTGAAATCCACTCCGCTACGGGATGACATAAAAATGTAAAAAAATGATGTCATTTGTAAACAGATTGATTGCTATACTTACATCATTCGGTATATAGCAGAATTTGAAACTTGGGCAGCACAATGGAAGTGCATGAATCGGGTCATTCAGTTGGCATGATGCCCACAACAAATAGCGTAGTAAGCAACAACCCAGTTTCAGTGACTGCGTTTGTTGCACTGGTTTGTTAAAAGGTTTGCAGTACGTCGAGAGACATACAAACCCAACATAGTATGACTCTGACAGGTGCTGACAAGCTATCTCTTCTCAGTCGCCGCTTAACGGCAAGGAGACGCTTATGGACGATACCGACCGGAAACCATTTGTCTTGGCCTTGGATACCAAGACCCGCCCCCCTCAATCGCTGGCGATTGATTCCTTCCAGCAATATGATGTCGCCTCAATTTCTCCCCCTCCCAACCGAATTCAAGACGATAAACCAGATATCACAAGGGATACTCGCGTCACAATCCGTGCTTTGGACTCTCAGTACCAGACCGGAAACTATCGGTGTCAAAAAGGACAGCACATTCGAGCGATACAGATATTCTCAACGCAGTGCCTGCTCTCTCACAGCAGCGATAACGTCATGAGATAAATCATGATGACAGAAACATCGGTCTTTCCATTCTATGTAGGAAACAGATTATGATATCAAGAACCAACACTCCCCGAGTTTTAGATACTTCAGCGTTAGTCCACGACCCGAAAAGTTTACTCGCATATCAAGATGATGTTTATATTTGTTTAACTGTACTCGAAGAGTTGGACAATCTAAAAGAACGCAGAGAAAAATCAGTCAGTGCCGATGCTCGCGTCTGTATACGAATGCTCGAAGATTTAGTCAATGGTCATAATGCAGAAGAGTTACAAGCAGGTATTGACCTACCATCGAGTGAAGTCGGTCAAAGAGGCAAATTATTCATTGCTGTAGATACCAATATTGAAGTCGAAGAATCCCTTCGTCACGGGATTGGCAGTGATGCCGATAACCACATCATTAATTTTGCATTCCAACTGCAGAAAAAGCTCGGCAGAGATGTGTCGTTGGTCAGCCGCGATATCAATATGCGACTGAAAGCCCGAACGATTGGCGTATTCTCTGAAGATGTGCCGATTGATAATCAAATTACAGACATCGACTTACTTTATTCCGGCGTACAATATTTTGAAGGCGATTTATTTAATCGGATAGAGACGGATAAAGATTTCAAACTATCCGGTGACTGTTATCAATTCGATCGCCATTTATTTAATGAAGACGTTCAAAAAAATATGTACTGGTTTGATGATGAACAGCATATTGGGGTTGTGACACAAGTCACCCCGACACATGTCATTACAAAGCTGTTACCGAAAAAACACGGAAAAGTCTGGGGAATTAGTCCTAAAAATCAAAGACAAGCAATTGCATTAAATCAGTTAACCGACCCCAATTATGACTTGAATATCATGCTGGGTCCTGCGGGGTCAGGGAAAACATTCTTAGCGGTCGCAGCCGCATTACATCAAGTGATCGAAACAAAGCAATATAAGAAAATTGTCGTGGTCAGAAGCCGGGATTTTATGGATGACGATCCGGGATTTTTACCCGGTGACTTAAAAGAGAAATCGCTCCCGCTCATGGTCGGTATCACAGATGCTCTTATATCCATGCATTCCGGCGAAGGTGAGGATTGTAATGTTCATCAAACGGTCGAGCACATTATCGAGCGGGCCAACATTGAATTTACAAGTATGGCTTACTTCAGAGGTCGTTCGCTGGACGATGCGGTGTTAATCATTGATGAAGCACAGAATATGACGCGTGCACAAGTCAAAGGGATGCTGAGCAGAGGCGGCAAAAATTGTAGAACAATATTACTTGGCAATCTAAGTCAGATTGACGATAAATTTGTGAGTGCCGCATCCAGTGGTTTATCCGCAGCGGTCAATGTTTATAAAAACTATGAAAAAGGCTCTATTCTCATCTTTGATGAAGTAGAAAGAAGCTCACTCGCTGAGTTCACAGAAACCTACTTCTAAATTTTAAACGCAAGGCTCGCAGTAAATATTCTATGGCGAGCCTTTCCGACATATGACGAATGTAAACATATGTTTAGAAATGCTGACTCAAAGCGTATTGCCGTTAAATTAAGCCAGTAAGAGTAAAAATAGCCAAGACAGTGAATACAAAATTTAGCTGATTAAATAACACGCTGATTCTCAACGAACTGATAGCGTTTCAACCCGATAGATGTCAGTAAACGATTATTGGTACGCTCGACACACTTTATGTAGCATTCACCGTTCAAAATCATAGGCACTTTCCTTGAATGACGCCGATTGAAGGCACTCTGAATCCTGCATCTTGAGGTTACTTGGGTATAACCCTATAAGCAATCAGTGTCGCTAATATGTTATAACGATCAAACTATCAATTATTCCATGTGATAATCATCACATAATTACACTATGCTAGTTTTTTTGTTCTATTGATTTGTTTATGGTCTCTGAAAATAAAAGGGCGTTACCTTTTTTTGGGCGAAACCTGAGATAAACGTAGTTAAATACTGCGTTTATCTCAGGTTTTTTTTTGGATTCCGGAAATGAAAACCGGATGATGAATCGGGAGATAAAGATGAAAGGCTTTCCAGAAGATTTTTTATGGGGCGGAGCAGTTGCTGCAAATCAGGTAGAAGGCGCATGGAATGTTGGCGGAAAAGGTGTATCAACTTCAGATATGCAATTAAATGGCATTCATGGAGCGATCACTCACAGAGAAGATTCTAACGTAGAGTGCATTAAAGATATTGCGATCGATTTTTATCATCAGTACCCGGAAGATATCAAACTTTTCGCCGAAATGGGTTTCAAGGTATTACGGACATCAATTGCGTGGTCAAGAATATATCCCAATGGGGATGAAGCTGAGCCCTGTGAAGCCGGGTTAGCATTTTATGAGCAATTATTTGCCGAGATGGCTAAATACAATATCCAGCCTTTAATTACATTATCTCATTATGAAATGCCATATGGTCTGGTAAAAAAATTAGGTGGATGGATTAACCGAGCAACCATCGATCATTTTGAAAAATATGCTGTAACAGTATTTAAGCGCTATAAAAATCAAGTCAAATACTGGCTGACTTTTAATGAAATTAATATGTCTCTTCATTCTCCTTTCACAGGTGTTGGACTTGAAGGTAGCCCTGATGAACAACAAATTTATCAGGCAATTCATCATCAGTTAGTCGCAAGTGCCCGAGCAGTAAAAGCTTGTCATGAGATCATTCCTGATGCCTCGATTGGCAATATGCTACTGGGAGCCTTACGTTACCCGATGACCTGTCACCCTAAAGATATGTTAGAAATGCAAAAGAAAAACCGAGAATGGTTATTCTTCGGTGATGTTCAGATTCGTGGTGATTATCCGGCATGGATACAACGATATTTCAGTGAAAATAATATTCATCTCGATATCACTGAAAGTGATTATGCAGATTTAATGAATACTGTTGACTTTGTTTCTTTCAGTTATTACATGAGTGGCTGCTCGACTTGGGAACCTGAAAAATATGAGGGGTCTCGAGGTAATATTATCCGACTCATTCCTAACCCGCACTTAAAAGCATCCGAATGGGGCTGGCAAATTGATCCAGAAGGTTTACGTTACTTACTGAATGAGTTGTATGATCGTTATCAAAAACCACTTTTCATTGTAGAGAATGGATTTGGTGCACGAGATGTCGTTGAAGAAGATGGTAGTATCCATGACGACTATCGTATTGAATATTTACGCCAACATATTGCTCAAATGAAAGAAGCGATAAAAGATGGCGTTAAGATGCTAGGTTATACCAGCTGGGGGCCTATTGATCTGGTGAGTGCTGGTACAGCTCAGATGGAAAAACGTTATGGTTTTATTCATGTTGATCGTGATGATCAAGGAAATGGAACTTTAATTCGTAGACGCAAAGACAGTTTCTATTGGTATAAAAAAGTCATCTCAAGTAATGGTGAATGTTTGTAAATATCTTATACCGTAAATATACACAGTTTAATATATGCCCTAACATCTAGGGCATATATGACAAGACAAATTTAAACTTTCTAATTATGGGATTGAATGTTGCAACTCTACTAAATCTTATTTGTAGCCACACAATCCTCTCATAGATTTATGACTTTAATATATCGATTTGTTCAGTACCTTATTATTAAGAGGAATTCTTATGAACACTAAAGAGCTAGCCTCCAACATTTTGCAAGAAGTTGGTGGTGAAAATAATGTAGCTTCGTTAGTTCATTGCGCGACACGTTTACGTTTTAAAATTTTAGATATAAATAAAGTAAACATGAATGCACTTAATGAACTAGATGGCGTTATCACAGCGATTAACTCTGCTGGACAAATTCAAGTTGTTATTGGTAATCGAGTTTCAGATGTCTACATGGAATTTGGTTCTATTTCATCAGTTTTGAGCGAAAATAAAAAATCAAATACACATAATGATGCACCAGAAAACAAAGGAAACATACTAGAAAAGCTTGTCGATGTTGTTTCATCTATTTTTACACCATTATTAGGTGCGATGGCAGCATCAGGTGTACTGAAAGGGGTCCTTTCGATTCTAACGGCACTGGGCCTACTATCTCATACACAAAATGAATATGTTATACTCTCCGCTGCATCTGACAGTATTTTTTATTTCTTACCAATCCTATTAGCAATCACCTCCTCAAGAAAATTTGGTGCCAATACTTTTGTCTCTGTCTCTATTGCAGGAGCGATGATTTATCCAACGATTCAAGCTCTTTATGAAAGCGGTCAAGATGTGGCGTTTTTTGGTATCCCTGTTATTTTAATGAAATATACAGGTTCAGTGCTTCCAATTATCCTTTGTATCTGGGTAACCAGCTATTTAGAGAAAAACTTAAAAGATTTATTCCACGATAGTATTCGCAATATAGTGACACCATTTTTGTTAGTGACAATCATGGTACCACTGACTTTAATGTGTATTGGTCCTGTCAGTGTAACTGTCAGTACAGCTGTCGCTGAGGTCTTTGTTGGTATATATAAATTCAACCCAATCATCGCAGGCGCACTATTCGCAGCATTCTGGCAAATCTTTGTTATTTTTGGCATTCATTGGGGCTTTGTTACGCTTTTCATCAACGATTTATCGATTCTTGGTCGAAGTTATCTGAAAGCCGCGACCGGACCGGCTGTATTTTCACAATCAGGTGCCTTATTAGCCGTTATGGTACGTACTAAAGATGAAAAAATGAAAGCCTTAGCCGGGGCTGCATTTATTACTTCATTATTTGGTATTACCGAACCCGGTGTTTATGGTGTGACACTGAAGCTGAAAAAACCATTCATATGTGCAGTCATTGCAGCAGGTTGTGGTGGCGCCATCGTCGGCTATGCTCAAAGTTCTGCGATTTCTATGGGAATGACCAGCTTACTAACCGTACCTATTTTTTACGGCCCGGGCTTCACTGGATTTATTTTAGGCTGTCTCATCGCTTTTGTGGTCAGTTTTATACTGACTTTGATTGTTGGCTTCCAGAATACAGCGACAGCTAAAGAGCAACCCGAGGTATCTGCACCGACTAATCTTACGCCAAATGAGTTACCGAAAGTTGTCGGAGACAAACTGCTTGTTGCCGATAAAATGATGAGTCTTCCGATTAAAGGTGAGGTTATTGCACTGGAGAGTGTTGATGATAAAGTATTTTCCTCCGGCGCCGTCGGTGATGGTATTGCAATCATACCGGCAGAAGGGCTCGTGTACGCACCAACCGATGGAATCATTGCTCATACCTACGATAGCGGCCATGCCATTGGATTACTTTCAGATACTGGCGCAGAAATCTTGATTCATGTCGGCATTGATACCATACAGTTACAAGGCAAATATTTTACGATGCATGTCAAAGAAGGTGATCGCGTCGTAGAAGGACAATTGTTAATTGAATTTGATAAGGATTCGATTATCAGTGCGGGTTACCAAGTTGTAACACCGTTTGTAATTACTAACGTTGCCACAATTCAAGAACCCGACACATCAACTTTAACACCTCATACATCTTGACAATATAGTCAACAGTAAACTTTAATGAATATCAGGTAATTAAAATCAACAATAATCATATTAACATATGATTATTGTTAGATTTTTTAGGTGAGATGATGAAAATTGACCGAGTTTTAAATAATAATGCAGTATTTGTCGTGACAGATAATGGTAGTGAGTCCGTTGCATTAGGTCGTGGTATCGGATGGAACAAAAAGAAAGGCGACATCATCCAAGAATCTGATATTGAAAGCCATTTTTTCAAATCTCAGGGTGGCATTCATGATTTTTTTGCTGATATTCTGTCTGAGATGCCTCCCATCTACCTTACTCTGACTGATCAAGTGATCAAAATGGCACGTGAGGATTTACAGATCGAGCTCCAAGATACATTATTTTTATCTCTCTGTGACCATATTAACTTTGCTGTTTTACGTTACAAAAAAGGGATGACTATCCGCAATCAGTTTTATTGGGAAATTAAGCAATTCTACCCTTTAGCATATTCAGTCGGAGAAAAAGCTTTAGCATTGATCAACAAGACATTAGAACTTGACATCCCAACAGATGAAGCCGCTTTTATTGCGCTTCATCTTGTCAATGCTGCTGGTGAAAATAACATGAAAAATGTTATACAAAAGACTGAAATAGTGAAAGATATATTAAGTATTATAAAATATGATTTAAATATTAATTGGAATGTTCAAGATATCAACTATCAGCGCCTGCTGACACATTTAAAGTCTTTCGCTCAACGTCTTTCTAATAAGAACCTAGTTGACCATGAACAGGTCTCTTTATATGACGACATCGACCAACGATTAAGTTTATCTTGGAATACAGTGAATAAAATTGAAACTTATTTAAATAAAAAACATAGTTATACTCTAACTTATGATGAAAAAGCATTTTTAACCATACATATAGAACGTGTGCGTAACATAAATTTGTCCAATTCATAGCTGTCATGTCAAGTATACGGATGTTGATGCTCGATTAAAGTCAATCAGAGATAGAACCATTAATGCCCCAAAAACCTCTCTTACCCGTCCTTGATGCACCACAATCAAGCAACGTTGCTCTGCAATAACTGAGGCCCAATTTATTGAAATATGCAATAAAGAGCAAAAAATGCGGATCAACATGAATAATTTGCCATTTTTTTAAACTAATTATTCACATAATAGGGTGTTCTATGGTTTACTAACCGTATTCGTGGTGACCTTTTGCAGGACTGAAGCATGGCTTTTAATTTACGCAACCGCAACTTTCTCAAACTTCTCGACTTTACACCAACCGAGATCCAATTTTTGCTGGATCTGGCAGCAGATTTGAAAAAAGCAAAATATACCGGTACCGAGCAGAAAAAACTGCTGGGCAAAAATATTGCGCTGATTTTTGAAAAATCATCCACCAGAACCCGTTGCTCGTTTGAAGTTGCTGCATATGATCAAGGGGCACAGATCTCTTATATTGGCCCATCTGGTTCTCAGATTGGTCATAAAGAGTCGATGAAAGATACCGCCCGGGTCCTTGGCCGGATGTATGATGGGATTCAATATCGCGGTTATGGTCAGTCCATCGTAGAAGAACTAGGCGCTTACGCGGGGGTTCCCGTCTGGAACGGATTGACTGATGAATTCCACCCCACTCAAATTCTGGCTGACTTCCTCACCATGCAAGAACATAGCCGTGGCAAACATCTCTATGAAATCTCCTTTGCCTATTTGGGGGATGCCCGTAATAACATGGGGAATTCGCTGATGGTGGGTGCCGCTAAAATGGGGATGGATATTCGTCTTGTCGCCCCTAAATCATTCTGGCCGGAAGAGTCGCTTGTCAAAGCTTGCCAGGAAATCGCCAAGACCACTGGTGCAAAGATCACGTTAACCGAAGATGTTGCCGCAGGTGTGAAAGGGTGTGATTTTCTCTATACCGATGTTTGGGTATCGATGGGCGAAGCGCCCGAGGCTTGGGACGAGCGTGTCGCATTGATGACCCCTTACCAAATCAATATGCAAACCATTCAACTGACGGGGAATCCTCACGTTAAATTTATGCATTGTCTCCCGGCATTTCACAATGATGAAACAGTCGTCGGTAAGGAAATTGCTGAGAAATATGGCATGCAAGGGCTGGAAGTAACCGAAGAAGTCTTTGAGTCGGGTTATTCAATTGTATTTGATGAAGCAGAGAACAGAATGCACACCATCAAAGCGGTGATGGTCGCTACGCTCGGCGCTTAACGGCTTGCATCGCAGAGGCTGAAATTAATTCTTTGCAGACACGATGTAATCGCTTGCACTCAATCAAGTTAAGCGTATAATGCCGAGCAATTTGTCTCAGAGGGAACATCATGGGCGTTCGGGATCATGCCGCAACACACGCTTGTCAACGCTGCATTGGGGTAAGCAAAGATACTTGCCTCATCTTATGGTTCTCCTTTGTTACTCTTTTTGAAAGCCTCCCTGATCGGGGGGCTTTTTTATGCCTGTCAGAAAATACTAGGGAAGATGATCATGACGAATTCGCTATACAGAAAGCACATCATCTCAATCTCTGAACTCACACGTGATGAGTTAGAGTTGATTGTCAATACAGCAGGTCAGCTAAAAGCAACGCCTCAACCGGAATTGATCCGCAATAAGGTCATTGCCAGTTGCTTTTTTGAACCATCAACACGGACACGGCTCTCTTTTGAAACCGCGATCCAACGTATTGGTGGTAACGTGATTGGATTCGATAACGGTGGTAATACATCGTTGGCGAAAAAAGGCGAAACGTTGGCAGATTCAGTACAGATTATCTCTTCCTATGTTGATGCCTTTGTGATGCGTCATCCACAGGAAGGTGCTGCACGTCTGGCCTCCGAGTTCTCTAACGGTGTCCCGGTCATCAATGCTGGTGATGGTGCCAATCAACATCCGACTCAGACCTTGCTCGATCTCTTTACCATTACCGAAACACAAGGTCGTCTCGATGGGCTGAACATTGCATTTGTCGGTGACCTTAAATATGGACGTACCGTGCATTCTTTGACTCAGGCACTCGCCAAATTTAACAACAACCGTTTCTTCTTCATCGCACCGGATGCACTGGCAATGCCCGACTATATCTTAGAAGAACTGGAAGAAGCTGGTCATGAATATAGCCTGCATACCGATATCGAGAGCGTGATTCCTCAAGTGGACATTCTCTACATGACCCGGGTGCAGAAGGAGCGCTTTGATGAATCGGAGTATGCGCATATTCGCTCGGCTTATATTCTTAATGCAACTCAACTTCAGGATGCAAAAGAGAATATGAAAGTGCTTCATCCACTGCCTCGCGTCGATGAAATCACCACGGATGTCGATCAAACACCACACGCTTATTTCTTCCAACAGGCAGAAAATGGCGTATACGCACGCGAAGCTCTGCTGGCGCTTGTGCTGAATGAAACACTGTAAGGGAGTAACTGATCATGCCAAAAGATTCACAATTACAGGTAGAAGCCATTAAAAATGGAACTGTTATCGACCATATCCCTGCACAAATCGGCATCAAGGTATTGAAGCTTTTCGACATGCATCAATCCTCGCAAAAGGTGACTATCGGTCTGAACCTGCCTTCATCAGCATTAGGTATTAAAGACTTGTTGAAGATCGAGAATGTGTTCATTAACGAATCTCAAGCCAACAAACTGGCGTTATATGCACCTCATGCTACCGTCAACCAAATTGAAAACTACAAAGTTGTCAAAAAACTCGCATTGAAACTGCCACAACGCATCAATAATGTTTTTGCTTGCCCGAACACCAACTGTATCTCCCATGATGAACCTGTAGAAAGTAGTTTTAGCATTGTGGAGAAAAAGCATGATATCCGGTTGAAATGTAAGTATTGCGAAAAGGTTTTCTCAAGAGAAATTGTCACAGAGCGAACTTAATACAACGCAGCGATTGAGGCTTTACCTCGACTCTGAATCAAGGCAAACTGACCTTTCTGAAGCAACATGTAATGGATAGAAAACAATGACAAAAGTAATTCATACGGAATCAGCGCCAGCAGCTATCGGCCCCTACGTTCAAGGTGTTGATTTGGGTAATCTCATCATGACATCCGGACAAATCCCGGTAAACCCGGTGACAGGCGAAGTACCGGTCGAGATTGCAGCACAAGCTCGCCAGTCTCTGGAAAACGTCAAAGCGATCATTGAGTCGGCAGGTTTAACGGTCGCCAATATTGTGAAGATGACTGTTTTTGTCAAAGATCTGGGTGACTTTGCAACCGTCAATGAAGTCTATGGCAAGTTTTTCGATGAACATGACGTTGCCAACTATCCGGCTCGTTCTTGCGTCGAAGTCGCACGTTTACCCAAAGATGTTGGAATTGAAATTGAAGCTATCGCTGTCCGTTAAGCCAATTTGAAGTGTATCGGGTTTGGTTGAATGACTGATACATCGACATCGACATCGAAAAAGGTTGATAGCAATATCAACCTTTTTCATCACTAAGATAAACGCGTCATGCGTATCAGTTCGTCACTGATCCTCGGCCCTGATTTAAAACCGCAACCTCTTGATCCAACGATTCAAGCTTCTCTTTCATCACTCGATGAGATTCCTTAGCCAAGCGACGCACATCTTCTTTTTGCATGCCTTCCGTCGGAATCGGAGCCATCATCTCAACAATCACGTGGCCGTTATTCCAGCGATTTAACTTCAGATGATTGGTTGAACTACACACAATCGGTACAACCGGCACGCCAGCGGCAATTGCCGCATGAAACGCACCGACTTTAAAAGGCAATAACCCGCGTCCACGAGAACGAGTCCCTTCCGGAAACATCCATACAGAGACACGATTGTTTTTGACACTATCGACCACCTGATCAATCGTACCTTTCGCTTTGGCTTTATTGGCACGATCAATCAGGATGTTGCCCGTCAGCCAATAGAGCTGTCCGAAGAAAGGAAGCCATACCAGACTTTTCTTCCCAACCGTAACGACTCTCGGTGTCACCGCCGCAGAAACGGTAAACATATCCCAGTTACTCTGATGGTTAGCGATATAGATACTTTGCGTCTGCTGAAGAGCATTCTCTGGCAAACGCAACTCAAGCTTAACTCCGAAAATCCGGGACATTCGAGCAAACAACCGCCCAAATGTATAAACATGCTTCGGATTACGGGGACTCAATAAACAGTAACCGCATCCGAAGACAAACATGAATAGCGCAAATATCACGACAGCTAATACACGTAATAGTGCAATCATTCTGTTCTCCTACAAGAGCGCCCCTCCATACGGGCAGCCCCACACAATAAAAAAGCCGAAACCCGACGGTTTCGACTCACAGTCCAACATATTGATTAACCGGCGTCACTGAACCTTTCAATGCGAGCGCCCAGTGCGGATAATTTATCTTCAATACGTTCATATCCACGATCGATGTGATAAATTCGATCAACAATGGTTTCACCTTTGGCAATACATCCGGCAATCACCAGACTGGCTGATGCACGTAAGTCGGTTGCCATGACCTGAGCTCCGCTCAATTCATCAACATCACCACAGATAACGGTATTGCCTTCGATCTCAGCTCTCGCTCCCATTCGCATTAACTCAGGCACATGCATAAATCGATTCTCAAAAATCGTTTCTGTAATCACACCACCGCCTTTTGCCATGATATTGAGCAACGTAAACTGCGCTTGCATATCAGTCGGAAAGCCTGGATGCGGTGCCGTCCGAACCGATACCGCTTTTAGTGTTCTTCCGGTCATATCCAGCGAGATCCAGTCTTCACCGATTTCAATCAATGCACCGGCTTCTTCCAATTTCGCTAAGACTGATTCAAGCAGATGCGCATGTGTATTGCGACAAACGATTTTGCCACCAGAAACGGCTGCTGCGACCAAAAATGTACCGGTTTCAATCCGGTCAGCCACAACGGTATGTTTACCACCGCCTAACCGTTCAACCCCTTCGATGGTGATTGTATCCGTTCCTGCACCAGAAATTTTTGCCCCCAATGTGTTCAAAAACATTGCTGTATCAACAATTTCCGGCTCACGTGCGGCATTATCTAAAACAGTCACGCCTTCAGCTAGTGTTGCCGCGCACATCACGGTGATTGTCGCCCCGACACTCACTTTATCCATGACAATATGCGCGCCCTGCAAACGACCATCCACAGTGGCTTTCACATAGCCATCTTCCAACACGATTTTAGCGCCCAGTTGCTCCAGCCCCTGAATATGTAGATCCACAGGACGCGCGCCAATCGCACAACCGCCTGGCAGAGAAACTTGTCCTTGACCAAAACGGGCAACCAGTGGGCCTAACGCCCAAATAGAGGCACGCATCGTTTTGACTAAATCATAAGGTGCACAGTATTGATCGATACGGCTGGGATCAACGTGCACTGAACCATTCCTGTCTACTGTTGCGCCTAACTGCTGCAATAAAGCCATGGTTGTATCAATATCACGCAAATGGGGAATATTAGCGACTTCAACCGGTTCCTGAGCCAGAATTGATGCAAACAGAATCGGAAGCGCTGCATTTTTAGCCCCGGAAATAACGACTTCTCCCTGTAAAGGTCGATCTGATCCGGTTACTCGAAATTTTTCCATGAATCAACCTTACAAAGACATCAGTTTTTTATCGCGTTCCCATTCAGCCGGGGTGTAGGCTTTAATGGAAACCGCATGAATTTCATTACGCTGAATATATGCCATTAAGGGGGCATAGATGAGCTGCTGTTTCTTCACTCGGCTCATCCCATCGAAGCATTCATCAACTGCGATCACTTCAAAATGGCTGCCTTCCCCTTTAACATGGATTTCGTGAAGATGAAGTGCCTCATCTAAAATCTCTTGTACTTGTGCACTATCCACTATCTACCCCTAATTACTTATTCCGAAATATGGTTTGTTACGAGCGACTCAACGTTACTTAACTGAAATAACATTTGGAGTTGCTCTGGCACGAAACTGAGCATTATATGACAGTTTCGTTTTTTTGCATGTTCTATTAAATGGATGAGCAATACCATGCCTGCGGAATCGACTCGTACCACATTTTCAAGTGAAAGCATGATTTGCTCATGGGTTGGCTGCCACTGCTGCAGAAACTGCCACAGTTCAGGGACCGTTTCCCGATCCAGTGCCCCACTTAACTCAATATTGTCCTGCTCAAGCGGATGCCACTGCGGATGTGTCATGACTTTTTCTCAATTGTTATCGGTTGCTGAGAGAGTGCTTTTAACTCTTTCGCCACCGCTAATATACCGTCATTATTAATTTTGCCGCTCCATTCAGAGCGTTTACTGGATAGCATACTGATACCTTCAGCTATCATATCGAAAGCCTGCCATTCACCCGCCTTCGATTTTCTCAGTTTAAACTCAAGTTTAATATCAGGATTCGGTGTATCAATAATATTAACCATCACGGTCGAGATCCGGTCTGTTGCATCAATCTTCGGCGCGGGCCCGAATTGAATTTCCTGATCACTGTACTGCGTTAAAACCTGCGCATAACTACTAATGAGATATCCTTGAAACGCATCGATAAATGCCAGTACATCATCTCTCTTGGCCCCTTTCAGATAAGGACCTAACAATTTCAGTGCCGCATACTGGTAATTGACATAAGGCATCAGTTCATCTTTGACGATCACTTTCAGATAGTTCGGATCCTGATGAATCTTACCTTGTTCAGATTTCAAACGCTGAAACGTCTTTTCTGACACTTGCTTCATCATCTGATAAGGATTGTGCATATCAATGGTTTTCGCCTGACTCGTCATCGAACAGAACAAAACCACCAGTAACATCATATAACGCATTAACATCCCTTACTCCTTCGTATCTGTCTGCTTTTTCTTATCATCGCCAGAATTACCACTCCGATAGAGGAACTGCCCGATCAAGTTTTCCAGCACTAATGCAGACTTCGTATCTTCAACCTTATCGCCATTACTCAGCAACTCGGTTTCATCTCCCCAGACAAATCCGGGTACTAAACTAATATACTGTTCCCCAATCAACCCGGATGTCAAAATCTGCAGACTAGACGTCGCGGGAAATTCTTTATACTGACTGCTGATTGATAATTTGACCATCGGCTTCAATGATTGTGGATCCAAGCTGATATCAGACACCCGCCCGATAACCACACCACCGACCTTGACAGGAGAACGGACTTTCAGACTGCCAATATTGTCAAACTCTGCGGTCAGTTGATAAGTATCATCCGCTCCCAGACCTTTTACATCAGCGACTTGAAAAATCATCACCAAAATTGCGCAAATTCCGGTAATAACGAAAGTGCCCACCCAAAATTCTATTTTTCGTGTTTGTTGCATGTTTAGTTCCCAAACATCAGTGCAGTTAAAACAAAATCAAGACCTAAAACAGCGAGAGACGAATAGACCACTGTTTTTGTTGTCGCTCGGCTGATACCTTCAGAGGTCGGCATCGCATCATATCCATTAAACAGAGCAATCCATACGACGGTAAAAGCAAACGCAAAGCATTTCACCATACTGTTACCAATATCATGCCCTAACTCAACATTGGCCTGAATGGTTGACCAGAAGCTCCCATCGTCAATCCCTTTCCAGTCGACACCAACCAATTGTCCTCCCCAGATACCGACTGCCATAAAGATCATTGCCAAGACTGGCATTGAAATGACACCAGCCCAAAACCGAGGTGCGATAACGCGCTTCAATGGATCAACAGCCATCATTTCAAGGCTCGACAACTGCTCGGTGGCTTTCATTAACCCAATTTCAGCCGTCAGGGCTGAGCCTGCTCGTCCAGCAAATAACAAGGCAGTCACAACCGGCCCTAATTCGCGTAATAACGAGAGAGAGACTAATGTCCCCAAACTACCTTCAGCCCCATAATCAACCAGAATGACATACCCCTGCAAACTCACAACCATGCCGATAAACAATCCCGACACAATGATAATGGCCATGGATAGTACACCGACACTATAGATTTGCTTGACGAGCAGCGGAAAATTCTTCACTGGGTGAGGTCGGCTCAGTAACGCGCCAAGCAACATAAATGTCGCACGACCAAATGCTTCACAGATGTCAAATGTTCTCCGCCCAGTGTGAACGGCAAACTGAATAAAACTAGCCCACATGAAATAGGTCCTTCTCAAGTGATGGCGCAGGGTAGCGGAAAGGAACCGGCCCGTCAGCTTCACCCTGTAAAAACTGCCTGACCCGGGGATCATTGTTTTGTCTCAATGATTCAGGCGAACCTTTGGCAATGATTTTCCCGTCGGCGAGAATATATACCCAATCCGCAATACTCATCACTTCCGGAACATCGTGAGAGACAACAATCGATGTGATCCCCAAAGCCTGATTCAGGTGACGAATCAATTCCACCAATACGCCCATGGTCATGGGGTCCTGTCCGACAAATGGCTCATCAAACATAATCAACTCTGGATCGAGTGCGATTGACCGAGCGAGTGCTGCACGACGTGCCATTCCACCGGATAACTCACTCGGCATCAGATGTGCAGCGCCTCGTAAACCAACGGCTTCCAACTTGAGTAACACCAGCGTACGAATGAATGCTTCATTCAGCTCCGTATGCTCACGTAGCGGGAATGCCACATTGTCGTACACATCCAGATCGGTAAATAAAGCACCAGACTGAAACAGCATACTCATTTTCTTACGTGCCTGATAAAGCTTGCCGCGCCCCAACGCTGGAATATTTACGCCATCAAACCAGATCTCTCCGGATTCAGGCAGCAGTTGCCCGCCAATTAAACGGAGCAAAGTCGTTTTCCCAATACCAGAAGGCCCCATAATCGCGGTGACTTTCCCCTGAGGGACATGAAGTGACACATCATCAAAAATCTTTCTGTCACCACGAGAAAACGTCAGATTGTTAATCGTTACCAGATCAGACTCGGACATACACAGCCTATCGTTCCTTTCCTATATTCATTGTTCATGACGTCATACATCGTGAACAAAAAATGCAATCATAAGTATAATTTCAAAAATTTAAAGCACTGCATCATGATGATACTGACCTCGTGATACCTTTAAAACATTCACGCTGAGCATCATGTCAGACGAGCTGTATCATACCATCACTGGCGCAAGAATCATTGCCTTACTTTATTGCAGCCAATCTTGCCCTTTTCATCCCATCGAAAAAACAGGCACCCCACACCAGTTTGACATCCCTATTTCCCATTTTGATGGTAATATGCTCGTCCTTTGTCAGGGTGCTTACAGGTGTCTGACAAAGACAGACAGAGAATGCCATTCTGTTAATGATATGGTTTGCTGAGCAACATTGTGAATTCACTCAGAAAGAGAAATAAATCTAAATCTGCAATTTTTTGGTCAATAAATGAAGAGGTTTCACTTTTCTTTTGCAAGCCAAAACGTCAAAATCGACGGTTAAATATTTTTATCTTTACCCACTAGGAATACACATGCTTACAGCTGTTGCTTTATTGATTGTCGGACTCATCTTACTGGTATGGAGTGCAGATCGGTTGGTTTTTGGCTCTGCAGCGCTGGCACGTAATGTTGGGATTTCACCGTTGGTGATTGGTATGACGATCATTGCAATGGGCTCATCAGCGCCAGAGATGATGGTATCTGCAACAGCAGCGCTCGCCAACAAAACGGATACCGCTGTTGGTAACATTCTGGGTTCGAATATTGCCAATATCGCCTTAATTCTGGGTATAACAGCCCTCATTAAACCACTATCGATTAACTCAGAACTGCTGCGCAGAGAACTTCCATTTATGATTGGAGTCACACTACTATCTGGTGTGATTCTTTGGGATGGACACCTTGGTTTCTATGAAGGTGTCTTGCTATTTGTGGTATTTGCCATATTTATTCTGGCAATGCTCAAAATCAGCCGTAGTGAAAACAATCAGAAGGATCGCCTTCTGGCTGAACAAGAGTCAGAAGTACCAGAAGGTATCAATAGTAAAATAGCGCTGTTCTGGGTCATTGTTGGTCTGATTCTGTTGCCGCTGTCTGCTGATATTCTGGTGAATAATGCTGTCATCATTGCCAAATACTTTGGCATGAGTGATCTCGTTATCGGTTTGACGATTATTGCAATTGGAACCAGCCTGCCTGAACTCGCAGCCTCACTGGCTGGGGTACTGAAAGGTGAAGATGATATGGCGGTGGGGAATATTATCGGTTCGAATGTGTTCAACATTCTGGCGGTGATGGGTATCCCCGGGATCCTGAATCCTTCAATCATCAGCGAACATGCCATGGACAGAGACTTTTGGGTCATGTTGGGGCTTTCTCTGCTTCTGGTTTTGATGGCATTAGGAAAATCACGAAGCATCAACAGAATCGAAGGATTTATTCTGTTCGTTATATTTATTGTCTATCAGACTTATTTGTTCATGAACATGAGCGCGTAATAAGAGAGAACGGAGTTGAGAATGTCACAACTGAACTACACCCAGTCAGCAAAACAGGTTTTAAATATAGAAATCAAATGCTTAGAACAAATAGAACAATATATTGATGAGCATTTCAGCCAAGCCTGCGACATGATTTTGAGTAATACGCAAGGCAAAGTGATTGTCATGGGTATGGGTAAATCCGGCCATATTGGTAAAAAAATGGCGGCTACCCTCGCAAGTACCGGAACACCATCATTCTTTGTTCATCCGGGCGAAGCTGCTCACGGGGATCTCGGAATGATCTCTGAAGGCGATATCGTGATTGCGATCTCCTATTCGGGAGAATCATCAGAGATACTACCGCTTTACCCAGTATTAAAGCGTCGCTCGATTCGCATCATTAGCATGACCGGTAACCCACAATCCAATATGGCGAAACTTGCTGACATCCATCTACAAGTCTCCGTCTCAGAAGAAGCTTGTCCGTTAGGGCTGGCACCGACATCCAGTGCTACCGCAACGCTGGTGATGGGCGATGCTCTGGCGATTACGCTCTTACAGGCGCGCGGATTCACTCAGGAAGACTTTGCACTCTCACATCCGGGAGGCGCCTTGGGTCGCAAACTGTTACTCAAATTGGGTGACATTATGCATTCCGGTGATCAACTCCCCCTTGTCAGTCCTGACGCTTTAATCCGTGATGCCTTGATGGAAATCAGTCAAAAAGGGTTGGGCATGACAGCCGTGGTCGATCAACAACAGAAAATACTCGGTATTTTTACCGATGGCGATCTCAGAAGAATTCTGGACAAACGTATTGATATTCACAGTGCAAAAATTTGTGATGTGATGACCCCAAACCCAACCACGGCATCACCTCATATACTTGCCGTTGAAGGGCTAAATTTAATGCAAGACAAACGAATCAACGGTTTGATGTTGGTTGAAAACGGCCAATTGGTCGGCGCTCTCAATATGCACGACCTTCTGAAAGCAGGAGTGATGTAGTGACAGAGATGGTTGAAACACTTTATGGCTCAGTAACGCCATCCATATGGGAAGTCGCGAGCCGGATCCAATTGCTCATCTGTGATGTTGATGGTGTTTTTTCCGATGGCCGAATCTATTTAGGTAATCAGGGGGAAGAGCTGAAAGCCTTTCATACCCGGGATGGTTATGGCATAAAGTCGCTAATGAATGCAGGTATTGAGGTTGCGGTTGTGACCGGCAGACATTCAAAAATAGTCGAAAACCGGATGAAAGCTCTGGGTATTTCACTGATTTATCAGGGGCAGGATGATAAAGTGAGCGCATACGCTGACATCTGTCAAAAAACACAGGTTTTACCGGAACATACCGCATATATTGGTGATGATTTGATTGATTGGCCAGTCATGGAGCAAGTTGCGTTAAAAGTGTGTGTTGCCGACGGCCATCCATTGCTGGTCAAAAGAGCAAACTACGTCACGACAATTCCGGGCGGTCATGGTGCCGTGCGGGAACTCTGTGATTTAATCTTACAATCCCGGGGTGAGCTGGAAATGCACAAAGGTTTGAGTATATGAGTCTGGCTCGTACCATTTATATACTCTTGTTTTTCGTTATCTGCTGGTCAATTTACTACCTGATCGATAATGAAAGAAAAGCGAATGTACAAGTAGCGCCGAATACGGAGCTACCGATGTTTAGTGGTGAGCATCTTTCCAACATTTCGTATGGTGCAGACGGTGTGAGAAGTTATACCATCACATCAACTCATCTGGATTATTATGCCAAAAGCGGCAACACCATATTTGAGCATCCGATTTTACAGGTTTACCGTAATGGGCGAGTCATAGAATGGAAAGTGACAGCCCAACGGGGAATTCTGACAAAGAATAAAATATTAACGCTTTACGACAACGTGATTGGTAAAAACTTACTTGAGAATTCCAGTTTTGAATCACTCGAAACCGCAAAACTCAGTATGCAATTGGATAACCGTGATTTTTGGACAGACACACCCGTCTTACTGAAAGGTCCACTATTTGAAACACAAGGTCAGGCGATGAAAGGCAATTTTGCCGATCATAGCGCCTTACTTTATAACCATGTACAGGGTAGATATGAAAATCTCGCACCTTAGTTTGCTCGCTTGTCTATTTATCTCAAGCGGCGCTTTGGCATTATCAACAGATACCGAACAACCGGTCTACATCGATTCGGATAGTCAGCAACTTGATTTAAAAAGTAATCAGGTGACGTTTGTGGGCAATGTAACCCTCAAACAAGGAAGCATCAATATTCATGCTGACAAATTAATCGTGACTCGAAATCCTCAAGACGGACAGATTGAGGCAATTCAGGGGTTCGGCGATCTGGCCACGTTTTCTCAGTTGACCGATGAAGGGAAAACCCTCTATGGCGAAGCTAAGAAACTCAATTATCAAATGGCTGCGGATCAATTGACCATGACAGATAAAGCAATGCTGTCACAAGATGACAGTGTCATTCGGAGTACCAAAATCCGTTATAAGATTTCTGCACAAAAACTGATTGCAGACGGAAATTCAAACGAGCGCGTATCAACAGTCCTACAACCGCAGGCAACGAATAAAGAATAAACCATGGCCATACTAAAAGCAGAGCATTTAGCCAAAAGCTATAAAAAGAGAAAAGTCGTCTCTGATGTCAGTCTACAGGTCGAGTCAGGACAAATTGTCGGCCTACTTGGTCCAAACGGTGCAGGCAAGACAACATCGTTTTACATGATTGTTGGCCTCGTCGCCCGCGATGAAGGTTCGATCCAAATTGATGACCAAGACATCAGTGTCCTACCCATGCACCAGCGCTCTCGCATGGGCATCGGTTACCTGCCACAAGAGGCTTCTATTTTTCGTAAACTTTCCGTTGAAGACAACATCATGGCGGTGTTGCAAACACGGGAGAAAATGTCACGCGAGGAGCGTCAGGACAAACTCGAAGACTTGCTGGACGAATTCCATATCGGACACATTCGCTATAGTGCTGGTATGGCCCTCTCTGGTGGTGAACGACGCCGCGTAGAGATCGCCCGGGCTCTGGCTGCCAACCCACAATTCATTTTGTTAGATGAGCCATTTGCCGGAGTTGATCCTATTTCAGTCATTGACATCAAAAAAATTATTGAGCACCTCCGGGATCGGGGACTCGGTGTTTTGATTACTGATCATAATGTCAGGGAAACCTTGGATGTTTGTGAAAAAGCCTATATCGTAAGCCAAGGAAACCTAATCGCAGAAGGAACACCTCAAGAAGTTCTCAATAACGAGCAGGTCAAACAGGTTTATCTCGGTGAACAATTCCGTCTATGATTAAAGCAAGAACGGGATTTTGGCCAGACAAACATCAGAATACGGCAACACAGAATAAGGCAATCGAAACTGAATGAAACCGTCACTACAACTCAAGTTAGGTCAACAGTTAGCCATGACACCTCAGTTGCAGCAAGCGATTCGATTGCTGCAACTCTCGACGTTAGATCTCCAACAAGAGATTCAGGAAGCACTCGATTCCAACCCACTACTTGATGTTGAAGATGCACAGGATGAAGTCAATTCCCAAGAAGAAAAAGCAGAAGCGTTAAAAGAAGCAACTGCGGATGTGGTCGATAGCGAGCCGGAGCCACAAGACAGTTCAGAAATGATTGAAAAATCAGAAATCAGCAATGAGCTTGAGATCGATACAACTTGGGATGATGTATACAGCGCCAATACAGGTAGTACCGGTATTTCACTCGATGAAGATACACCGGTCTATCAGGGGGAAACCACGCAAACACTACAAGATTACCTCCTGTGGCAATTAGATTTAACCCCCTTCAGTGACACGGATCGAGCCATTGCGCTGGCGCTCATTGATGCCATCGACAACTACGGCTACCTGACACTCTCTCTTGAAGATATTCTGGAGAGTGTTCAAAACGAGGAAGAAGAAGACGACATCGAGCTGGATGAAGTCGAGGCGGTCAGAAAACGCATTCAGCAATTTGATCCTTTAGGTGTCGCATCCCTGAATCTACAGGACTGCCTGTTATTACAACTGGCAACATATCCTAGTGACACACCATGGCTCAACGAAGCCAGACGCCTGCTGACGGATCATATAGATCAATTGGGAAACCGGGATTACAAACTGATCCAAAAAGAAGCAAAGCTAAAAGAAGACGAACTACGAGCCGCTTTGCAACTCATTCAAGAACTCAACCCACGCCCAGGAAATGATATTCATGCGGAACATGCAGAATATGTCATTCCAGATGTTTCGGTCTTCAAGGACCGGGGAAAGTGGGTTGTCACCATTAACCCAGACAGCATGCCAAGGCTAAAAATCAACCAGCAGTATGCAGCACTGGGGCGGGGAAATGGCGCAGACAGTAATTATATCCGAACAAATTTACAAGAAGCAAAATGGTTAATTAAAAGTTTAGAGAGTCGAAACGAGACGTTGCTCAAAGTTGCCAAGTGTATAGTTGAACATCAACACGATTTCTTCGAGTATGGGGAAGAAGCAATGAAACCGATGGTTTTGAATGATGTCGCCCTTGCCGTTGACATGCATGAATCAACCATCTCACGGGTCACAACCCAAAAGTTTATGCATACCCCTCGGGGCATATTCGAGTTGAAGTACTTTTTCTCTAGCCACGTCAGTACCGACAATGGTGGAGAATGTTCATCAACCGCAATTCGTGCACTGATCAAAAAACTGGTTGCCGCAGAAAATCCGGCCAAGCCACTCAGTGACAGTAAAATTGCAACACTACTAGCTGATCAGGGGATTCAGGTCGCTAGACGTACCATTGCAAAGTACCGAGAGTCTTTGGGTATATCCCCATCGAGTCAGCGTAAACGCCTGCTATAAGGGCCCAACAGAGAAGGAAAGTCTATGCAAATCAATATTAGTGGCCACCACATTGATCTGACCGATTCAATGCAAGACTATGTTCACTCAAAATTTGATAAGCTTGAGCGATTTAATGACCATATCAACAGCATACAGGTCATCTTACGTGTTGAAAAACTTCAACAAATCGCTGAAGCGACGCTTCATGTTAACCAAGGCGAGATCCATGCGACCGCAGAAGATGAAAACATGTATGCAGCAATCGATAGCCTAGTTGACAAGTTAGTCCGTCAACTGAATAAGCATAAAGAAAAATTAAGTAGTCATTAATCATGCAACTCAATGAAGTTCTGTCTCTGGACTGCACGAAAAGTGCAGTCCAATGTTCGAGTAAAAAGCGAGCATTAGAAATCATCAGTGAAATCGCAGCCAATTATACGGGTAAGAATGCTACCGAACTGTTTGAAAACATGCTCTCCCGAGAAAAAGTTGGCAGTACCGGTATCGGTAACGGCATTGCCATTCCACATGCGAGAATGACATTGAGTGAAAATGCGGTGGCGGTTCTCATTCAATGTGAGGAACCGATTGGTTTTGATGCTATCGACAATCGTCCTGTTGATATTCTATTTGCCTTGTTTGTACCGGAAGAACAATGCCAAATTCATTTAAAAACGCTCGCTCAAATGGCTGAACGATTGAATGACAAACAAGTATTAAAGCAGCTTCGTAAAGCTGAAAACGATCAAGAACTTTATGATATTATGGTCAACCAGTCCTGATTTTCTGAGTATGTCACGATGCGCTTAATTGTTGTTAGTGGTCAATCCGGTGCCGGTAAGAGCGTCGCCTTAAGGGTGCTGGAAGATCTTGGATACTATTGTGTCGATAACCTCCCCATTGATTTATTGGATGCTTTTCTTCAATCCGTTCAGGGCAGTAAGCAGAATGTGGCGGTCAGTATTGATATCCGTAACTTACCCCGCGACCCGTCACTGCTCAGCGAAACCTTCCTCTCACTGAAACAGTCCGTCTCGCATAATGTCAATGTCCTGTTCCTTGATGCCACCGAAGATGCACTACTCAAACGCTATAGCGAAACCCGCCGGATACATCCCCTGTCCTTACACAACAGTAATTTAACGCTGGCACAAGCTATCGCTCAAGAAAAACGCATCCTCGCACCGTTAAAACAACAGGCCGATATGCTGTTCAACAGTACCAATAAATCGATTCACGAGTTGAGTGAAACGATTCGTATGCGGGTCGAGGGAAGAGAGCGCAAACATCTGATAATCGTCTTTGAGTCTTTTGGCTTTAAATACGGCTTACCCAGTGACGCTGATTTCGTTTTCGACGTTCGGTTTCTACCCAACCCCCACTGGCAACCGGAATTACGTGAATTTACCGGACTTGATGCACCTATAAAATCTTTCTTGGAACAACACGCTGAAGTGCTTGATATGCGCCAGCATATTCAATCATTCATTGATTATTGGCTCCCTTCTTTAGAGAAAAATAATCGGAGTTATCTGACCATTGCCATTGGCTGTACCGGTGGAAAACACCGTTCTGTCTACCTAACTCAACAAATCGGCGAATACTTCTCCCAACTGGGGCATCAGGTACAAATTCGCCATACGTCTCTTGAACAACATCACTCCTGAAACCAGCGCTTCTCGAGACCAGCAAACAGAGGATCATGCGATGCCACAGCTCAGTAAAACGGTTTTAATTGAGAACAAGCTAGGACTTCATGCCAGAGCGGCCGTTAAACTTGTGGAACTAGCCCAATCATTTGATGCCATCCTGACGATTCGCAGTCAGGAAGGAAAAGAAGCCACCGCTGATGGTGTTATGGGGCTACTGATGCTTGAGTCCGCTCAAGGGCAATATGTCACCATCTCAGCAGAAGGCAGTGAAGCGGAGCCAGCATTAGACGCGGTTTGCTGTTTGATCGAAGATAAATTCGAAGAAGAAGACTAACCAACAATTTGAACGCAAAATAAATTTCATCCTGTAATAACTTCTGATTAAATCAGGCATAGAATTAAGTTACTATGTCACTTACATAATAAATACAACACAGGGGGAAGTTATGGCAGAGCATATTGAGTTTGATCAGGCTCACCTTACCCTCCGGGAAGTCACAGAAGCTTTAGAAAATGGTCGTTTTGTCCATGTCCGTCGCCAACTTCAGGACATGGAACCAGAAGATATAGCTCACCTTCTGGAAGCCTCACCGCGTAAAAGTCGTAATGTCCTCTGGCAACTGACCGACCCAGAAGACTACGGTGAAATCCTCGATGAACTCAGTGAAGACGTTAAAGACGCACTGGTGTCAAAAATGGCACCGGAACGGCTGGCAGAAGCGACTGAAGGCATGGATACCGATGACCTTGCTTACGTGTTGCGAAGTCTGCCTGATGGTCTCTCCCGAGAAATTTTATCCCAGATGGATAATGTCGACCGTTTACGGGTCGAAATGGCGCTGTCATATCCGGAGGATACAGCCGGTGGACTGATGAACACCGACTTCGTCACGATCCGCGGCGATGTGGATGTGGATGTTGTACTCCGTTATTTACGGATGAAAGGTGAATTGCCACAGGCAACCGATGCTCTATATGTGATTGATGAAGAGAGTAAACTCATCGGTCACCTCTCGCTTTCCAGCTTATTAACCAGTCAGCCGGATATCCGTATCTGCGACATTATGGAAGATGCTGATGAAGCGATTCAGGTCGATGCCAAAGATTCTGATGTTGCCAGCTTGTTTGAACGTCGGAACTGGGTCTCCGCGCCAGTCGTTAATGCAGAACAACACCTGTTAGGCCGGATCACCATTGATGACGTGGTCGATGTCATCCGTGAAGATGCCGAGCACTCAATGATGAGTTTAGCGGGGATGGACGATGAAGAAGATACGTTCGCACCGGTCATGAAATCGGCCCGTAAGCGGAGTGTCTGGCTGGGGGCGAATGTCCTTGCAGCGCTGGCAGCAGCGTCAGTCTCCAATATGTTTGAGACCACGCTCGAACAGATGGCTTCGATCGCAGTACTGATGACCATTGTTCCCTCGATGGGCGGGGTTGCCGGCAACCAAACCATTGCTCTGGTGATCCGCGGGCTGGCTTTGGGACACATCGGTGACAGTAACAAACGAGAACTACTTCTCAAAGAAGCAGCTGTCGGTCTGCTCAACGGTTGTCTATGGGCTTTGCTGATTGGCGGTATTGTCGTGCTATGGAAAGGTAACTGGTTACTTGGCGGCATTATTTCCGCAGCGATGTTGACCAACCTGACGGTCGCAGGTATTGCCGGAGTGACCATTCCGATCATCCTTAAAAAGATGAAAATTGACCCGGCACTCGCTGGCGGTATGGCTCTCACCACCGTCACCGACGTAATTGGTCTGTTCGTGTTCCTCGGACTGGCAACCATTTTTATTGCATGATGTCTTATACCCAAATGACCTCAAGATGCAGTTTCAGCGAGAATCACTGGGCTCAGAGGCAAGGCAGAGATTTGAGTCATAGCCATTCTATGGCGAGAATCTCTAACGCAGTCTCTGAGTTCAGTGAACTCGCCCTTCGGGAGTACTTCAATCTAAGATGTGAAATTAGGCACTCCAACCGCCCTGATCCCAATTATCAAACCCCATCGTCCCGCTAATGCTATGTTGCCAGGTAATTTCCTGATAACTGAATTCAATCACCTCATGCATCTCTTCCTGATGCGCATGGACAGTATGTGGCAACGCAAAACTCATCCCACTGATAATCGCTTTTTTGAGTTCAATTGAATAAAACTTTTCGTTATAGCCCTGCTCATTGGTACGATAAAAATGAATCACACAATCGAGGTGCTCCTGCCGGGCAAATGCTGTGGATAGCAGCGGGCTCGATTTATCAATATTTTTAATCATACGGATGGGGGCATGGCTTTTACCATGTTGATGCGGAGCTTTCGCCATATGATGATCACAAGAAAGAATTGTGATTTCATCGGCATGAGATTCCTGATACTTATTTCCCATTGAATCTTTGGTGTTACATCCGCTGGAAATTAAGCCCTGTTTTTCCCCATTAATTGTCATGTATGCGATGTGCGCCATAAAAACCAACCTTTTTATCATGAAAATGATCATGTCTCTTTTTCATCAAATCGATCTATTGTTATAGAGAACATAATCGCTGTTAAAAAACAGACTGAATACAGCATTGATTCAGCCCTTTTCGTTAATACCTTCCGGCTTGTTGCTTTTCTTCTATTAATCGTTCACAGGCTTGTCGATTATCGGTATAGATATGAGTACGATATATTGGCCACGATGCTCGGCGCTCTGCTTTGTCACAGCGTTGATAGCCTTTAGCTTCGATAAAACTTGGTAAAATAAATCCAGAAACGATAGGAAGTGTGAAAATTAATATCAAACCTAGAGCCATTCCTTTGCTCATACGGCTTTCTGCTTTCGGTGAAATTTTCCGATACAACAGTAAAACGATAAACCCTGAAAAAACACTTAATAAGACAATACCAGCACCTAGTCCATATAACGCACCTCGTTCATATTCAATTATTGCGGGTGAAGACATGAAATCATCCACCAAGTTATATATGGAAAGACAAAATAATATCAAGCAAGGAGTACCGACGCTACCGAACAAAATCATCCCTAATAATGCTTTGGGTATAGTTATTTCTTCTTTCATAGCAAATTTAAATGATGGGGAATAAATTCCCTATTCAATCAATATATCCCCGCTTATTTCTTTTCTTCAATCAACTGTTTACAAACTTGCTGACTATCGCTATAGATATGAGCACGAAAAATTGGCCATGAAGGTCGGTATTCTGCACTTTCACACCGAATATAACCCTTGCTTTCTATCAAATAAGGGATAGTAAAGCTAGAAAAAATAGGTAATATGAACATCAGTACTAAGCCATAAATTATTCCTTTTCCTATTCGACTTTCAGCTTTTGGGGAGATTCTCCGATAAAATATCAAGATCACAAAGCCAATACAGAAACTAGAGAGTCCAACCCCTCCACCAAATCCATACATAGCACCTCGGTCAAATTCAATCACATCTGGCAATTCAATAAAATTATCAATCAACTGAAATAAGGCAATACCAAAAGCAAGAAAAGCGAATAAAGCAAAACATGCAAAGAACAAGAGTGCTAATAATAGCTTAGAGATGCTAACTTCTTCTTTCACTAGAAATATACCTTGGGTTGAGGAGACAAAAATCGGTCAATTGAATGTTTAGTAAAATCAATTATCATCTGTTGCGCTGACTCCAGAACATAATCAATCACAGAACCGGCAGCACGTGCCATTGTATCTTCAAATTGGTGTTTAGCCCGAGCAAGATAATCATTAACACCATTTCCCATTTCATCTAAAACCTCAACAACTCTATCTGTGATATGGTAACGATTATCGATATAGGTTAAAGCTATATTTCCAACAAAACCGATAAATACAACAGCAGCAAGCGGCCCAATAGCAAAAGAAAGGAGTCCAGCTCCGTAAGCAGCTACAATAGAAGCCCCAGTAACGATCCCAATCTTCACCACATCGGTTGCCAAAGAGCCAATTAATCGAGATAAAGTGATTTCATCGGTTAAAACATAATCGGCAATCCGATAAAGACTCATTAAAATGATAGAAACCACACCACCAACTTTCGCACCACTAATCGCAGCCGCCTTTCCTAACCCCATTGTCACGACCTTGGCGTTTTTCACTCCATATTTTGTCCCAGTCAGCACTGTTCTCAAACGGGGATTACCCTTTAAAATAATATGTGGTTTACCACCATAGGTCTTTACATAAGCTTTGGTGCCAATACCGCCCAAATCACTAATCAGTTTGACAAGGGTTAGGCTATCATCAGCCGTAGCATACCAGTTTGTCCCGTCTCCAACTCTGTCTCTAAGTTTCTTCCAGGTATCTTTTACGGTCTTCGAATAAGCATGAGGTGAAGATTTCACAATATTATCCATCTCTTCAAAAGAGATGACGTAGATTTCATGCTGGTTGGATTGAATATCTTGTTTGATTGCTGCGCGTTCTTGAGGGGATAGCATCACTTTATTCCTTATCGACAACGTCGATGATTCGTTCAACGCCGTACACGGGACTGCGCTGAAAACCATAAAGGAGAACCGGAAAAAATTGGCTATAAATTAACACAACAATTCAAAACGTTACGTCCCATTGTTATGACTCGTGATATTTTACTCAAAATAACTATCAGGCATTGATAGTTGTAGCATTAATCAAAAAAGCGAGCTATTCAGCTCGCTTTTTTGTCAACTTGAGGTTTGGCCAAGAACAATCACTATTCTCCGGCGACTTTCATTGATTCAATCAGAATAGAACCGGTCTGAATCTGAGAACGCACATCCACATCATTCCCGACAGCAATAATCCGGCTGAACATATCCTTCAACCCACCAGCAATGGTGATTTCAGAGACCGGAAACTGAATTTCGCCATTTTCAACCCAGAACCCGGCAGCACCACGGGAGTAGTCTCCGGTGACAATATTGACGCCCTGCCCCATCACTTCTGTGACTAGAAAGCCAGTGCCCATTGCTTGCAGCATCTGCTTGAAGTTCTGTTCACCGGAGGATTTCACAAACCAGTTGTGAATACCGCCGGCATGACCGGTCGGCGTCATGTTGAGCTTTCTTGCCGCATAGCTGGAAAGCAAGTAAGTCCCTAATACACCATCAGTCACGATATCCTGATCCCGAGTCGCCAACCCTTCACTGTCAAACGGGCTCGAAGCCAGACCGCGCAGAATATGGGGCCGCTCTGCAATCGAGAACCAGTCCGGGAAAACTTTCTCGCCTAAATGATCCAACAGGAATGATGATTTACGGTACAAATTGCCGCCGGAAATCGCCATTACGAAATGACCGATCAGCCCTGTCGCAACTTCTGGTGCAAACATCACCGGATAGTGACCGGTTTTCAGTTTTTGCGGATCCAACCGGCTCACAGTTCGCTCGGCCGCAAGCTGACCAACTTGCTCGGGAGTCCACAGCTCATCTTTATGCCGTGCAATGGTATAGCTGTAATCCCGCTCCATACGATCCTGTTCACCCTGTCCAATCACACAACAACTGATACTGTGACGGCTGGATGCATAGCTGGCGAGCAGACCATGACTGTTTCCGTAAACCCTTACACCGTAGTGACTGTCATAACTCGCACCATCACTCTGTTTTATCTTGGTACTGTAATCCAGTGCTGCCCTTTCTGCGGCAATCGCAATACTGGCAGCCTGATCCGGATTGGGTTCATCCGGGTGAAACAAGTCCAGATCCGGAATATCTGTCACCATCAATTCTTTCGGCGCTGGACCGGCAAACGGGTCTTCCGAGGTATAATGGGCAATATCCAATGCAGCCATGACCGTCTGCTGAATCGCCTGTTCACTCAGATCGGATGTCGAAGCACTGCCTTTGCGTTGCCCCCGATACACTGTAATCCCCAAGGCACCATCACTGTTGAACTCGACATTCTCGACTTCACAAAAACGGGTTGAAACACTGAGCCCCGTACTCTTGGTGATCGCCACTTCTGCGGCGTCCGCTTGTGACGATGCAAGCTCTAAAGCTTTCGCGACCGCAGCTTCAAGCTCACTGCGCTGTTGTGCAACTTGCTGTTTTACATTCATAACTGATGTCTCTTCTTGAAACTATTTCGATAGCATAACAAGAAATGCTCGTTCTCCCCACGATTCTTGCTAAAATAACGGACATTGATAAGCAGATAAGTTAGAGACTATGGCGCGCAAAAATCAAAAAGCTCCCTGGGAAGAAGAAGAAGAGATCATTTGGGTCAGTAAAACCGAAATGAAAAATGACATGATTGAGTTGCAACAACTCGGGGAAGCGCTGGTTGAACTCAAGCCGGCCGCTTTGGAAAAGTTCCCGTTACCTGCGGATCTTGCCGAGGCAATCAAAGATGCGCAACGCTTTAAGAATGAAGCAAGAAGACGACAACTTCAGTACATTGGTCGTTTGATGCGTCATATCGATGTAGAACCGATTCAGGCTGCATTGGACAAATACCGGAACAAACATGCACAGGCAACCGCTGCATTCCATCGTCTGGAACAACAGCGGGATCAATTGATTGAGGAAGGTGACACGGCTATCAATGCCGTCATTGAAAAATATCCTGAAGTCGACCGCCAACAGCTCCGTCATCTGGTTCGTCAGGCAAAGAAAGAACAACAGAGCGGAAAATCATCAAAAGCTGCCCGAGAGATTTTTCAACTGCTAAAAACGTTGGAAGAAGACCTACAATAATCGCCATTCGAGGCGTCATGCTCTAATGAAGGCATGACGCATCGTTAGGGGTTGCTGACCTTTCGTGGTTAAATTTTGTTCAATCTGAACGGGTATTGATCGCGGCGCGGGGCATGCCGCTTAGCTATCCTAAGCAAATGACCCGCAACAAAGGGCAAGACACGTTCAGATGAACCCTCTGGGCAGCATTTGTCGCTCATTTATCCAGCGTTAGGTCATGGTTCATATAGAGCGCTACACTTCACATGACCTGCCTTGACGAAATGCACGACAAATTGCTGCAAAAACCATCACGAAGGGGCGAAGGGGCAACGGCCCCTAGCCATTTCCTGCACGGATAAATGCATTCAGCGACGCATTTGAATGCGATTCACTTAACGACTCAATGCCCCCCGTCACCTGTATATGATTTTCATCGATATAAGCAAAATGACTGGCCATATTCTTCGCATCACTGACATGATGGGTGACCATCAAAACTGAGATATGCCGCTCGTTGGCCAAGCGTCTGACCAAGGCCAGCATATCTGCCCGTAAAATCGGATCCAATGCGGAAAAAGGTTCATCCAGCAACCAGTGTGAACGTTCCTGCACAAAACAACGTGCCAGTGCGACGCGCTGCCTTTGCCCGCCGGACAACTGCTCCGGCCGTCGGTCTAACAGCGTTTCGATGCCCACTTGATGCGCTGCATGGACAACTTTATCCCAGTCTTGACGCGTCAGTTTCAACCCGGGGTGTAACCCCAATCCGATATTGTCACGCACAGACAAGTGAGAAAAAAGGTTGTGTTCCTGAAACAGCATCGAGAATGGGCGTTCATACGGTGGCAATGACAACACAGACTGATCATTGACCCGAATATCACCGGACTTCGGAGCAATAAACCCGGCGACCAGACTTAATAACGTTGATTTCCCAGCACCGCTCGGCCCCATCAAAGCCCAAATACTGCCTTGAGGCACCGAGAGCGAGAAATCAAACCACTCTTGCTGATATTCATAACGCACCTGATCAAGTGTCAGCATTGATATACTCCCCGCGCCGGAACAGACGCTCGACAACAAAAAAGCATCCGAGACTGATCAGCAATAAACAACTTGCCACAACCGCAGCCGATTCCATCTGATAACTTCCCAATAACTGATAAAGATAAAGCGGCAAGGTTCTGAATTCTTGGCTGCCGAATAACGCAATGGCACTTAAATCCCCCATCGCCACCAAAAAGCTGATCACCCATGCATGAATGATCGGTTTTCGCACCGCACGCCACTCCACCAGCCAAAGGCGACGCCATCCCCGCATTCCCAGACTGTCACACAGTGACTGATATTGCTGCGCTAACATCCACAACGGTTGTTGCAGCGTTTTAATCACATAAGGTAAAGCCATCATCGCGTTGACGGCCACGACGACCCCATAGGCAAAATCAAACGCATTGGTAAACGCACGTAACAGCAAAAACAGTCCGGTACTGATCACCAAGCCCGGTGTGACCAAAACCATCATGCCGACTGTTTCCAGCATATCGGCACGTCGTCCCTGACGGTTCAGTCGCCAGCTCCGGCTCGTCAACAAGACGCCGATACCGGCTGCCAGCGCGAGTGAACCGGCAACACAGGCAACACGTAAAGAGCTGGCAAGCGCCTGCCAAAACCCCGCACCACTTAACACAGGCCACAAATGTGAATTGACTCCGGAAATAAGCACCATCATCAACGGTGGTAGCACCAACAAGCCACAACAAACAATCCATCCATAATCCCAGTAACGCGCCAGACCACTATCGCGGAATAAAGGCTGACGGGGAGAATCACCCTGACTTCCGACATTGATGGTTTTCGTGATGCTTTGTAGTATGAAAGCCAACAAACCACACAGTAACATTTGCCATAGCGCCAGTATGGCACCGGCACGAAGATCAAAATCAAACTTAATCGCCTGATAAATAGCCAATTCAATTGTCGTAGACTGCGGACCGCCACCCAAGGCCATGACTGTGGCAAAGCTGGTAAAACACAACATGAAGACCAATCCGGCCACATGAGGCATCTGCTGACGAATCCGCGGCCAGTGAACGTAACGAAATATTTGCCACGGGGTCATTCCCAGATGACAGGCTAATAAGGTTTGCTCTCTCGGGATCATTTCCAGCGAATGTAAAAACAGTCGGCTGGCATAAGGCAGATTAAAAAACACATGAGCCAGTAAGATGCCATTCAGGCCGTAGACTGAAAAGCTGAAATCCAGATGTAGTGTATGCAGTACACTGGCTAAAAAACCGCTGCGCCCATAAATTGCCAGCAAACCAAATACTCCGACTAACACCGGCATCACCAGCGTGGTCGAAAATAATTTGATCAGCAAGTTGCGGCCGGGAAATGCACGACGGTGCAACGCCAAGGCAACCGGAATGGCCGGAATTACACTCAACAACGTGGATAGCAATGCCTGATAAAAACTGAACCGCGTGACATGGAGGTAATACGGATCACTCAGTACCGCTGTCAGTTCAAGGCCGGATGCATGAACCAGCAATGCCCCGAACGCACTGAGAATAAAGATCACCACCCCAGTGGCGACCCAAAGTCCGATGCGGGGAGCGCGTTGAATAACCACAGTCGCTGCTACCGAGCCTGTGTGAGCGCTGTTTGCCATTCACGAATCCAATGTCTCCGGTTTTTAGCAACTTCCGTTGCAGAAAACCGCAATGTTTTTTCCGGTACAGATAAGTGACGGAAAGCGTCCGGCAGCGTGACCGAAGTCACCGGATACATCCAGTTCGTCGTCGGGATGACTGACTGGAATTCATCACTCAACATAAACTGCATAAACTGATCGGCAAGCGCCTGATGCGGACTCCCTGCTAACTTCGCAGCCACTTCGACCTGCATGTAATGCCCTTCCGAAAATTCAGCCGCAGCATAGCGATCATCCTGTTCAGCAATCTGATGATACGCTGGTGAGGTGGTGTACGACAGAACCATATCCGACTCACCTTTCAGAAACATCGAGTAGGCTTCAGACCAACCTTTGGTCACCGTGACCGTTTTCTTCGCCAGTTGTTGCCAAGCCTGAGCAGCCTGATCACCGTAGACGGATTTCATCCACAATAAAAGTCCCTGACCGGGTGTTGATGTTCGGGGATCCTGATAGATGATTTTCAGATCAGGTGACTGCTCAACCAGTGCTTTGAGACTCTTGGGCGGGTTAGGCAGTAAATCCTGACGATAGACAAAGGCAAAATAACCATAATCGTAAGGGACAAAAACATCATCATGCCATCCATTGGGCAATGTTAACGCTGCGGTATCGACATGATGCTTCGCTAACAGACCGGTCTGTTTCGCTTCTGCCATCAGGCTGTCATCCAGCCCCAGAACAATATCCGCCTGACTATGACTTCCCTCAAGGCGCAGACGGTTGAGAATCGAGACCCCGTCATCGAGTGCGACGTAATTCAGCTTGCACTGGCAATGTGCCTCAAATGCTTGCTTAATCGCAGGTCCGGGGCCCCATTCCGAGGTGAAAGAATCATAGGTATACACGGTCAGTTCAGGGGACTGAGCCTGTACCACGCCAGTGGTTAAACTCAAGATGAAGATGCCTGCATAAATCGAGGCTTTAGCATTGTTCATTGTCACGGCTCGCTCTCCTTGATACGAGCGGCACAGGGTTGAGGCAGGCCTCAGAGGGCAGACCAAACTCAATTCCTACGCCAGCATTATCTGGTTCAGGTCGTTGCGGGTTCTGGGCAATGGCCCAATCTCAGCACCATGACAAAATACCGAGTCGGTTAATGTGTCATGGAAGCTCCCCGATGAGTGCGAATGATTTTACTGTGAATTGAATCAATGTGCTACTGATGATTCAGTGCTGATACCCCCAGCGTGGTACCACAGTCTGCTCGATCCCCAGATGGTCAAGAATCCGCGCAACCATAAAATCGACGAGATCATCGATCGACGCTGGCTGATGGTAAAATCCGGGCGCAGCCGGCATGATGGTCACGCCAGCCTGAGACAGCTTCAACATGTTTTCTAAATGTATGGTTGAAAATGGCGTTTCCCGTACCACCAGCAACAGCTGTCCTTTTTCTTTGATGACCACATCTGCCGCGCGCTCAATCAAATTATCTGACATGCCATAAGCAATCGAAGCCACACTGCCTGCTGAACAAGGACAAACGACCATCTGTTTTGGTGCTGACGAACCGGAAGCAACCGGAGAAAACCAATCTTCTTTGCCACACACAATCAATTGCTCATGACGACATTGCAGATGCTCAACCAAGGTCTGGTGGGCTTTATCCGGTGCTGCGGAAAGCTTCAAACCATGCTCCGTCGCCAGTACCACTCTCGCTGCTGACGAGATGAGCAGATAAACCTGATAATCCGCAGCTAACAAATGCTGAAGCAAACGTAATCCGTAAGGCGCACCAGAAGCCCCCGTCCAAGCGAGTGTGATGGCTTTTTCTTGCTGAAGATCACGCATGATAGCCTCTCTCCAACTGCAACAGCAGTTTGTCATGAATCCCGCCGAAACCACCATTGCTCATCACCAGAATCGAATCTCCGGGATGCGCAACCTGAACCACTTGTTGCACTAAAGCATCAATCTCATCGGCCACATAGCCCGGCTGGTGACATTGTGCCACCACATCAGCAACCGGCCATGTCAGTTCTTCCGGCTGGTAAAGGAATACCATATCAGCCTGAGCCAAGGCATCGGCCAGAACCTGCTTATGCACGCCCATTTTCATGGTTGCCGAGCGAGGTTCCAATACCGCGATAATCCGTTGTGAACCAACTTTTGCTCGTAGCCCTGCTAAGGTTTGTTGGATGGCTGTCGGATGATGAGCAAAATCATCATAAACCGTCACACCATGTACCTCACCACGCAGTTCCAGACGACGTTTGGTGTTAATAAATTGCCCCAACGCTTCACAAGCCATCTCCGGAACGACACCGACATGACGGGCAGCTGCAACAGCCATGATGGCGTTATGCACATTATGATCCCCGATCAAATCCCATGACACGGTGCCAACTGTCTCCCCATTCAATAAAATATGGAATGAAGATCCATCTTTTTCTAATTTCGTTGCATTCCAGTTTGCATTCTCACCGCAAAGTTCTTGCTCGCTCCAGCAACCCTGTGCCAAAACATCATTTAAAGCAGCATCATTTTGGGGAGAAAGGATACGACCAATGCCGGGAACCGTCCGAACCAAATGATGAAATTGTTTCTTAATTGCCTCAAGATCGTCAAAGATATCAGCATGATCGAACTCTAAATTGTTCAGGATCAGCGTATTCGGATGGTAGTGAACAAACTTAGATCGCTTATCGAAAAAAGCACTGTCATATTCATCGGCTTCAACGACAAAAAAGTCACTTTCACCCAATCTGGCAGAAATGCCGAAGTTACCGAGCACACCACCGACCAGAAAACCGGGCTGATAGCCACAATATTCCAGTATCCAGCTCAACATACTGGCAGTTGTGGTTTTACCATGTGTTCCGGCCACCGCCAGTACCCATCGTTCCCGCAGCAAAAACTCACTCAACCACTGTGGTCCGGATGTGTAGGGCAGACGATGATTGAGGACATACTCGACACAAGGGTTACCCCGACTCAGTGCATTACCGATCACCACTAAGTCCGGCCGAGGATTGAGTTGCTCAACGTCAAAACCCTCTATAATTTCAATATCTTGAGATTCCAGCAACGTGCTCATTGGTGGATAAACATTGGCATCGGAACCGGTGACCCGGTGTCCCATCTGGCGAGCCAGCGTCGCAACGCCACCCATAAATGTGCCACAAATTCCGAGTATATGTATGTGCATGAATCTCTCAGTCCTCTGTTCTGATTTTCGCTCATCTTACTGACCTTCATTATCATGATTCACATCATAAAAGCGAGTCGGAAATCGACAATCCGACAGAGATTTTACTCTCAGCCTGCCAGGATTCACGCTTGTCGTTATCTTGTATGAAAAATGGGATCTGAGTCAGTTACTTTATTACCTTAAATAAGATCTGGATCATAGAATCTTATTTAAAGGGCATCCATCGCCCATTTGCATAATGCCAATTTGCTGTCTTTCAGACGAATGGTAAGTGTTCATGATTGCTTTTCAAGGAAATAACATGTCAGAAATGAGAACCTTAGGAGAATTCATTGTTGAGAAACAGACCGATTTTCCTCATGCAAGCGGAGAGCTCTCTTCCCTACTTGCTTCGATACGTTTGGCAGCAAAAATCGTAAACCGTGAAATCAATAAAGCGGGACTCGTCGATATTACCGGCGCTGTCGGTACGGAAAACATTCAGGGCGAAGATCAGCAAAAACTCGACGTTTACGCCAATGAGAAGTTTAAAGCAGCGCTTGAAGCCAGAGATCAGGTCTGCGGTGTCGCCAGTGAAGAAGAAGACGAAGCAATCATATTTAATAAAGAATTGAATAAGAATGCTAAGTATGTCGTGTTGATGGACCCGCTTGACGGCTCAACCAATATTGATGTGAATGTGTCGGTCGGAACCATTTTCTCGATTTACCACCGTGTCTCTCCGATTGGTACCACCCCGACAGCGGAAGACTTTCTGCAACCGGGTCATAAACAGGTCGCAGCCGGATACGTCATTTATGGTTCTTCGACAATGCTGGTATACACCACCGGCAATGGCGTCAATGGGTTTACTTACGATCCGTCATTAGGCACCTTCTGTCTCTCCCATGAGAATATGATGATTCCGGAAGATGGCAGAATCTATTCGATTAACGAAGGGAATTACATTCGTTTCCCGACCGGTGTAAAAAAATACATTAAACACTGTCAGGAAAACGTACCGGAAGATAACCGTCCTTACACGTCACGCTATATCGGATCGCTGGTTGCGGATTTTCACCGTAACCTCCTCAAAGGTGGCATTTACCTGTATCCAAGTACACTCAGTCACCCACAAGGTAAACTCCGCCTACTGTACGAATGTAATCCTATGGCATTCCTGATGGAGCAAGCCGGTGGTATTGCCACCGATGGCATGAAACGGATTCTAGACCTGAACCCGCAAGAGCTACATCAGCGTGTACCGTTTTTTGTCGGTTCCAAGAACATGGTCACCAAACTCCAAGCATTTCTGGAAGCCCATCAAGACGATTAAATCTCATCATCAGCGCCTCCGGGCGCTTTTTCTTGGCCCGTCACGATTCAGTGATCAACACTTTTTGCGTTCAACGGTGAAGTGAATAATAATAGGCCCTTCAAAAACGTCCGCTAAACAGTAAGGAATACATTCATGAGTTTGAATAACGTACCAGCAGGTAAGTCTCTGCCTGATGATATCTATGTCGTCATTGAAATCCCGGCAAATGCTGATCCAATCAAATATGAAGTAGACAAAGAGTCTGGTGCTGTATTTGTAGACCGCTTTATGTCTACACCGATGTTCTACCCATGTAACTACGGTTATGTAAACAATACGCTTTCTTTGGATGGTGATCCGGTTGACGTGCTGGTCCCGACACCTTATCCGCTGGTTCCTGGTGCAGTTATTCGTTGTCGCCCTGTCGGTGTGCTGAAAATGACAGATGAATCTGGTGAAGATGCAAAAGTTGTTGCTGTACCACACTCAAAACTGACTAAAGAATATGACCATGTTCAGGATGTCAATGATCTGCCTGAGCTGCTGAAAGCACAAATCAAACATTTCTTCGAGCGCTACAAAGAGCTTGAATCAGGCAAATGGGTGAAAGTTGATGGCTGGGAAGATGCCGCATCAGCTCGTGCAGAAATCCAATCCTCTTATGAGCGCGCACAAAACAAATAATTCGTCTGTTGACTGAGAAGCATAAGGAGAGATTTTTATCTCTCCTTTTTCTTTATATGAAGATAGAAGCTGATTGCGCAATGAACTCAGATCCGCTGACACCAGTCTCCGGATGCAATTGCCTGACTTAACTTAGAGACATCCTGATAAAAATAGATCCAAGCCATCCCAAAGGGCGTTTCAATCTGCTCACGACGGTATTCAACGGGAACATTTTCCAACTCATCCAAACGGAACAAAGTTTGATCATCCACGACATAGATCTCGCCCATAACCGACTGATGGCCTTCTATTAACCCCGGATAAGGCCCGAGATCATATAAGGAAAATTCCGGTGGCGTTTCGTAATATCCCAGCATCGGACTTTCACCCAGATACCAATGATTATATTCTCCATCACGCAACGTCCCGTAGACAAACACTAAATGCTGCTGCATAAACACTCCTTGTTTATTCTCTCATCACGTTTATTTGAATCCTTTCACCGCGACATTTCTAAACATAGACGCTCTCGCCACAGAAATCATGCAACATGGCTACCTTTCACGATGAAAGTTGATGGATGACATCAAGTCATCGCGCTGTCTTTAATTAAACTCAAACTGATACAAGACATTCATAGTACTCGTCAGCCCGGAGATCGCTTCAATATACAAGTCACTCATCAGGCGATAACGTACCGTGAACTCACCAACAGAGTTAAAAATACCAACCCCATATTTCACTTGCAATCCCGGTAGAATATAACCACTGACCGTAACCTGAGACTGTTCTCCCGAACCGGATGTATCTAACTGGAGATCCTGAACACCAAATGCCTGCCCGATCTCTCCGACTAACTTCCCGCTCTGGGCGAGACTCAATCCAATCAGGCTCGTCGTCAACGCGCCATTATTCGACTCTGCATCGAGGTTTTGTCCACGAATTAAGTAAGAGAGCGCATTCGCCTGCGCCATGGTTGGCTCCGAAAAGACTGACACGGATGGATTATCTGCCGGTCCGTTCACTTTGATCCCTGCCGTGACATTATCGGCAATATTATTCGGGTTACGAATCGCGGTAATCGACACATAAGGCTGACTGATCGGCCCATTGAGAATCACTTTGCCCTGTTGAATGACCAAATCTTGTCCCAGTGAACGGTATGTCCCGTTCAGAATATTGACTTCTCCGGTCATAAATGGGGTATTGTCTCGCTGTGAAATTCTCAGTTCACCTTGCAGTTTCCCATCCAGTCCGAAGGCTGACAGCCGAACCCCAGAACCAATCTTCACCGTCACTTTACTTTCCAGATTAAACGGCAAGGATTGCGTCTGCTTCACGGTTTGAGAATCTTGGATAATGACCTGATCGGGAGAGACCTTAACCGCACTGTCCGGTAGTTTATCAACGGTAATCTTCCCTTCTGGTAACTCAATCGAGCCTTCAACTCGCGCAACGTCCGGAGTCAGTGTCAGCGTCATATCCGGGATTGCCTTCAGCGCTACATAAGGAGGAAAATCGATATCCACTCCGTCAGCATATAATCGGGAATGAACCGCCCAGTCGTCGAGCCTTGTCCAGTCTGCATCCCCTGAGAGATGTAACTCACCCTCGGGGGTCTTGACCAACGCTGCAAGCTGGGCCTGATACCCTTCAAACTGAATGTCGATATTCCCCTGCTGAATATCGACAGGTGTCACTTCCCCTTGCAACTGAATTTGGCTGACAGCCAGTTTTCCCGTGATCTGAGGATGTAACAAATCGCCATGTACTTTCAGGTGTCCATCAGCAATAGAATCAAACTCACTGTAATCCCCTAACAAGGATTGCATCAGGCTCAGATCCAACCGATTGATATCGATATTTGCCGTCATCTGTTTTTGTTGCTGCTTGATATCGGGAATCTTGACCGCCAAATCAAGCGCACCATGCTCGGCCAGATCAATCTGGCCGGTCGCAGCAAGATGGTTGTCTTTGAGATCCATTTGAAACTTCATCTGCTGCCATGCCACGACCAAAGGCTTCATGGCAATCTGCTGCTGTAACTGACCTTGTTCAACAAGCACGGTTAGCTCAGCTTTAGGCGGTAACTGTTGGTCCTCTCCTTGAGCCCATTTCAGAAACGCCTCGGCATCGACGCGTCCTTTCAATGTTGTTTCTTCTGGCAACAAATACGCTAAGCGAGCTAAATCAAGCTGATGCAATGACACATGAAGCTGGCCTGACGATGGTTGAATCGTGATGTCTTGATCAAGACACAAAGAAGAAGATTGATCCTGCCAACAATGCGCCTGAATACTCAATTGTTGCTCTGATGGCAGCAAATCAATTTGCACTGGCGACTGAAGCGTCAGTTGATGCTTTTCTCGCGATAGCGTGGCACGGTCGAGTGTCCCTTGCCAACGATGAAACTCACGGTCAGTCGCTCCGGTAATCTTAAGCTGCACACGCCCTTCCGACGTATCCGCATCAAGATTCACCACGTGTTGAGATAAGCCACCGCGCCCGCTTAACGTAACGGTTTTCAAGATATACTGCTGATAACGCCCCTGCTGCAAAGTCAGGACGACGTCCCCATGCACCTGATTCAAATCACTGATTTTGCCATGTAACGAAACATTGTTGGCTTGAATTAAATCTTGCCACTGAATCTGTGTACCGGTCAGAGACACCTCTGCTTCAGGGTGACGCAAGTTTCCTCGTAAACGGATATCGCCTTGGATATTACCTTTTCCCTCAGGCAAACTTTTCGACAAATCAGGGACAGCTATGCGCACATCCATATCCCAGCGTTGATCGATAGTCCCCTCGACCCGAAGCTGATTTTTCCCATGAGCAACAACCAGTGCCGGAGTCATGGCTTGGATCTGACTTCCTTCTGTCCCACCGGAGACCGTCAATGGCCCTGACACATGCAGAGGGTATTGTTGCAACGTCCCATTCAGTTCAAGTTGAGTCACATCGAGCTGCCATTTCGTCCCGGACACCGACGCCTTAAGATCGATCTGCCCATCTAATTTCCCCGACACGTCAGGCCATTGAGCCTGAGGTTCAATCTGCCGGAATGATAACTGTGAACCCAACGTGAATGCTTTTTGCCACGCCAACTGACTTTGCCCTGAAATCACCCCGTTGAGTGTTTTGATTTGTAATGCCGAAAGTTCAAGCTGAGTGAGTGTTCCCTGACCCGAAACATCAACCTGAGTCGAGGGAATCGCTTTGCCGTGTACCAATCCTTGTAAGGCGAGCTGATATTGGTTGAGTTGTCCTTCAAGATTCAGATGTCCAAGATCAAGCTGATATTGTGCATCCCCCGACAAAGGCCACTGTCCTGCAAGATCGTTAATCTTGATGTTGAACGGCAACCCGGCCGAAAGCGGTTCAAGCTGGGCAGAAATACTTCCCTGAACCCGTTCAGCCAATGTGGCAGAGAGCTGCATTTTGGCTAGGCTGCCACGCACTGCGGCTGTGACACGCTGTCCCTCAATTTCCGGCAAATGCAGTATAGAATTCAGGTGGATATCCAGTGGATAACCTGCGGATAACGTCATGTTACCATGACCATCTGCTGCAATTTCCGGTGTTGTGACATCGAAATGTTCGATCCGGATCCGGTGGCGGTATGCCTGTGCGGATAAATGCAGTTTCTCAATATCACGCTTGCTCTCACTATCACTGCCACTGCGAATCTGCATATCCTTGAGCCGGAACTGATTCACACGGATATCCAGCGGAATCCATATGTCGGGTAATGTCACCGCCGGGTAGGAAAACGTCGCCAACGATTCGGTTGCTGCCGGTTGAGCTTCCGGTGCCGATTCGACATCGATCTTTGTCTGCTGTAAGGCCACTTTATCCAGAGTCAGTCGGCTTCGATACCACGATACCCCACCCTTTAATGTCTGCCATTGAAGCCGTACTTGCGGTAAATCCAGCGTGACATCTTCGAGAGAAAAATGAGTCACAGAAAGTGGAATGGGCAGATTAAGGAGCTGTTTGGGCGACGTATCCTGATCCGACTCAGAAGATGCACCATTTTCCGGGATTGAAACCAGCACATGGCGGGCCGTCAAAGAATCAAGACACAACGCAGGCTGAAACAAACAGCGACTGCGTACTGATAATCCGACGTGTTCCAGTTGCAGTTTCATCTGAGTCTGAGAGTCTTGGTATGCCACATCATACAAATCCAGCTTTCCGGCTAAGATGCCTTCCGCCCGGCTGATTTGCAAACCGGGAACAAACCGTTCAGCCCCGGAGACGGCCAGATGTAATCCTGCGGGCGTATAAAGTAAAACCCCCGTTAAGGTAATCAATACCGCAAGCAACAATACGATGGCAATGATCACCCATTGACTGGTACGTAACGCAAACCGAATCATAAATCCGGCCCCAATGTGAAGTGAATATGGAATTCATCGCCCGGAGTTGAATCCAGCCCCCAAGCAAAATCAAGACGAACCGGGCCTATCGGGGAAACCCACCGCACGCCAACGCCAGTCCCTCGTTTCCAGTTCGGGGTCGAATTGAATGCATCACCATAATCGTAAAACAGGGCCGCCCACCAGTTACCAGAGAGATTGTATTGATACTCCAGCGATGCTGTCGCAAGATATTTTGCACCGCTCAATGCACCCTTTGCATCTCTCGGTGAAATCGATTCATACGAATAACCGCGAATACTGTTATCCCCCCCGGCAAAGAATCTTAGCGATGGCGAAACCTGATTAAAATCATCCACCAAATTGGCACCGCCCCTCACACGAAATAATCCGCGGTGACGTTCTTCATAAGTCCGTATCCACGACGTCCCTGCTCGAATCCTCAAAATATCGGTTTCTGAGTACAAGTTCTTATTCCCGTATTCTAATGTCAGGGTTTCTTTATCTCCCCAAGTAAGCAAGCGCTTACCACGAATCCGAGTCCGGGAAAATGTAATCCCCGGCAAAACGAACTGGCCGACGTCATCCAACGTTCCCAACTCATAATTCTCGATCAGATAACGCGTGAATAGCGTCCGGTGCCAACCATTCGACAACCGCCAATGCCGTTCAACTGAAAGGTTAGATTCAATGCTTTTCGTATCCAGCTTATCGACTCGTTTCAAACCGTACTGAAGCTCGTAATACTGATTCAACACATCTTCCAGGGGTATTTTATAACTCGCGGTCACGATCTGTTCCGGATTTGACAATGAGAAACTGCTACTAAAACTATGTCCTTTATCGTTAATCCAAGGCTTATTCCACTTCAGTAACACCGTTGGCCCGACGTCTGTCGAATAACCGGCCCCCGTTTCAATCTGATTTTGACTAGCAGGTGCCAAGGTCACATGCATCGGTAGTTCTTGCTGTGTATCCAACTGACTCAAATCCGGCTCGACTAACACCGAAGAAAACCAATCGGTACTCGCGAGACGCTGATTAAACTCACCGACTTTAGACACCAGATATGGGTCTCCGGGTCGATAAGTCTGTAACGACGCGACTCGTTCCGGTTCAATCTGGCTCCCGACCATCGTGGTCTTGCCGAAACGATAGCGAAGCCCACTATCAAAGTGCAAGATCACCCGGGCCAGATTATCATCTTGCAAAATTTCTAAACGACTTTTGGCAAACTTCGCATTAAAGTAACCGCGCTCTAACGCCAGACTCTGGAGCCGGGATTTGAGCTGTGTATAATCAGCGTGATTGAGAATGTCACCCTTTTTCAGCGCACTGGCTTTTACAACGCGCTGGAAATACTCATCTTGCTGGGCATCGCCCAAGAGTTGGATATCCACGACATCGATTCGTGTCGGCGGACCGGGATCAACATGGACCGTGATTTCGGCATCGTCCTGATCAAATGCAAACCGAATCACCGGATGGTAGTAGCCAAGCGCCTGCAACGCCTGCGATATATCGTCTTCGAGATGGGCCTGAAAACGTAAACTCGGGGCATAGTCATTGGGAGAAATAGATGACAGATAGGCTTCGACATTGTCATACAAATCGCCGTCCAGCCCATCGATGGAAAGGGATATCTGACGTTCCGCAGATACAGCTGAGAAACACAGCCCAAACAGTAGCCCAAAAAATGAAAAATATTGTCTCATACAAGCGTTATGTAACGTCACAGGATAAAGCGTCAAAACAGTATCTTAACCGTAGATAGGTCATTCGTCTGTATGCGCTGCGTAAATTTTGTCATCTCACACACTTTGTCATGTCACTTGCGATGCGGTTCTGACATCGTTTGTTGCAATTCAATGCTCCGACCATGCTGACTGTTGACCGTTATCCAGTAGATATGCGGAATCAATCACCCTAAAATATGGATATATTCGCTAGAATTTCCCCCGCAGAAAAGGGCGCTATCACTTGTCACATAGAAGACAGTTAACAGTTTTTAGTCAACTGAGTATAACATCATCATGTTCTGCTCATTTTAACGACAAGAAAACCATAATCAGGTTCGCGCCTTACCAAAAATGCACTACATTTATACACTCGGTGACCTCAAGGTTCAGTATTCATACTTCACCTGAGAAGAGAAAGGTAAACTCATGTCAGACAAACAACAGATGGTTACAGAAGAAACTGCGCTGAAAGGCCGTTTCACTCCCCTTGAAATAGAAGACAGTCATTTCGTTAATCACTCCCGTCTTACGGCCGAGCCAGAAAAAGGCCAACAAAAAATATTGCTCGGGATGGGCTGTTTCTGGGGTGCGGAAAGACTGTTCTGGCAACTTCCCGGTGTTATTTCGACCTCGGTCGGTTATTCGGGCGGATATACACCGAATCCAACCTATGAAGAAGTCTGTACCGGTCAAACCGGCCATGCCGAAGTTGTGCGAATCATTTATCAGCCACAACAAATCTCGCTGGAAACACTGTTAGGTTACTTCTGGGAAAATCACGACCCAACGCAAGGCATGCGTCAGGGCAATGATCTCGGTACACAGTACCGTTCAGTCATCTATGTTTATCATGATAAACAACGCTTAATCGCTGAACATTCGCGACAAACCTACCAAAAATCACTCAATAGTGAGGGGAAAGGGAAAATCACCACGGAAATCCTCTCTGCCGGGCCTTATTACTTTGCGGAAAGTTACCACCAGCAATATCTGGCAAAAAATCCAGATGGTTATTGCGGACTAGCGGGGACAGGCGTTTGCTTCATGCCACTCTAAGTGATTGCTGAACGCTATACGAATAATACTTGCGCCTGTGGATTATTGTTATATTATAACATTTTCCATTCATTGCGGATGTCCCATGTTGGCTGCCAGTAAAACGATTCGTCCCCCAATGACGTCTCTCCCCAGAAAGATGGTTGCTCTTGCGGCCATCTTTTTAATGCTCTGGCTCAGCGCGGCTTACATTATTCATCAAGCTGACACATTGGCGGAGCATCATCAGCACCATGACTGTCAGTTATTTGCCGGGATTCATCATGCCATTCAATCTTTTGTGCCGATTCTGCCGGTTATCGCGTCTCACGGATATAGCGAGCCGACATCTGAAATCATCAGGATAAGCCTGCCATTTTTAGCTTATTTTGCGCGCTCACCTCCGCTAGTCGTTCAGTAAACCTCAATTCGGGACATCCCCCTGTGTGATATATCAGGCGGACTTTGCTGTGTCACGATTTGCAGACGGCGCATGATTTTTATACCCCGTTCCACTTTCAAGATAGACGGAATGGCTATCAAATCGGCCACGATCAAAAATACAGTGATCACTGCATTCAAGCGGGACATCGCCCCAATCCGAGGTTTTATCATGAATTGTATTTAAATCATCTTAACGACGGAGTTTTTTTCATGTTAAAAACACATAACCTTGCACTGCTTGCAGGGCTCATCACCGCAGTATCTGCACAAGCCGAAGAAGGTTTTCGTCAGCACGAAGCGCATGTTCACGGTGTTGTCGAAATGAATGTTGCTCAGGATGCTGATGCATTGTTAGTTGAAATCACGGCACCGGGAATGGATGTCGTTGGTTTTGAACATCCGCCACAAACGACCCAGGAGCATCAAGCGCTCGATCAAGCGATGGCATTGCTGGAACAAGCCGATGATCTCATCACGATCAACTCAGCAGCTGGCTGTACACTTGAACATAGTAATGTTCGTCAGACCTCTCACCACCACGACCATGAGCATGAGCATGAGCACCACGATCATGACCATGATGCAGACCATCACCACGATGATGGCCATGACCACGAACACCACGACCATGATGAAGGCGCCCATGAAAGCGGACATCATCATGACCACGATGAAGATGCAGAACATCATCATGACCACGACGGTGATGAGCACGAGCATGGCATGCATACAGCCTTCTCAATTCAATACACATACACCTGCCGAGACAGCGGAAAGTTGGATCATCTCTCCACCCAGTGGTTTAGCCATTTCCCTCGCTCACATGAGATTCATACCAATGTCTTTACGGATCGTCAGCAGACTGCCATTAAGCTGAATCCAGATCAGACTGAGGTATCTTTGTAACATCAAACTTCACGCATCGGCAGGACATCAAATGTCCTGCCTTCTCAGAGGATTTCGAGTAATGAAGGATTCACAACCATCTGGCTCAGAATACGTCATCGAGCTCCGCAATGTGCAATTTCGGTGGGCTGCTGATGCACCACTGACCATTGATATTGAGCATCTGACCGTCAGTGCTGGTGAGCATCTATTCATCAAGGGACCAAGTGGCTGCGGCAAATCGACGCTGCTTGCTCTCCTGACAGGGATCAATACGTGTCAGTCTGGTTCACTCTCTGTCTTAGGTCAGGTCTTATCCGATTTACCATCCAGACAACGGGACCGCTTCCGCGCGGATCATATCGGTTATATATTTCAACAATTCAATCTGCTCCCGTATTTATCGGTGATCGACAATGTGGTACTTCCCTGTCACTTTTCAGCACGGCGTCGTGACCAAATTGCCGGTACTTTGCAAGACAAAGCCCATCAATTGCTGACTGGATTAAAAATGCCGGAACATTTACTCAATCAGCCAGTGGTAGAACTCAGTATCGGACAACAACAACGCGTTGCTGCGGCACGGGCGTTGATTGGTTCACCGAAGCTCATCATTGCTGACGAACCGACTTCAGCGCTGGATTACGACAACCGCAGCGCCTTTATTCAACTCCTGCTGGAAGAAGCCGACCAAGTCAATGCAACCTTGGTTTTTGTCAGCCACGATCCAACACTGGAGTCCATGTTTAACCGCAGTATCAGTCTGCCGCAACTGAATCGGGTAGGAAACTAAACATGAAAATCATTATGAATCTGGCGTGGAAGAGCGTCCTCAATCGTAAAACAACGGCACTCTTAACGATTTTAACGGTGGCAATCTCGGTTATTCTGCTCATGGGCGTAGAACGGATCCGAACGCAGGCCAAAAGCAGCTTTGCCAATACGATCTCCGGTACAGATCTGATCGTCGGTGGTCGCTCCGGTCAAGTCAATCTGCTCCTGTATTCCGTCTTTCGAATTGGCAATGCGACGAACAATATTGACTGGAAAAGTTTTCAGGAATTCAGTCATCATCGCGCGGTAAAGTGGGCGATCCCGATTTCATTGGGCGATTCTCATAAAGGCTTTCGGGTCATGGGGACCAATCTGGATTATTTCAAATTCTATCAATACGGACATAAACAGCATCTGACTTTTCAGGCCGGTCAACCATTCCACGGGCTATTCGACACGGTGATTGGTGCCGATGTCGCTAAAAAACTCAACTATCATATCGGCAGTAAAATTATCATTGCTCATGGGATTAGTGATGTCGGATTCAGCCGCCACGATCACCTTCCTTTTACCGTCACGGGTATTCTGGCCCCAACGGGGACACCGGTCGATCGAACGGTTCATGTGTCTCTGGGCGCTATAGAAGCGATTCATGTCGGTTGGGAGTCTGGTGCGCATATTGGCAAAACACCGGATGCAGCCGTGCTGGAAAAACGACATTTTCAACCCACTCAAATTACAGCGATGTATCTGGGTTTAAAATCCCGTATTCAAACATTTGCATTACAACGAGAAATCAATGAATATCGTAAGGAGCCCTTGAGTGCAATTCTTCCGGGGGTCGCATTACAGGAATTATGGGGCATGATGTCGGTAGCAGAGCAAGCGTTAATGGCCGTCTCGATCTTTGTCGTGATTGCCGGCCTGATGGGAATGCTCAGCAGTCTGTTAACCAGCTTGCAAGAAAGGCGACGTGAGATGGCAATTCTCCGGGCCATGGGCGCACAACCCAAGCATGTCTTTGCTTTATTGATCAGTGAAGCGAGTGCATTAACCTTTGCCGGCATTCTTGTTGGCGTGGCGGGTTTATATGGTTTAATGTCGATCATTGCACCATTGATTCATGCACAATACGGCATCATGATAACACTTGACCGTTTGAGCTATCATGAATGGCAATTACTCGGTTACGTACAACTCGCAGGGATTCTGATTGGGGTCGTTCCCGCACTACGAGCCTACAGACAATCACTCAGCGATGGTATGACAATAAGAATATAGGAAATTGAATGAGAAACACTTTTTCATCGGTCATGCTTCTGTGCATGACCTTATGCTCTGTTTCAGCCTGGGGAGCGCAAAAACCGCTGACCCTTGATTGGATGGATCTGATCCCGAAGCAAGAACGTCATCAGTTTGATCAACAAGGAATGCCGACCGTGAATCATAACGGTAACGCTCCGGCCAAGCAGAGTCATATCGGTGCTGTCAGACCAGAACTCGATGGGAAGTATGTCAAAATTCCTGGGTTTGTCATCCCCTTGGAGGGAGACGATCAGACTATCACTGAGTTCTTACTGGTGCCTTATTTCGGAGCATGTATCCATGTGCCACCACCACCACCCAACCAGATTGTCTATGTGAAATTCCCTCAAGGGGCACCCGTTCAGGAGTTGTGGGATGTCATTTATGTCGTGGGCAAACTCAAAGCAGAACCTGTCAGCAGTGACGTTGCTGATGCCGGATATAAAATCGAGGGAAGTCGTATTGAGCCTTACGATGATCAGTAAGGGCGGTTATACGACAAGGAAGCTTGATAGATAGCCGAGTAAAGCAAAGTAAAGAATAAATACTACGGTGATAGACAGAGCCTTTTTCACTAGAATCATCAATGTTCAAAATTATAAGTAGTAACAATTTTAACAAAACATTAGCATTTTGAGTAGCGGAATTTGATCAATTCGGCTAGATGTCTCTCGCATTCCGCGTTAAATTGTTACTATTGCTCTCAATTGTCAGTCGGTATCAAATTATTCATGGAACAACGCACACCCACGGTCATTGAACATCAGGATGATGAGACAACAAAGTCTCATTCGAGAGGACGCTATATTAAAGATAGTGGTCACCGAATCCAAAATATTGCCAAAGATCATGGCCTTGATGCATTGATCAGTGAAGAAAAGACTGACATTTCGCCACTGGACAGAGCCTTAAAGCGGGAACGCAAACGCAAAGAACAGCGGCAAAAAAACCTTGAGAGCATTGTCAGACTTGCCCATAAATCCTGTAAAAACGAAACGGCTGGCGATCCCGATCAAGACTGGCTCTACCGCTTTTTCGATATGGCTCAGGATATCCATAACTCTTCAATGCAGCGACTGTGGGCACAAGTGCTCAAGCGGGAAGTCACCAATCCGGGCGCCACATCCATGAAAGCCTTGCAAGTGTTGAAAGATATGACACCGAAAGAGGCTCAAATCCTCCAAAAATCAGCCGCACTGGCTTGTAGTTTCGGGCAAGATGGCAGTCGGAAACTATTCGTTGGGATACGGGCACACAATGGGATTTTTACCTTTGGCAAGCGTGATACCACGATTACGCTGAGTCTGGGTAGCTTTCAGCTTCCCTACTCAAGTTTGCTGGTGATGATCGAGCTCGGCTTACTGCATGCAACCGAGCTCGCCTCAGGTGAAATCGAGCAAGAATCTGCGCTCCCCTTTCATTATCAAGGCAAGAACCTGTCTCTGCAGGCAATGAGCAAGGGGATACATTTACTCTATTATCGTTTTAGTCCCACCGGTAATGAGTTGTGTAAGCTACTGGGCAATAAACTCAATCAACAATACTATGATCAAATGATTGCGCTGCTAGGGCAAAAATTTATGATCCATACCGATGCTACCGGCAGCATTCACCATACAGTCTGAGCAAACGACCTTAGGGGCTGCCGAGAAAAACCGATTAATGCGATAAAATATCAATAATACCGCGTTGACTCAGTTTTGTCAGACACTGTTCAACCAATGCATCGATACCCATTTCACCGGCAGGTAAATCGATTTCAGGCTGTAACGGCACTTCATATTCAGCATCAATGCCCGTAAAGTTGGTGATCTCACCCGCACGGGCTTTTTTGTACAATCCTTTCGGATCACGCTGCTCACAAACTTCCAGTGTGGTATTGACGAAGACTTCCAGAAACTCCCCTTCCGGCAGTAACTCCCGCACCATCTGCCGTTCAGCGCGATGTGGTGAGATAAATGCAGTAAGCACGATCAGTCCGGCATCGGCCATCAGCTTCGCCAGCTCACCGATCCGACGGATATTTTCCCGACGATCCTGAGCAGAAAAACCGAGATCACGACATAACCCGTGCCGGACATTATCACCATCGAGCAGGTAAGTATGATAACCCAATTGCGCAAGACGATTTTCCAGTGCGCCAGCGACCGTTGATTTGCCAGCGCCTGATAATCCGGTAAACCAAAGCACCGCGGGTTTCTGTTTTTTCAGCGTCGCACGAAATGTTTTATCGATCGGGTGCTGGTGCCAGACGATATGTTCATCTTTTTCATTTGGCGCGATACTCATAACACTCTTCCTTTATACGTAAACTTATCAATACATTGTTTAAAAACAATACGGATTAAAACGGAAAAAATACCGGAATTAAGGTCAGAACGAGCAAAGAGTAAACCAACGATATTGGAATACCGATTCTGACATAATCACTCATTTTGTAGTTACCGATACTATAGACCAGCAGATTGGTCTGATAACCATAGGGAGAAATAAAGCTCGCACTGGCACCAAATAACACCGCCATAATGAATGGCATCGGATCCACCCCGTAGCCGACAGCCAAACTGTATCCCAACGGAAAAGCCAGCGCAGCAGCAGCATTGTTTGTGATGAGCTCCGTCAGAACCAGCGTTATCAGATAGGTGGCAACCAAGCCACCAAACACGCCCCAGCCGTTCATGGTGTGAATAAAAAAATCACCCATGCGTTGCGACAGTCCCGATGAAATCATCAACTGAGCAATCGATAATGCTGAACCGACAATCACAACTATGTCGATAGGGAAACGACGGCGTAATTCACCGATTTGCACGATACCAAAGATAACTAACAGAATCAGATAGATCGCAAGTCCTTTAATAATCGGTAGCCAATGGAGCAATGCCGCACCAATCACCGCCATAAATCCGAGTAATACCAGACTCGATTTATGGCTGTCTAAGCGGGCACTCGAATCCAAATCATTAATGAATAGAAATTCGCGATGCAGCGCCTGACGTTGCGCTTCGAATCCTTTCCCCGGTACAAGTACCAGCGTATCGCCAGCCGTCAACGTGATATTTCCCAGACCACCTTCCAGACGTTCATGTCCCCGACGAATGGCCACGACAACGGCATCAAACCGCTCGCGAAAATGACTGGATTTCAGTGTCTTATGACAAAAACTGGCAGAAGAACTCACCACCACTTCAACAAAATTCTGACCGTTAAGGTGGTGCTGACCAAACAAGGTTAACCCTTTGATTTCCTGAAGTGTCGATACACTCTCGACATCACCACAAAACAGCAGCCGATCCTGTGCCTGTAAGACAAAATCAGGTCCGACAGAAGGGACACTTTCACCATTTCGAATCACCTCAGCTAAGAATAACTTGCGTAACGCCCGCAGGTTATTTTCGGCAATGCTGCGCCCGACTAATGGTGACTTCTCACCAACACTCGCTTCCAGAAAATAAGGTAATTCATCCTGACCCGACTCATCATTATTCGGTAACAAATAACTCAATGGAATCAGAATCAATACGCCGCCGAGAAGCACAGCCAGACCAATCATCGTCGGGGCGAAAAAGTTGAGACTCGGCAACCCTGCATCTTCAACAAAACTATTGATGATCAGATTGGTTGATGTCCCAATCAAAGTCAGCGTTCCGCCAAAAATAGCCGTGTAAGACAGCGGAATTAATAATTTTGATGGTGCATGTTGCTGATTACGTTTAATCGCCCCAATCAGAGATACGACGACGGCGGTATTATTGGTGAAAGAAGAGAGAAAGGCGGTCGATAACCCCAGTTTTGCGATCACAGTGCCGAGCCGCCCTTCAGAGATATTGCTACTGATCCAACTGATGAGTCGTGTCTTTTCCAGTCCGGCAGAAGCCAGAATCAATAAAATCAGCGTCAGTAGGGATGAATTGGTGAAATTTGCAGCTAAGTCATTGATATCAATCAGACCTGCAATAAAAGTGATAAAAGCAGCACCTGCAAAGATCAAACTCGGTTTAACTCGCGTAAGCAGCAAACAGGCAACCACACCGCATAGAATTGCAATTATCACCCCTTGTTCCCACATCTCACATCCCTCAGAAAGGGTGAAAATCACCCTTTCAAGCAGCCTACTTCAGTAATTGACTGATATCTTTCGCACCCCAGTGTGGGAAGTGCTTACGAATCAGTGCATTCAGTTCCAGCTCAAATTCAGAGACATCGCCCTGCGTTTGCGCCACCGTTTGTAGGCTGTCACGAACCAGACCTGCGCCAACAGTTACATTGGTCAGTCGGTCAATAATAATAAAGCCCCCCGTATCAGCACTATCGAGATATTTATCGAGAGCAATCGCCTGATTGAACCGCCATTCACATAAACCAATGCCATTGAGCGGTAGAGATTCGGCCTGATAAGTCGAGAGGTTATTGATATCGTATTGGTGACGGATCGACGTCACCTGACCAATCGTTTTATGACCTGCAATTTTGATGTCGTAATCCCGGCCAGCCTGTAATGGCTGCTCTGTCATCCAAACGACGTCTGCCAATAAATGGTTGGTTGTATCGAGTTGGGCATCCTCAAGGACGATCAAATCGCCACGACTGATATCAATTTCATCATTCAGCGTTAGCGTTACAGCTTGACCGGTATATGCCTGTTCCAAATCGCCATCAAAAGTGACGATACGGGCAACAGTGGAAGATTTACCCGACGGTAATACCTTCACTTTGTCCCCGGGGCGGATAACCCCTGATGCAACGGTACCGGCAAACCCACGAAAATCGAGATTTGGTCGGTTGACATATTGAACAGGGAAACGAAATGCTCCTGTTCCTTTGAGCTGATCGACATCGACAGTTTCTAATAAATCCAGCAAAGAGGGGCCTTGATACCAATGCATGTGCTGACTTTTCTCAACAACATTGTCCCCTTCCAACGCTGAGATCGGAATGATCTGAATGTCCGTGTCTCCCTGTAAATGTCGGGAGAATTCAAGATATTCTTGGCGAATGGCTTCAAAACGCTCCTGAGAATAATCGACCAAATCCATCTTGTTGACCGCCACCACAAAGTGTCTCAAACCCAATAGATTGGAAATGAACGAGTGACGACGGGTCTGATCCAACACGCCTTTCCGTGCATCAATCAGAATAATCGCTAAATCACATGTCGAAGCACCGGTTGCCATATTGCGCGTGTACTGCTCATGTCCCGGTGTATCAGCGATAATGAACTTACGTTTCTGTGTTGAAAAATAGCGATATGCGACATCAATGGTAATCCCTTGTTCGCGTTCAGCCTGCAATCCATCCACCAGCAATGCCAGATCCGGACGCTCACCGGTTGTACCGACGCGCTGACTATCTGAATGAACAGCCGCCAGTTGATCTTCGTAGATCTGCTTGGAATCGTGAAGCAACCGACCGATCAACGTACTCTTACCGTCATCGACAGACCCACATGTCAGAAATCTAAGTAACGATTTGTGTTGGTGTTGATCCAAATAACCTTCAATACCTAACTCAGTTAACTGAGCTTGAACTGCACTATTCATAAAACTTCCCTCGCCCCTTAGAAATAGCCCTGACGTTTTTTCAATTCCATGGATCCGGACTGATCATGGTCGATCGCTCGTCCTTGCCGCTCACTGGACGTTGCCACCAGCATCTCTTCGATGATTTCAGGCAATGTGCTTGCCGTCGATTCAATGGCTCCGGTCAGCGGATAACACCCGAGTGTCCGGAAACGGACTGATTTATTCTCGATCACTTCACCCGGCAAAATCTCCATCCGATCATCGTCAACCATGATTAACATCCCGTCACGTTCAACGACAGGCCGCTTTTCAGCGAAGTAAAGTGGCACAATATCAATGCCTTCCAGATAGATATATTGCCATATGTCCAGTTCAGTCCAGTTTGACAAAGGGAACACCCGAATACTCTCACCTTTGTTAATCTGCCCGTTATAGGTATGCCAGATCTCCGGACGCTGGTTTTTGGGATCCCAGGTATGATTCTTATCCCGGAATGAATAGACTCGCTCTTTGGCACGGGACTTTTCTTCATCCCGACGCGCGCCACCGAATGCAGCATCGAATCCATATTGGTTCAATGCCTGTTTCAGGCCCTGGGTTTTCATAATATCGGTATGTTTGGAACTCCCGTGAACAAACGGGTTGATCCCCATTTCGAGCCCTTCGGGGTTTTTATGGACCAGAAGCTCAAAGCCGTACTTTTGTGCGGTTTTATCGCGGAAATCGATCATTTCACGAAACTTCCAGTTCGTATCGACATGCAGGAGCGGAAACGGAATCTTGCCCGGATAGAAAGCTTTGCGAGCCAGATGTAGCATCACCGATGAATCTTTTCCGATGGAATACATCATCACCGGGTTGCCGAATTCGGCTGCAACTTCACGAATAATGTGAATACTTTCAGCTTCTAGTTGTTTTAAATGAGTTAATCGTTGTTGATCCATCTCTTGCTTCCTTTTGACTCACAAGATGAGTGTGTTATGCAATTCGGTTTCTGAGTGAATAAATCATCCATGACTGAATCTGGATGACTGATTTATTTATGCATACAAAGAACTGGCTGTTGCTTCCTGTGTACTGTTGAACCAATTGAGTTTGTCGGCCAGTGAAACCACTTCACCAATCACAATTAAAGCGGGCGAATCAGCCTGAGCAGCCAACTGTGGCAAATGATTCAATGTGCCTCGAAACAGCTTCTGCGCGGCCTGTGTTCCTCGTTCAATCACGGCAACAGGTGTCTCGCCATCCCGTCCATGCTGAAGTAACTGCTCCCTGATATATCCGGATTTCATCAATCCCATATAGATCACAAGGGTCTGCCGTCCCCGAGCCAGGGTTGACCAATCCATTTCATCTTGCTCTGCACGGACATGGCCGGTAACGAAAATGGCAGACTGCGCATAATCCCGGTGTGTCAGGGGAATTCCGGCATAGGCGGTCGCCCCGGCAGCAGCGGTAATACCGGGAACCACTTGAAAACGAATACTGGCATCGAACAAACGTTCCAGTTCTTCACCGCCTCGTCCAAAAATAAACGGGTCTCCGCCTTTAATTCGTACGACTCGGTGCCCCTGTCTGGCAAAATCGACCAATAGCTGATTGGTCTTCTCCTGCGGCACACTATGATGTCCGGCTCGTTTCCCGACACACACCAGAATCGTACTGTCCGGCACCAGAGACATAATCTCCTCTGAGACCAAATAGTCATATAAAACGACGTCGGCTTGCTGAAGAAAGCTAACTGCTTTGACCGTGAGTAATTCCGGATCTCCCGGGCCAGCACCGACCAATGCGACTTCTCCGGCCTGCAACTGAGATTTCGTGAAGTGGTAGCTGATTTGTTCTGACGCATCGACCTTCACAGACGAACGCACTTGTTTGACGGGTAAACGAGTCACAACCTGATCCTTTGCCATAACACACTCCACCTAAATTGAATATGTGCATTATGGCGACCTCTACATATGACATGAAATTCTAAAATTTCATTTTTTATTCGAAAAGCTGATAAGGAAACATTTTTTTCAACAAAAAAGCCTATTTATACATTGGATGATACGCATCACAGTTTCTAACTTATTGAAATATAGGTTTCATCCATATTTGCTACATTAGCCAGATTATTTATTTGTTATGGATCAGACAGCGTATGAAACAGCCAAAAAAAATTCTCGCACTGTCATTACTTAGCGAATTGCTGATACTCGCTTCATCAGCACTATCGTTCTCAGTCAATGCAGCAACCATCCATCTTCGTGTCATAGAAACAACGGATATCCATGCCAATGTCATGGACTATGACTACTACAAAGACAAATCGTCAGACAAAATTGGCTTACTCCGGGCCGCAAGTCTTGTCAAAAAGGCACGTGAAGAGAATCCGAACTCACTTTTGATTGATAACGGTGATCTGATTCAGGGCAGCCCGATGGGTGACTACATGGCATCTAAAGGGATCAAGGCGGGAGAGGTTCATCCGGTGTATAAAGCGATGAACCTCCTCGGTTACGAGGTTGGCAATATTGGTAACCACGAGTTTAATTACGGACTCGGATACCTTAAAGAAACGCTTAATGATGCTAATTTTCCTTATATCAATGCCAATATATTTGACGCCAAAACGGATCAGCACTATTTCCGTCCTTACCTGATCAAATCATATACATTGACCGATACCGATGGAAAACCTCAGCAGCTAAAGGTTGGCTATATTGGCTTCGCTCCGCCTCAAATTATGGTGTGGGATAAGAAAAATTTAGCGGGCAACGTTTATACCAAAGATATCAAAGCGACGGCGAAAGCCCTGATCCCTCAAATGAAACAGCAAGGTGCTGATATTATTGTTGCCATTCCCCATTCGGGAATTGCCACCACACCTTATCATGTTGGTGCTGAAAACTCGGTTTACTATCTCGCAGAAGTCCCCGGTATTGATGCTATCGCTTTTGGTCACGCACATGCAGTTTTCCCCGGCAAAGACTTTAATGACCTGCCAGATGTGAATAACGAAAAAGGGACAGTTCACGGTGTCGCAGCAGTAATGCCCGGACGCTGGGGCAGCCATGTCGGTATTATTGACCTGACAGTAGAGAGAAAAGATCACCACTGGCAAGTGACTGACAGCCAATCAGAAGCGCGTCCGATTTATGACAATATCGCACATCATGCTTTGGTATCCGCTGACGCTCAGCTTCGTCAAGCCGTTCAATCGGATCATCAGGCAACACGACAGTTCGTCAATCAACCCATCGGCAAAGCCAGTGATAAAATGTATAGTTATCTGGCGCTCGTTCAGGATGATCCGACCATTCAAATTGTCAATCTGGCACAGAAAGCCTACGTTGAAAAAATGATTCAGGGCGATCCAGATTTAGATGGACTGCCAGTGCTGTCTGCTGCTGCACCATTTAAAGCCGGCGGTCGAAAAAATGATCCCTCAAACTATACCGAAGTTGAATCCGGACAACTGACATTCCGCAACGCTGCTGATCTGTACCTTTATCCCAACACATTAGTAGCACTCAAAGTCACCGGACGAGAGCTAAAGGAATGGCTGGAATGCTCGGCTGGTCAGTTCAATCGTATTGATCCGACTCAAACTACACCTCAATATCTCATCAACTGGGATGGGTTCAGAACCTACAACTTTGATGTCATTGATGGGATCGAATATCAAATTGATGTCACGCAGCCAGCCCGATATGACGGTGACTGTCAATTGGTTGCTCCTGATAGCAAACGCATTGTCAATCTGTCTTACCAAGGGAAAGCGATTCCAGATAAGCAAGTATTCCTGATTGCCACCAACAACTATCGCGCCTATAGCAACAAGTTTCCCGGCACTGGGGCTTCACATGTCGCTTTTGACGCACCAGATGAAAACCGGACAATTCTAGCCAATTACATTACTCAGATGAGTAAGCAACATGGTGAAATTCATCCTAAAGCAGATAACAACTGGCGTTTAGCACCGATTCAAGCAACCAAAAACCTTGATATCCGCTTCGAGACGGCTCCGGGAAACAAGGCTTCACAGTTCATTCAGCAATATGGGCGTTACCCGATGAAGCAGCTCATGACAGATGAAACTGGCTTTGCGGTCTATCAGGTTCAGCTATAAAAGTAGACCTGACTGAATCATCGTACAGCCGTAGCAAGAGTGGCGGCTGTGCGATCATGCTTTGGGAGGCAGACAGAGAAACCGTGCTTTTTGACAACGCGTGGAGGAATATTTTTTAATGATAATCACATCATGTTGATGTAGATTGTCGGACATCATGTTCATTCACTTAGTCGGTACTTCGATGATAACTTGGCATCTACTTTCCTTTCCTGAGCTGACGACAACACAGCTATACCAGTTAATCAAATTACGGATTGACGTATTTGTTGTCGAACAAACCTGTCCTTACCCTGAATTAGACGACAAAGATCATATGCCCGGAGTCCATCACCTACTGGGATATCAAGATGAAAAGCTCGTTGCCTGTGCCCGGTTAATGCCAGCCGGTATCAGCTATCCGGGAAGTAGTATTGGTCGAATAGCGACTCACACATGTGTTCGAGGGGAAGGTGTCGGACATCAGCTACTGACTTATGCCATTGAGCAATGTGTTCATCTGTGGCCGGAGACCCCCATCGAAATTGGCGCACAGACGCAATTAGAGACATTTTACCGCCAGTATGGATTTGTTCCGACATCCGAACCTTACCTTGAAGATGGTATTTCACACATCGATATGAAGAGAATAAGTCAATAAGTGCTCGATAAGGAAGCATCGACACGATGATCTCTTTACGGACACCGAACCAGAACAATAGATGAGGGGGAACAGAACCTATCTCACTCCCCTCATGTGACTGACGTTATTTACTCCGGCCAAATCCACCATTGGATAAACGGAAAAACATGATCGATTGATCCTTTTGTTCGACTTGCAGAATATCCAGCTCACCTTTCGTCGTCAGCTTATAACGAATCAATTGCCCCGGCTTGATATTACTGAGAGGCTTATCCCCTCCCTCAACCTGAACAAGTACATTGAGGTCAGCCAATGATAGATCGTTGGAACGGAATACCTTAGAAAGCGTGTCACCATTCTTTACTGTATAGTTAACCCATGTCGTGGTACGAGGTTCTGAAGCCGATTTTACCGCTTTCGGGGATACGACAGGTTCAGTGGGTTCCTTCAGGCTATCGGGATCAAGCGCCAGCGCAACACGCTGCTCGCCAACGGACGGTTCCTCGATGGGCTGTTCAGATGCAACTTGCTTCTCTTTCGGCCAAGGTATCAAAACAAGAAGTATGACGACTGGCACCAAAACCATCAGTAAACGTTGATGCAATTTCGGTAATTCACACCATAGACCACGACACTGTCTGACAATGGACTGAAATGACTGCTGAAAATTCATAGCTGACCATTTGCTCTGAACTACAGCAAGATAGCCACCTTGCACCTTTTTTTCCTGTCGGCGATTCACGAATTCACATCTCCCATACTTATTGCAGCTAGTATAAAAACTCGCGCTTAGTGAGTATAGGGGAATCACAGCTATAACTAAAATGTTGACACAATCTTGAAAAAATTTCACTTAAGTTTGGAGATAGGTCACATCAGGCTATGCAATGAAATATTCTCCCCGTTCTTCATTTCATCATCTATTAATAACTGTTATTCTCTAGCGTTTTAACGCAAAAGAGTGACAGTTATGTCTGACGTACAACTTGAAACAAACGAACAGAAGGCAAGCTACGGTATTGGTTTGCAAATGGGCCAACAGCTTGCTGGTAGCGGTTTAGAAGGACTCAGTGTTGATGCGATCGCCGCTGGTATTGCGACAGCATTAACTGGTGACATGCCAGCAATTGAAATCGACGACATTAATCAGGCATTGCAAGCCGTTCACGCAAAAGCTCAAGAAGTGCGTGAATCAGCTGCGAAAGCCGCTGCTGCTGATGGCGAAGCGTTCCTGAAAGATAACGCACTCCGTCCTGAAGTGACCGTTTTAGAATCAGGCCTTCAGTATGAAGTCGTAACAGAAGGTACAGGTGAAGTCCCAACTTCTGATAAGACTGTTCGTGTTCATTACCATGGTCAACTAACCGATGGCACAGTATTCGATAGCTCTGTAACTCGTGGTCAGCCAGTCGAATTCCCTGTAACGGGTGTGATTAAAGGCTGGGTAGAAGCACTACAAATTATGCCTGTCGGATCAAAGTGGAAACTTTATATTCCTCAAGATCTTGCTTATGGCGAGCGTGGCGCTGGTGCTGCAATTCCACCATACGCAGCGTTGGTCTTTGAAGTCGAGTTACTCGACATTCTGTAAGCGAATCTGCTATCCATAAATTAGCAAAGAATTAACATCAAGCGGTGCTCAGCACCGCTTTTTTTTATTTAAACTTAAACATCAGCTCACAATAATGGGAATACCATTCATGGCAACAGCACGCACTCTGATATGGACGCTGATGTTAAGTACCACACTGACATCCCCAAGCTACGCTTTTTTCAAACTCGGTAATGATACGGAAGGTCTAAGCAGCACTATCGGCAAAACGCTGGGACTCACAGGAAACAGTTCCACACTAATTTCACAGGTCGCAGAGCAGCTTCCTGTCTCCGGTCAGCAAGCAACCGGTGGGATTGGTGCATTATTGTCGTTAGCTCAGAATCGATTATCCGAACAGAATAATACCGAACTGAATCAACTTATTCCCGGAATGGAAAATCTATCAAGTCTCAATCAGACTGGGATAAAGAATGGATTATCAAATATAAATGATATGAATGCGGTCATCGGCACGTTCAAACAGCTGGGATTAAGTCCGGATATGGTGTCAAAATTCATCCCTCTCATTTTAAAATATCTCAATACTCGGGGCGCCAGTGAAGGATTAATGAGCTCGCTCACTCAGTTATGGCAACATTAATTCAGGGGAATATACATAATCAGGGAAAGAATCACCACTGTCTAAACTGTCTAAGCAGTAATTAAGTGGTAATAAAAAAGCCGAGCATACGCTCGGCTTTTCTAAATGACGAACTGATTACTCAGCAGCTTCAGCAGCTTCTGGGCGATCAACCAGCTCAATGTATGCCATTGGAGCTTTGTCACCTGCACGGAAACCACACTTTAGAATACGAGTGTAGCCACCTTGACGAGCAGCGAAACGTGGACCTAGTTCGTTAAATAATTTTGCAACGACTTCGTTATCACGAGTACGAGCAAATGCTAGACGACGATTAGCAACACTGTCAGTCTTAGCTAGTGTAATCAAAGGCTCAACTACGCGACGTAGCTCTTTAGCTTTTGGCAAAGTAGTCTTGATAACTTCATGACGTACCAAAGAGCTAGCCATGTTGCTAAACATCGCTTTGCGATGACTGCTGTTGCGGTTGAGTTGACGACCACTCTTACGATGGCGCATGACCAAATCCTTCTAACTTGTATCGATTAATCTTCAGCGATAGATGCTGGCGGCCAGTTTTCTAGGCGCATACCCAGAGAAAGACCACGTGATGCAAGCACGTCTTTAATCTCTGTTAAAGATTTCTTACCGAGGTTAGGTGTTTTAAGTAATTCTACCTCAGTACGCTGTACTAGATCACCGATGTAGTGAATCGCTTCTGCTTTCAAACAGTTAGCAGAGCGAACTGTTAGTTCAAGATCGTCTACAGGACGCAATAGGATCGGATCGAATTCAGGCTTCTCTTCTTTCTCCTCAGGAACTCGTACATCACGTAGATCTACGAATGCATCCAACTGTTCAGCAAGAATTGTTGCTGCACGACGGATAGCTTCCTCAGGTTCAATTGTGCCATTTGTTTCCATATCGATGACAAGCTTGTCTAAATCAGTACGCTGTTCTACACGTGCTGCTTCTACAGTATAGGCGATTTTATCCACCGGGCTGTAAGTAGCATCAACAAGTAGGCGACCAATCGGACGATCATCTTCATCTGTATGGATACGAGCAGAAGCCGGAACATAACCACGACCACGTTGAACCTTGATGCGCATTGCGACCTCAGCATTGTCATCGTTAAGATGACAAATAACGTGCTCAGGGTTTACGATCTCAACATCACCATCATGAGTGATGTCACCTGCAACAACAGGGCCCGAGCCTGATTTGTTTAGTGTAATGAACACTTCATCTTTGCCTTCGGCAACGCGAACAGCTAAACCCTTCAGGTTCAGAAGGATTTCTAGGATATCCTCTTGAACACCTTCTTTGGTGCTGTACTCGTGTAGTACGCCTTCAATTTCAACTTCAGTCACGGCACAACCTGGCATAGACGAAAGAAGAATTCGGCGAAGTGCATTACCCAGAGTATGGCCGAAACCACGCTCTAACGGCTCAAGAGTTACTTTTGCGTGTGTCGTGCTGATTTGTTCGATATCAACAAGACGTGGCTTAAGAAATTCTGTTACAGAACCCTGCATTGTGTCCTCTCTTTAATTTAAACCTTACTTAGAGTAAAGCTCGACGATCAATTGTTCGTTGATGTCAGCTGATAGATCTGAACGTTCTGGCAAACGCTTGAACGTACCTTCCATTTTGCTGCCATCCACTTCAATCCAAGTTGGTTTTTCGCGTTGTTCTGCAACTTCTAGAGCTGCCGTGATACGAGATTGCTTTTTCGCTTTCTCACGCACTGCAACAACGTCGTTTGCCGTAACATTGAAAGAAGGAATGTTTACTACTTTACCGTTCACTAGAATAGCTTTGTGGCTAACTAGCTGACGTGCTTCTGAGCGAGTTGCGCCGAAGCCCATACGGTAAACAACATTATCCAAACGACCTTCAAGAAGCTGAAGTAGGTTTTCACCGGTGTTGCCTTTTAAACGGGCTGCTTCTTTATAGTAGTTACGGAACTGTTTTTCAAGAACGCCGTACATACGACGGACTTTTTGCTTCTCACGAAGCTGAACGCCATAATCAGATAGACGACCGCGACGAGCGCCGTGTACACCTGGTGCGTTATCTATTTTACACTTGGTATCTATCGCACGAATGCCTGACTTAAGGAATAAGTCGGTACCTTCGCGGCGGCTAAGCTTCAGCTTAGGACCCAAATATCTTGCCATGATCTTTCTCCAATCTTCCTCGAAACGTTAAACGCGACGTTTCTTAGGTGGACGACAACCGTTATGAGGGATTGGTGTCGCATCAACAATGTTTGTGATACGGAAACCAGCAGCGTTCAGTGCGCGAACAGTAGATTCACGACCTGGACCTGGACCCTTCACCATAACTTCCAGATTCTTAAGGCCATATTCTTTAGCCATTTCAGCACAACGTTCAGCAGCAACCTGTGCAGCGAACGGAGTAGACTTACGAGAACCACGGAAACCAGAACCGCCAGCAGTTGCCCAAGCTAGAGCATTACCTTGACGATCAGTAATGGTTACGATTGTGTTGTTAAAAGATGCATGGATATGCGCCACGCCATCTGCGACTTGCTTGCGTACGCGCTTACGTGCGCGAGTTGGTTGTTTAGCCATTGTACTCTACCTTCCCGATTATTTCTTGATCGGCTTACGCGGACCCTTACGGGTGCGAGCGTTGGTTTTAGTACGCTGTCCACGTAGAGGTAGACTGCGACGATGACGAAGACCACGATAACAACCAAGATCCATAAGACGCTTGATGTTCATTGATACTTCACGACGTAGATCACCTTCTACAGTGTACTTAGCTACACCATCACGCAGTTGATCGATCTGCTCTTCAGTTAGTTCACTGATCTTAACACTTTCAGCAATGCTCAGTTCAGCCAAGATAGCTTGTGAACGAGTCTTACCGATGCCATAGATTGCAGTTAGTGCAATTACAGCATGTTTATGATCAGGAATGTTAATGCCTGCTATACGGGCCACTATTCACTCCTAGTACTTTCATCAAAGAATTATCCGCAACAAAGCCCGTAGAGGATACGTTGCGGGATACTACTTCTTTTGCACGCAAAAGGTAGGCCGAGGAATATACTCGACCGACCTTGTTTTTTCAAGTAAAAAATTCTGCTAATTAGCCTTGGCGTTGCTTATGCTTTGGCTCACTGCAAATCACGCGAACGACACCGTTACGCTTGATAACTTTACAGTTACGGCAGATTTTTTTAACGGAAGCACGAACTTTCATTGCTAAACTCCGTGAGAGAAATCTGAATTAACGGCCATAGCCTTTCAGATTTGCTTTTTTCAACACAGAATCATATTGACTTGACATCATATGAGTCTGTACCTGTGCCATAAAGTCCATAATAACCACAACTACAATCAGTAGTGAGGTGCCGCCAAAATAGAAACGTACATTCCAAGCGACCATCATGAACTGAGGGATCAGACAGATAAAGGTAATGTATAACGCACCAGCTAAGGTTAGACGCGTCATTACTTTATCAATATATCTGGCAGTCTGCTCACCTGGGCGGATACCGGGTACGAACGCACCAGACTTCTTCAAATTATCGGCTGTTTCACGTGGGTTAAATACCAACGCAGTATAAAAGAAACAGAAAAAGATAATTGCAACTGCATAAAGTATTACATACAACGGTTGACCAGGGCTCAGTGCTAAAGACACTTTTGTCAGCCAGCTAAATGCTGAGCCTTCACCACCACTATTACCAAACCATTGTGCCAATGTTCCTGGGAACAAAATAATACTTGATGCAAAGATTGCTGGAATTACCCCTGCCATATTAATTTTCAATGGCAAATGAGTACTCTGTGCTGCGAAGACTTTGCGACCTTGTTGGCGTTTTGCGTAGTTAACAACGATACGACGCTGACCACGCTCCATAAAGACAACAAAATAAATCACAGCAAAAGAGATTACCGCAATCAGCAGGAGAAGAAGCACATGCAATTCACCTTGACGCGCTTGCTCAATCGTTTGTCCGATTGCCTTTGGCAGACCAGCAACAATACCTGCAAATATCAGTAATGAAATACCATTACCAATACCCCGCTCAGTAATCTGTTCACCTAACCACATTAAGAACATGGTACCGGTTACTAGACTCACTGTTGCGATGAACGTAAACATGGTTTGATCGATAACGACCAGATTAGAGACCATGTTTGGTAGTCCTGTCGCAATCCCAAGAGCTTGGAATGTTGCAAGTACAAGCGTGCCGTAACGCGTATATTGGCTAATCTTACGACGCCCTGCTTCACCCTCTTTCTTGAGTTCAGCTAACGCGGGATGAACTACAGTTAGCAGCTGGACAACAATCGATGCCGAAATATACGGCATGATTCCCAGCGCTAATATAGATGCACGCGAAAGAGCACCACCGGAGAACATGTTAAACATTTCTACGATGGTCCCTTTTTGCTGTTCGAACAAATCGGCTAGTACAGCTGCGTCAATACCAGGAATCGGCACAAAAGAGCCAGCTCGGAATACGAGAAGCGCACCTAATACGAATAACAAGCGCGACTTCAATTCACTTAAGCCGCTCTGAGCACTACGAAAATCTTGTCCTGGTTTCTTAGCCATCTGTACCTCGTTTCGAGATTATTCCTCGATTTTTCCGCCTGCAGCTTCGATTGCAGCTTTAGCGCCTTTAGTTACGCGTAAACCCTTTACTGTAACAGCTTTGTTGATCTCACCAGAAAGAACGATTTTTACATTCTCAATGTTTTTAGTCACAACATTTGCTGCTTTCAGGCTATCCAGGTCAACAACTTCGCTTGTTACTTTCGCTAATTCACTTAGACGAACCTCAGCAGACACTAAACTCTTACGAGAAGTGAAGCCGAATTTTGGCAAGCGTTGTTTCAAAGGCATTTGACCACCTTCAAAACCTGCACGAACTTTACCGCCAGAGCGTGATTTTTGACCTTTGTGGCCACGACCACCTGTTTTACCCAGGCCAGAACCGATACCACGACCTAAACGCTTCTTAGAAGGCTTAGAACCCGCAGCCGGAGATAGAGTATTCAAACGCATTCTGATTACTCCTCAACTTTAACCATGTATTGAACTTTATTGATCATACCACGTACACATGGTGTATCTTCAAGTTCAACAGTGTGGTTGATACGACGAAGGCCTAGACCACGCAAAGTAGCTTTATGCTTTGGCAGGCGACCAATTGAGCTTTTAGTTTGAGTTACTTTAATAGTTGCCATGGTGCTTACTCCGAAATTGATTCAACAGTTAGACCACGTTTAGCTGCAACCATTTCTGGTGACTTCATACTACCCAAAGCATCAATCGTTGCACGAACGATGTTGATTGGGTTTGTAGATCCATACGCTTTTGACAAAACGTTATGTACACCTGCAACTTCAAGTACAGCACGCATCGCACCACCGGCGATAACACCCGTACCTTCAGCAGCTTGCTGCATATAAACTTTAGAGCCCGAGTGGCGACCTTTTACCGGGTGGAAAAGTGTGCCTTCGTTCAGCGCGATTGTAATCATGTTACGACGCGCCTTTTCCATTGCTTTTTGAATCGCAGCAGGTACTTCACGAGCTTTGCCGTAACCGAAACCTACACGACCATTGCCATCACCAACAACTGTTAGTGCTGTAAAGCTCATGATTCGACCACCTTTAACCGTTTTAGAAACACGGTTAACAGCGATTAATTTTTCTTGCAAATCACTCGCTTGTTGTAATTCTTTAGCCATCTTCCAACCCTACCTTAGAATTTCAGACCAGCTTCGCGAGCAGATTCTGCTAGCGCCGCTACTCGACCGTGGTATTGGAAACCGGAACGATCAAAAGCAACTTCTGACACGCCTTTTTCCAGAGCGCGTTCAGCAATAGCTTTACCTACCGCTTGTGCTGCTTCGATGTTTCCAGTGAATTTCAATTGCTCACGGATCGCTTTTTCTACAGTAGAAGCTGCAGCGATAACCTCAGAGCCATTAGATGCGATAACCTGCGCGTACACGTGACGAGGAGTACGGTGTACAACTAGGCGAGTGGCACCCAGTTCTGCAATCTTACGACGTGCACGAGTGGCACGACGGATGCGAGATGCTTTCTTATCCATAGTGTTACCTTACTTCTTCTTAGCTTCTTTAGTACGCACATTTTCATCTGCGTAACGAACACCTTTACCTTTATAAGGTTCAGGCTCACGGTAAGCACGAATATCAGCCGCAACTTGACCCACAAGTTGTTTATCACAACCGGTGATAGTAATTTCAGTTTGGCTTGGACATTCTGCTTTAATTCCTGTTGGCAATTCATGTTCAACAGGGTGAGAGAAGCCCAGTGTCAGCGCTACAGCATTGCCTTTCATTGAGGCACGATAACCAACACCTTTTAGTACAAGCTTCTTCGTAAAGCCTTCCGTCACACCGACAACCATGTTGTTCACTAGTGCACGAGCAGTACCTGCCTGTGCCCAAGCATTCGCAACACCTTCACGAGGTCCGAAAGTTAGGTTACTTTCTTCTTGAGCAATCACAACTGCGTTATTCAGTACGCGAGTTAGTTCACCCTTTGCACCTTTCACAGTGATCTCTTGGCCGTTTAATTTCACCTCTACGCCAGCTGGAATAGCGACAGGTGCTTTAGCAACACGAGACATATCCTACTCCTATAATTAAGCTACGTAGCAAATGATTTCACCACCAAGACCTGCTTTACGGGCAGCACGGTCTGACATCAGACCCTTGGAAGTGGATACAACAGCAACACCCAAACCGCCCATCACAGATGGCAGCTCGTCTTTTCTTTTATAGACGCGCAGGCCAGGACGTGAAACACGTTTGATTTGCTCGATAACTGGTTTCGCTTGAAAATATTTCAGCGTAACTTCCAGTTCAGGTTTTACATCGCCTTCAACAGCGAAATCTTCGATATAACCTTCAGCTTTTAGAAGTGCAGCAATTGCAACTTTCAGCTTTGAAGAAGGCATTTTTACAGCAACTTTGTTTGCTGCCTGACCGTTACGAATACGGGTCAGCATATCCGAAATCGGATCTTGCATGCTCATAAACTTTACTCCAAATGATTAAGTGGCAATTACCAGCTAGCCTTACGAAGTCCAGGAATCTCGCCTTTCATGCAAGCTTCACGAACTTTAATACGGCTTAAACCGAACTTACGTAGGTAACCATGTGGACGACCAGTTTGGTTACAACGGTTACGCTGACGTGATGCACTTGAATCACGAGGAAGTGTTTGAAGTTTCAGAACAGCATCCCAACGTTCTTCTTCAGATACGTTTACGTCGCTGATAGTAGCTTTTAACGCAGCACGCTTTTCAGCATACTGAGAGACAAGCTTTGCACGTTTTACTTCACGTGCTTTCATTGATTGTTTAGCCATAACAGTAACCCTTCACCTTACTTGCGGAATGGGAAGTTAAAGGCAGCCAGCAGAGCACGGCCTTCCTCATCAGTGGACGCACTAGTCGTGATTGTTACATCAAGACCACGTACACGGTCGACTTTATCGTAGTCGATTTCCGGGAAGATGATTTGCTCGCGAACGCCCATGCTGTAGTTACCGCGACCATCAAAAGATTTCGCGCTAACACCACGGAAGTCACGTACACGTGGTAGAGCGATAGAAATCAAACGCTCCAAAAAATCCCACATACGTTCGCCACGCAAGGTTACTTTACAACCAATTGGGTAGCCTTCACGGATTTTGAAACCTGCAACAGATTTACGAGCTTTTGTGACAAGAGGCTTTTGACCAGAAATGGCCGCCATGTCAGCTGCTGCATTCTCAAGCAGTTTCTTATCGTTGATAGCTTCACCAACGCCCATGTTTAGGGTGATTTTATCAATCCTAGGGACTTGCATGACGCTTGTGTAACCGAACTGTTTGGTCAGTTCAGCGACTACAGACGACTTGTAGTAATCATGCAGTTTCGCCATAGTAGAACTCCAAATTACGTCTATTAGTTAGAAATGGTTTCACCGTTAGATTTGAAGAAACGGACTTTTTTGCCGTCTTCAAAACGGAAACCGACACGGTCCGCTTTACCAGTAGCTGCATTGAAGATTGCAACGTTAGAAGCATCGAGTGCTGCTTCTTGTTCAACGATTCCACCTTGAACACCCATAGCCGGTACAGGCTTTTGATGTTTTTTCACAAGGTTGATGCCTTCAACAATAACTTTACCAGTTCCAAGAACCTTAGTTACTTTACCTTTCTTGCCTTTGTCTTTACCGGCAAGAACAACGATTTCGTCATTACGACGGATTTTAGCTGCCATCTCTGCGCTCCCTTACAATACTTCTGGAGCCAGTGAAACAATCTTCATAAACTTCGCATTACGAAGCTCACGAGTCACTGGACCAAAGATACGTGTACCGACTGGTTGCTCAGTATTGTTATTCAACAATACACAAGCGTTACGGTCGAAGCGAATGACAGAACCGTCTGGACGACGTACGCCTTTACGGGTGCGAACTACCACCGCCTTCAGGACATCACCCTTTTTAACTTTACCGCGAGGAATTGCTTCTTTCACGGTAACTTTGATGATGTCGCCGATATGTGCGTAACGACGGTGAGAGCCACCCAGAACCTTAATACACATTACGCTGCGAGCGCCTGAGTTATCAGCTGCGTCCAGCATACTTTGCATTTGGATCATGTTAGTGCTCCGCTAAATATTAAAACTAGACCCTCTCGGGTCGGGCTGCCTTTAAAAAGGGAGGCGAATTGTAACACCCTTTTCTCAGATTGGGTAGTCAAAAAACAAACGGCTCCAAAAATAATTGGAGCCGTTTCTTGATTGAAAAATAAAAGTTAAACTTTTGCTTTTTCTACCACTTTCACCAAAGTCCAAGACTTAGTCTTAGACAATGGACGACACTCACGAATTTCAACGGTATCGCCTTGGCCACACTCGTTGTTTTCATCATGTGCGTGAATTTTAGTCGTGCGTTTAACGAACTTACCGTAAATTGGATGTTTTACGAAACGTTCGATAACAACAACGATAGACTTATCCATCTTGTCACTAACAACACGACCGAGTTGAGTACGAATTTTGTCGCTCATTATGCGCCTGCCTTCTCAGTCAAAACAGTTTTCACACGTGCGATATCACGGCGTACAGCTTTCAGAGTATGAGTCTGCTGTAGTTGACCAGTCGCAGCTTGCATACGCAAGTTGAACTGTTCACGTAGCAAATTCAATAGCTCTGCATTCAGCTCTTCAGCGCTCTTTTCGCGTAGATCTTGTGCTTTCATCACATCACCTGCTTAGTTACGAAAGTAGTCTTGAACGGAAGTTTTGCAGCTGCAAGCGCAAAAGCTTCACGTGCCAATTCTTCAGGTACACCGTCCATTTCGTACATAACCTTACCAGGTTGGATTTGGGCTACCCAGTACTCAACGTTACCTTTACCCTTACCTTGACGAACTTCAAGTGGTTTTTCTGTGATAGGCTTATCTGGGAATACACGAATCCAGATTTTACCTTGACGCTTAACGTGACGTGTCATCGCACGACGAGCCGCTTCGATCTGACGAGCAGTCAAACGACCACGGCCGACAGCTTTCAAACCAAATGTACCGAAAGAAACATCAGTACCTTTAGCTAGACCACGGTTGCGACCAGTATGAACCTTACGGAACTTTGTACGTTTAGGTTGTAGCATCTGTCGACTCCTTACTTACGGCCTTTACGCTGTTTCTTAGGCTTATCACCTTTAGGCTCAGCGGTATTTGCATTTGCAGCTGGCATCCCACCCAGGATTTCTCCTTTGAAGATCCATACTTTAACGCCAATCACACCATACTGAGTGTGAGCCGAAGAAGTTGCGTACTCAATGTCTGCACGAAGAGTGTGTAGAGGTACACGACCTTCACGATACCACTCAGAACGTGCGATTTCAGCGCCGCCTAAACGACCACTTACTTCTACTTTGATACCCTTAGCACCTAGACGCATTGCGTTTTGTACTGCACGCTTCATCGCGCGACGGAACATAACACGACGTTCTAGCTGAGACGCGATGCTATCAGCCACTAATTGGCCATCTAGCTCAGGCTTACGTACTTCAGCGATATTGATTTGCGCTGGTACACCTGCAATTTTCGCTACCGCAGCACGAAGTTTTTCGACGTCTTCACCTTTCTTACCGATAACGACACCTGGACGAGCCGTGTGGATAGTCACACGGATACTTTTCGCAGGACGCTCGATAACAATGCGTGATAGAGACGCTTTTGACAATTCCTTAGTGAGGAATTGACGTACCTTGAAGTCGCCGTCTAGGTTGTCAGCGAACTCTTTGGTGTTAGCAAACCATGTAGCATTCCAAGGCTTCACGATGCCTAGACGAATACCATTTGGATGTACTTTCTGACCCATTGCTTACTCTCCTAGTCTCTTAGCGATCTGCGACAACCACAGTAATGTGGCTTGAACGCTTCAAGATACGGTCCGCACGGCCTTTGGCACGAGGCATAATACGCTTCATGACAGGGCCCTCATCTACGAAGATTTTTGCGACGTTTAGATCGTCAATATCTGCACCTTCGTTATGCTCCGCGTTTGCGATAGCTGACTCAAGAACTTTCTTAACTAAGTCAGCAGCTTTTTTGTTGCTGAAAGTCAGAATTTCCAGAGCCTGATCGACAGACTTACCACGGATCAAATCTGCAACTAAGCGAGCTTTCTGTGGAGAAATACGAGCAAAGTTATGTTTAGCAACAGCTTCCATCATCTACTCCTTACTTCTTCTTCGCTTTCTTATCTGCAGCATGACCGCGATAAGTACGTGTTGGTGCAAATTCACCCAGTTTGTGACCGATCATTTCATCAGTTACGAAAACAGGGACGTGCTGACGACCATTATGGACAGCGATGGTCAAACCAATCATTGATGGAATGATCATTGAACGACGGGACCAAGTCTTAATAGGCTTTTTGTCTCCGCTTTCCACCGCTTTCTCTACCTTCTTCAGCAAGTGTAGGTCAATAAATGGACCTTTCTTGAGAGAACGTGGCATGGCTTATCCTCTTAAATAGATTACTTATTACGACGACGTACAATGTACTTGTCGGTGCGTTTGTTTTTACGGGTTTTGAAGCCCTTAGTAGGCATACCCCAAGGAGATACAGGGTGACGACCACCAGATGTGCGACCTTCACCACCACCGTGTGGGTGATCAACCGGGTTCATCACAACACCACGAACAGTAGGACGAACACCACGCCAGCGTGTTGCACCTGCTTTACCAAGTTCACGAAGCATGTGCTCAGAGTTACCAACTTCACCAATCGTTGCACGACCTTCAGAAGGAACTCGGCGCATTTCACCAGAACGCAGACGAATTGTTGCGTATGCACCGTCACGAGCGACGATTTGAGCATAAGCACCAGCAGAACGTGCAAGTTGTGCACCTTTTCCTGGTTTCAATTCAACACAGTGAACTGTTGAACCTACTGGGATATTGCGCATCGGCAGAGTGTTACCTGCTTTAATTGGCGCATCTACACCAGACTGGATTACATCACCAGCTTGCAGACCTTTTGGTGCGATGATGTAACGACGTTCACCATCTGCATAAAGAACCAAAGCGATGTTTGCACTACGGTTTGGATCATATTCCAGACGCTCAACTTTTGCCGGAATGCCATCTTTAGTACGTTTAAAATCAATCAAACGATAGTGTTGCTTATGACCACCACCGATATGACGTACTGTGATACGACCGTTGTTGTTACGACCACCGTTTTTAGAGTTTTTCTCTAAAAGTGGCGCATAAGGTTTACCTTTATGCAGGTCTTTGTTCACAACTTTAACGACGTGACGGCGACCAGCCGAAGTCGGCTTACATTTAACAATAGCCATTTTTCAACTACTCCTGTTATTCCGCGCCGCCAACGAAGTCAAGATCCTGACCTTCTTTCAAAGTTACATACGCTTTTTTCACGTCGCTACGACGGCCTTGGCGCATACCTTGACGCTTAGTCTTACCCTTAGTAATTAGGGTATTTACAGATTCAACTTCAACTTCAAATAGCTTTTCTACGGCTGCTTTAATCTCTTTTTTCGTTGCATCTTTCGCTACTTTGAAAACAACAGTGTTTGCTTTCTCGGCAACCATTGTTGCTTTTTCAGAGATGTGCGGAGCACGCAGAACTTTTAGTAGACGCTCTTCGCTAATCATGCCAGCATCTCCTCAACTTGCTTAACTGCAGAAGCAGTCATAAGAACCTTGTCAAACGCGATCAAGCTAACAGGATCAATTCCCGCTGCGTCACGTACGTCAACTTTATAAAGGTTACGAGCAGCTAAGAACAGATTCTCGTCTACTTCACCAGTAACGATAAGTACATCGTTAAGCTCAAGTTCTTTAAGCTTAGCTACCAGATCTTTAGTTTTTGGAGCTTCAACTGAGAAATCATCAACAACGATCAGACGCTCTTGACGAACCAGCTCAGAAAGAATGCTCTTCATAGCGCCACGGTACATTTTTTTGTTTACTTTTTGGCTGTGATCTTGTGGTTTCGCAGCAAAAGTAACACCACCTGTACGCCAGATTGGGCTACGGATTGTACCAGCACGAGCACGGCCAGTACCTTTTTGACGCCATGGTTTAGCGCCGCCGCCAGAAACTTCTGAACGTGTTTTTTGAGCACGAGTACCTTGACGAGCACCTGCTGCATAAGCAACAACTACCTGATGTACAAGAGCTTCGTTGAACTCACGTCCGAAAGTAGTTTCGGAAACAGTTAGTGCGTCAGCACCTTTAACCATCAATTCCATTACTTACTCCTAGACGTTATGCTTTAACAGCTGGTTTAACGATCACGTCACCACCGATAGCACCAGGGACTGCACCTTTAATCAGAAGCAGGTTGCGCTCAGCGTCGACACGTACGATCTCTAGGTTTTGAGTCGTTACACGCTCAGCACCCATGTGACCTGCCATTTTCTTGCCCTTGAATACACGACCTGGAGTCTGACATTGACCGATAGAACCAGGAGCACGATGCGACAATGAGTTACCGTGAGTCATATCTTGAGTGCGGAAATTCCAGCGCTTCACAGCACCTTGGAAACCTTTACCCTTAGATGTACCAGTAACGTCTACTTTTTTTACTTCATTGAAAAGTTCAACAGTCAATTCTGAACCGACTGAAAACTCTTCTCCGTTTTCTAAACGGAATTCCCAAAGACCGCGGCCAGCGTCAACACCCGCTTTCGCGAAGTGACCAGCTTCTGGCTTAGATACACGGTTGGCTTTTTTCGCACCAGAAGTTACTTGGATTGCAGTGTAACCGTCACTATCAAGTGTTTTAACTTGAGCAACACGGTTCGCTTCAACCTCAACAACTGTAACTGGGATGGAAACGCCTTCTTCGGTAAACACGCGGGTCATACCCACTTTACGTCCGACTAGACCAATCATTCTTCTAATCTCCCCTTAACCTAGGCTGATTTGTACATCAACGCCAGCAGCTAGATCGAGACGCATCAGAGCGTCAACAGTTTTGTCTGTTGGCTCAACGATGTCGATTAGACGTTTGTGAGTACGGATTTCGTACTGGTCACGAGCATCTTTGTTGACGTGTGGAGAGATAAGAACAGTGAAACGCTCTTTACGAGTAGGCAGTGGAATAGGACCACGAACCTGTGCGCCGGTACGCTTTGCTGTTTCAACGATTTCCGCAGTAGAAGCGTCGATTAATTTGTAATCGAAAGCTTTTAGGCGGATTCGGATACGTTGGTTCTGCATGAGACAGAGCTCCAAATTCAAAAAATTACACAAACAATATCGCCACTCATGCCCACTTATTGTGAGAGAATGTCGATTGATTCATGTGAAACCGTAGCTCCCTAATTGGGAACATTGTCAGCTAATTTAGATCAACTTTATTAAGCTAATTTATATTAACTGCGAACATAAGCTAAGTATACATTACCTGATAAATCTAAAAGATGTATCAGCTCCTTGCTGCTCATTGGTTCACAACTGGCTTAACCAGTGGCGGGTATTATACAGATAGAATGGTTACATGCAAGGTTCGCTGGAAAAATAATCAAATAAAATCGGGCTCTGTTATCTCTGCAGAGCCCGATGGTCATCCGAAGAAGCTTAGCGTGATAAACGCTGTCTCACTGCTTCAAAAAGACAAATGCCCGTTGCGACTGATACGTTTAAACTAGAAACGCTTCCCGACATCGGAATTTTAACCAATGCATCACAGGTTTCTCTGGTCAGGCGGCGCATCCCATCGCCTTCCGCACCCATAACAATGGCTAACGAACCTGTCAGTTTAGACTGGAAAATATCTTGCGTGGCTTCTCCAGCAGTCCCAACAAACCAGACCCCTTGTTCCTGTAAGGCCTTCATTGTTCTGGCTAGATTCGTCACCCGGACTAAAGGGACACTTTCAGCGGCACCACAGGCGACTTTACTCACGGTCGCATTCAGTGGTGCAGATTTATCTTTGGGAACAATCACGGCTGTAACACCGGCAGCATCTGCGTTTCTAAGACACGCCCCAAGATTATGCGGATCAGTGACACCATCCAGAACAAGTAATAGCGGATGTTCAACTGCGGTTAAAAGTGCATCCAGATCATGTTCATTCAAGGTTTTGGCGGGTTTCACTCTTGCCATCATCCCTTGGTGACTTGCACCTTGGGATTTTTTATCTAGCGCTTGTCGGCTCATCTGTTGGATTGAAATACCGAGCCTTTGCAACTCATTCAACACAGGAAGCAAACGACGGTCTTGCCGATCTTTCAAGACAAAGACTTCGATCAATCGATCCGGGGTTTTCTCCAACACAGCACTCACCGCATGAATGCCATATATAAATTCATTACTCATTTGTTACCTATCATTTGTCAGTCTTGGCTGATTTTGATTTACGAAGACGTGATTTTTTCTTACGAACTTTCTCAGCCTTGCTTTTCTTTTTGACCGTTTTATTCCGATGATTCTCATCATTAGGATTTTTCACCGGTTCAATATTCGGTATCGCTTTTCCTCGACGTCGAGGCGATCCTTTTTTCCCTTGTTTAGCTTCCGCTTCACGCTTCTTCGCTGTTTTTCCTTCACCGCGTAGCTTACGGCTTGTCTCGACTAATTCAAAGTCAATATGGCGTTCATCTAGGTTCACAGCCTGCACTTTAACTTTGACAGCATCGCCTAAACGGTAAATCAGTCCGAAACTTTCACCAATCAGACGTTGACCAATCGGGTCATACTGGTAGTAATCATTTGCTAAGCTGGAAATATGCACCAACCCATCAATATGTAACTCAGTCAAACGCACAAAAAATCCAAAACCAGTAACATTCGCAATCACGCCATCCAACACCTCACCGACATGATCTTGCATATATTCACATTTCAGCCAGTCGGAGACTTCTCGTGTAGCATCATCTGCGCGACGTTCTGTCATTGAACATTGTTCACCGTAATAATTCATATCATCGAATGAATAGTGATAGCCACCAGTCGGCGTCCAACGATCTTGATTTGTGCCTTGCTGTTTTGCAATCAAGTATTTGATCGCCCGATGTAACAGCAAATCCGGGTAACGCCGAATCGGGGAAGTAAAGTGTGCATATCGCTTTAAAGCCAGCCCGAAGTGGCCACAGTTATCAGGGTTATATACCGCTTGCTTCATCGAACGAAGTAACATGGTTTGGATCAGCTCATGATCGGGACGATTCGCGACTTGTTTCATTAGCATGGCATAATCTGTCGGAGTCGGTTCTAACCCACCGGTCAAATTCAGTCCCAATTCTCCGAGAAAATCTCGGAATCCCATCAAACGCTCTTCTCCCGGTGTTTCATGAATTCGGAATAAAGCGGGCTCTTTCATTTTTTCCACGAAAGAAGCTGATGCAATATTCGCTAGAATCATACACTCTTCGATGATCTTATGAGCGTCATTCCGGACTAACGGCTCAATCCGATCAATTTTCCGCTCAGCATTAAAGATAAACTTCGTTTCTACCGTTTCAAATTCGATTGCACCCCGGCTCTCTCTTTCACTTTTCAGAACCTGATACATTTTGTGTAACTCTTCCAGATGGGGGACTAACGGCTCATAACGCTCCCGAAGCTCGTCGTCATCCGCTAAAATCGCGGCAACTTTGTTATAGGTCAGTCGCGCATGCGAATTCATCACCGCTTCATAATGTTTATAGCTTGAAAGTCTCCCAGTTGCAGATATGGTCATCTCACAGACCATACATAGTCGATCAACCTGTGGATTCAGAGAACAGAGGCCATTTGACAAAACCTCCGGTAACATCGGTACAACCTGAGACGGGAAGTAGACAGAATTACCACGGTTGATTGCTTCTTTATCAAGCGCAGAATCGGTTCTGACATAGTAACTCACATCGGCAATCGCAACCCAGAGACGCCAACCACCACCCTTCTTCGCCTCACAATAGACAGCATCATCAAAATCTCGAGCATCTTCACCATCAATCGTAACCAGTGGCAGCGTTCTCAAATCAACCCGACCCTGTTTCGCTTCTTCTGGAACGTGTTCACTAAACTGCTTCACTTGTTGTTCGACCGCTTCCGGCCACTCATGAGGAATCTGGTGAGTTCGAATCGCGATCTGAGTTTCCATTCCGGGTGCCATACTTTCACCAAGGACATCACTCACTTTACCCATCATCCCACGAGAGCGACTACCTCGATCGGTAATCTCGATAACAACAACATTGCCCATTCGGGCCCCGGCGCGCGCTTCATCGGGAATCAAAATATCATGACTGATCCGAGAGTCATCAGGTACAACGTAAGAATACCCATGTTCAAAGAAGAACCGCCCCACAATCTGGCCGTTTCTTTCTTCTAATATCCTGACCAGCCGCCCTTCTTTCCGACCTCTTTTATCCGTGCCATTCGGTTGAATCAGCACATAATCCCCATGAATCAGCGTTCTCATCTGATGATGGGGCAGTAGGATATCCTCATCTCTCCCTCGGATTCCCTCCGGTCTGACCCAACCGTACCCATCTTTATGACCGATGACATACCCTTTAATCATTTCCAGTTTTTCCGGCAATGCATAGCACTGACGACGCGTGAAGACCAGTTGCCCATCTCTTTCCATAGCTCTCAGACGTCGTCTTAACCCTTCGTATTGTTCTTCTCCTGAAAGTTGTAACACTTCGAACAGGTCATTGCGATTCATCGGAACATTCGCCTGAGCCAGAAATTCCAAAATAAACTCGCGGCTGGGAATCGGGTTGTCATAATTATTTGCTTCACGATCTGCAAACGGATCGTTTTGAGTAGTGTCAGACATAAGTCGTCCTAAGGAAGAAGGTAATCTCTTAAAATACTGCCTGAATCAACCATTTTTAAATGACGATCCAGAAAGCATGAATAGTACTTATTGAAGATATATTAGCGGGAAGTTGTGATTTCTTCAAAAATCAGGTGGTTAAACTAAGGAAGTTTTCAGTAAATTGTAACAGAAATGAACACATCAATATATAGTGCTACCAAAGCGTCTCTCTCATTTTCGCCCGAGCAATAATATTCTCTGGCATACGCTGTTCAAGTCCCTGACGCAACATCGCAATACGTTTGTGCATCCGCGTATCGGCTGTAACAGAATGATATAACCATCGATAAGCGTCTTCATAATCAAGTGGACTACCGTAATCCCGCAGTAATAATTCAGCCAATTTCACACGGGCTTTTATATTCCCCATTGCGGAGGCTTCTCTCAGGTACACAATGGCGCGCTCACGATCTTGTTGAACAAGCACGCCTTCAGCGTAATAGCGACCGAGTTGTTCAAGTGCTGTCGGCAATCCCTGACTGGCAGCTGCTTCCATATAATATAGACCCAGTTCAGCGTCCTGATCGACACACACGCCCCATGCCAACATATCGCCATACAAGAACTCATACGATGGCAAATTAATCCGCGTAGCCCGGGCAACGATATCTTCAACCAACTGACACTTATCAGCCTTCACTCGCTCCAGATGCTTATTCTGTTCGATCAGTTGAATTAACTCAGCTTCGGAATAGATTTGGACTGGCGGCCCGACATCAGCGACAGTGGCATTAACTGAAACGCTCAACATCATCATTAACAACGAAGCTGCTACGCTTAGTAGCCTCATATACATACTCTTTTTTGAACGATCGCTTAACAATATCACCCACTTTGACTCGGGCTTAAATACCGTATCGGCAGACGAACAAATGACTTTAGGAGAAAGTTACTGTTGATTTTTTGCACAACACAACTGTACATAACAATCCCTAAAAAAGCAAAAAGCCGGTCGTTAAAGACCGGCTCTGATAATGAAGTCGTATTCGTTACGCAACACTGAACGGATGAACTTTGATAATCGTTTCATTCCGGTCCGGGCCAGTTGAAATAATATCGACAGGTACACCGGTTAATTCTTCGATGCGTTGAACATAGTTCAATGCGGCCTGAGGCAAATCTTCAAGCTTTTTAACACCAAACGTACTCTCAGACCAACCTGGCATTGTTTCATAAATCGGGGTTACATGATCGTAAGCATCAGCAGCCATTGGAGAAACTTCAGCGGTAGAACCGTCTTTCATTTGGTAACCGGTACAGATTTTGATTTCTTTCAAACCATCTAAGACATCAAGCTTCGTCATACAGAAACCAGTAATCGAGTTGATTTGAATCGCACGGCGCATCGCAACGGCATCAAACCAGCCACAACGGCGCTTACGTCCGGTTGTTGCTCCAAATTCCTGCCCTTTAGTTCCCAGATAATCACCCGTTTCGTCATTCAACTCAGTCGGGAAAGGACCGGCACCAACGCGAGTACAATACGCTTTGGCAATACCAAGAATATACCCAAGATGACGAGGACCGAAGCCAGAACCGGCAGCAACACCGCCTGCAGTCGTATTAGATGAGGTCACATACGGATAAGTCCCGTGATCAATATCCAACAGTGTTCCCTGAGCGCCTTCGAACATAATTTTGTCACCGCGCTTACGAGCCGTATCCAGTTCATCAGTCACATCAATAACCATTGAGGTGAGCAAATCTGCATAACCCATGGCCTGTTCTAGAACTTCATCGTAACTCACAGGTTCAGCTTTATAGAAGTTGACCAGTTGGAAGTTATGATACGCCATGACTTCCTGTAGTTTGGCTGCAAAAGTGGTGCGATCAAACAAGTCTCCGACACGTAAACCACGGCGCGCAACTTTATCTTCATAAGCTGGACCGATACCACGTCCGGTTGTGCCGATAGCTTTTGTACCACGAGCTGATTCGCGAGCCTGATCCAGTGCAATATGGTAAGGCAAAATGAGCGGACAAGCTTCAGAAATAGAAAGACGTTGGCGAACAGGAATGCCTCGAGCTTCAAGCGCTTCCATTTCTTTTAAAAGTGCATCCGGAGAAAGTACAACGCCATTTCCGATAATGCATTTTACGTGTTCGCGGAGAATACCGGATGGAATCAAGTGAAGAACGGTTTTCTCACCATCAATGACCAGAGTATGACCTGCATTATGACCGCCCTGATAACGGACAACATACTTTGCATCTTCAGTAAGCAGATCAACAATTTTCCCTTTACCTTCATCACCCCATTGGGTGCCTAGTACGACAACGTTATTTCCCATCTTTCCAAATCTGATTGCTGGTTAAAAATGGATTCTACCACCGAATGTTGGATGATGCAGTCATTTTTTAAGCATAAAAAATTCATAAAAAAACACTTTTTGTTCGATTTTAGAATCAAAAAGAAATCGTTTGCGTAAAATGCGGATTTACACATCATCCGCGTAGATTTTTACCTGTTTTCTGCCATGAATATCGATACAACTCCGATACATTCCCTCGCAATTCATACCGAAATGAATCTCACCGAATTGGTCAATGGCAATGACGCCACCCTCTCCGCCTAATGTTTTGAGATCTCCTTGGATAACTGCAGTACAAGCAGTATGTATATCTTCCTGTAAGTAACGCATTCGCGCTGCAATATCACTGGCAACACAACAGCGAATAAAGACTTCCCCCATGCCTGTCGCAGAGATGGCGACATTATGGTTTTCTGCATAAGTGCCGGCACCGATAATCGGAGAATCTCCGACGCGTCCATACCGTTTATTGGTGATGCCACCGGTACTGGTTGCAGCTGCGAGGTTGCCATTCTGATCCAGTGCAACGGCACCAACGGTACCGAATTTATGATCATCAGGATAACGGGACTCAGACAGCGCAACACGCCCTTCGGCTTTCAGGGCTAACAGCTGTTCGTAACGTCTGTCGGTAAAAAAATAATCCTGTTCGGTATAGTCATAGCCAAGCTGTGCCGCGAACTCTTCCGCCCCTTCTCCCATTAACATCACATGCTCACTCTGCTGCATCACATCTCTGGCAAGTATTACTGGATTTTTGATATGACGAACCCCGGCAACAGCGCCTGCTTGTCGACCTTTACCACACATTACTGCCGCATCCATTTCGACCATCTCTTTTGTCGTCAGAACAGAGCCTTTGCCGGCATTAAAGTGAGGAGAGTCTTCCAGAATTTTGACCGCACAGACCGCGGCATCGACAGCACTTGCTCCCGCAGCCAATAACTGATGTCCCTGAGAAACGGCTTGATCTAACGCCTGTTCTACCGCTTGCTGCATTTCTTCTGTCATTTGAGAACGTAAAATCGTGCCGGCACCACCATGGATTGCAATTGCAAAAGGTTTCTTCATATATATCCCCGTCAGACCATAAAAAAACACCTGCACAAAACGGCAGGTGTTTCCGGTTAGATTCAGTGAAACGAATCAGAACAATTAATGGCAGCCACAACCGCCATTTCCGTCACAGCCACCTTCTTCGCCGTGATCGTGTCCACAACTACCGCCGCCTTGATGGATATGCCCATGAGCAATTTCTTCATCTGTTGCAGCACGAACAGAGACAACCTCAACATCAAAGGTCAGTGTTTGGCCAGCCAACATGTGGTTACCATCAACGACAACTTCATCGCCATCAACTTCTGTAATTTCAACGGGGATCTGACCTTGATCCGTCTCTGCCAGAAAACGCATGCCCGCTTCAAGTTGATCGACACCATGAAAAACATCGGCCGGAACACGCTGAACCAAGTCATCATTGTATTCACCGTATGCGTCTGCAGGTGCAACTGTCGCAGTAAATTTATCGCCAGCAACTTTACCTTCAAGTTCACGCTCTAAGCCAACGATCAAGTTGTGATGACCATGTAGGTAATCAAGCGGGGCATCAGCGGTTGACTGATCAGCGACAACTCCGTCTTCCAATTTGAGTTGGTACGCTAAACTCACCACAACATTCTTTTCAATTTTCATAAACGCTCCAAGGCATCGAGTGTATTTTGTCACCTATTGTGACCGTATTGCATCTGTCCAAGTGATTCGAAATCCTTGGAGAACTGGGCGATATTATGAAGAAGTCTCTCCTAAACCTCAATTAGTCCGGTTTAAAAATACCAATCATCGCTTCTTCTGCATGTGTACTTTGCTCAACAGAGCGAGGGGTCCTCTGTTCGGTATAATCACATTCCACACATTCGACATGCTCAACATGATTATCCTCCCACCAGCGAAGTGAATCGGCAGTGTGACACTGCGGGCAACTGGCTCCGGCAATAAAACGTTTCTTTACTCGCACAAATTAATCCTGATCTCTTTCCCAAAAATCTCGAGCTTGATGATCTTTTTCCATCTCGCGTCCAAATATTTCTTCCAACTCTAGCCGAATTTCCTTGGCACGCAACGAAAGTTGCTTGCCTTCATTATGCATAGGAAGTAACTCTTCCAGCATCGCATTATCTAAACGACAAAAATGTGATTCCGCCCGCTTTGCCTGATAGGGATGCATCCCCAATTCAATCAGTGTTTGCCTTCCCAGATCCAATGCTCCCAAGAATGTTTCTCGCGAGAAATGCGGTACGCCATGATTCAGCAATTGATAGGCTTCAACCCGGCTGCGTGCCCGCGCTAAAATTTTCAATTGCGGGAAGTGATGCTGACACAATTCAACAATCGCCATCACCTCATCCGGATCATCGGTGCATACGACCATCGCTTCAGCATCCTCAGCGCCCGCAGAACGGAGTAACTCCAGGTTGGTCGCATCACCATAAAATACCTGATAGCCATACTTGCGTAGTAGTTTGATCTGACTCGCATCACTTTCAAGAATAGTCACTTTGATTTTATTGGCAAACATCAAACGACCAACAACTTGGCCGAACCGACCAAACCCGGCAATAATCACTCTCGGGTCATTATTTTCGACATCAACCGCTAAATCATCGACTGAGTTGAACTCTCGGGCAAACCAACGTTTCTGAATACTAAGTAATAAGGGAGTGGTAACCATCGATAAACTGACCACCACCAGCAAAAATGATGTCTGCTCAGCGTGTAGTAAACCTTCAGACTGTGCAGCGGTAAAGATGACAAAAGCAAACTCGCCCCCCTGACTCAGAATCGCAGCCATACGACTCCGTGCTTTGGCACGGGTTCCGAACAACCGAGCCAGTAAATAGAGCAGGCCAGCTTTCACCGCCACCAGTACAGTCACCGCAGCAAGAATTTGTAATGGATTGTGGATCAACAGTCCTAAATCAACAGCCATGCCGATGGCAATAAAAAAGAGCCCAAGCAGTAACCCTTTAAACGGCTCAATAGACACTTCCAACTCATGGCGAAACTCACTTTCTGCCAAGAGCACTCCAGCGAGAAAAGTCCCCAACGCCATGGACAGTCCTAAAAATTGCATCAGTAGTGCAATACTAATGACCAACAATAATGCCGCAACAGTGAACAACTCCCGGACACCACTCATCACAATGTAGCGAAATAACGGACTTAAAAGATAATGACCGCCCACCAGCAAGCCGACAATGCCACATAGCATCCAGAGCGCATCAATCCACTCTCCTGCTGAATTCCCGGCCAGTACAGGTAACAACGCCAGCATGGGGATGACCGCAATATCCTGAAATAACAACACCGCAAAGCCGGATTGACCCGTTTCGCTGCGCTCCAACTCCTGCTCTTCAATGACTCGCAAAGCAATGGCTGTAGAAGAAAGCGCTAATCCCATCCCCATCACCAAACTAACTTGCCAACTGCCGACAAAAAAATGAATCAGACTGGCTAACACGGTACTGGTCACGACAACCTGAGCACCACCAAGCCCCAGAATCGGTGATTTCATTTGCCACAGCTTGCGCGGATTCAACTCAAGCCCAATCACAAACAGCAATAAAACCACACCGAATTCTGCAAAATGCAAAATCGCGTCAACATCACTGATTAATCCTAATCCCCAAGGACCTATCGCCACACCAGCCAATAAATAGCCCAACACCGACCCAAGCCCAGCTCGCTGGGCTACCGGCACAGCAATAGCAGCAGCGGTCAGAAACACGGCACCACTTTGTAAAAAATCGTTCGTCAATGCTGCCATTTATTGCTCCTCTGAATGATGAGTGTCCATTATCTCAGGAGCACTCAGCCACCGGCGGTAAGATTCGGCATGTTGGTATCTTTCAGTTTCAGTGACATTACGCGACCAGTATAAAATCAATGGCTCACACCATGCCATACGACAAAGCGAGGCAACCAACTCGAACGGTTGTAAAATCTCGTCCAGTGGATATTTGTTATACCCTTTATTCCCAAAGGCCGTCTTCTTGCCTCCGGTGGTAATCACACTACGCCAGATTTTACCGGCCAGCGCACATTGAGAGCCAAAAGCAAAATCTTTACATAACACCCTATCCAACCACTCTTTCAATAATGCAGGGCAAGAGTACATATAAAGCGGATGTTGAAAAACAATCACATCATGCGCCATCAACAAATTCTGTTCTGCATCGACATCAATAAAAAAATCTGGATAGGTCGCATAAAGATCATGAATTGTGACATTTTCAAGGGGCTTGATCGCTTCAATCAAGACCTGATTAACGATTGAGCTCTGAGGCTCTGGATGAGCAAAGATCACTAACACCTTGGGGCATTCAGTGGTACACGAAACCGTATCAGTCATGACTAACTTCACTCCTCTGTCTATTTTACTGAATCATAACGTATTGTAATCTGTCCGTACCAATCTTCCCTACGATTTCTATGATAATAATGGTCACATCCGAAGGGACCCCTCAAATCATAGACACCCCCAGGTTTTGACTCACACAAACATAAAGAAGGAAAATCAAGAAAGATCCACCGGTAGATCCAATCGTCACACTCCGCTAATCATCGACATTTGTCATCAATCCACCTACTATTTCGGGCAGTTTGTTTTCAACCAGATACATTTTTATGATTACCTTCTCTGATATTCAGTTATTGCGTGGCGGAAAACCGCTTTTAGAACAAACCTCAGCGACAATCCATCCGGGCGATAAAGTGGGTCTGGTCGGTAAAAACGGCTGTGGTAAGTCAACATTATTTGCATTACTTAAAGATGAACTCAGTATTGATGCGGGTTCATTCAACATGCCGGCTCAGTGGGAATTAGCTTGGGTCGCACAAGAAACACCAGCACTCGAACGTAGCGCAATAGAATATGTGATCGATGGTGATCGGGAATACCGCCAGTTGGAAAAACAGTTGCAACAGGCAGAACAACGTGAAGAAGGCACTCGGGTCGCAGAACTGCACGGTCATATAGAAACGATCGGGGGTTACAGCATTCGGGCCCGGGCATCCGAATTACTGGATGGGCTTGGATTCAGTCAAGAACAAATGCAATGGCATTTGACGCAATTTTCCGGTGGCTGGCGGATGCGTCTGAACCTCGCTCAGGCATTGTTATGTCGCTCAGATCTACTGTTACTCGATGAACCAACCAACCACTTGGATCTCGATGCTGTTATGTGGCTGGAACGTTGGCTCCAGAGTTATCCGGGAACACTAATCTTAATTTCACATGACCGGGATTTTCTTGACCCGATTGTCGGCCGGATTATTCATATCGAAAATCAGCAACTCCACGAGTACACCGGTAACTATTCGTCATTCGAAAATCAGAGAGCCGAAAAACTGGTTCTTCAACAAGCGATGTATCAGAAACAGCAGAAGCAGATTTCTCATATGCAAAGCTACATCGACCGTTTTCGTTACAAAGCATCCAAAGCTCGTCAGGCACAGAGTCGGATTAAAGCACTGGAACGAATGGAAAAAGTGCTGCCTGCGCAATTGGATAATCCTTTTAGTTTTGAATTCAGAGAACCGACGGCTCTGCCGAACCCGATTCTGATGATGGATGAAGTTGCTGCCGGATATGATCACGTCACAATCCTCAACCAGATCAAATTGAATCTGGTGCCCGGCAGTCGAATCGGTTTGCTTGGCCGTAATGGGGCGGGGAAATCAACACTGATCAAATTACTCTCTGGAGATTTACAGCCGCAGAGTGGCGACCTAACCTATTCTCAAGGGGTTAAAATCGGTTATTTTGCCCAGCATCAACTGGAAACCCTTCATCCAGAAGAAACCCCTTTACAACATTTAATGCAAATCGCACCGAATCATACCGAACAGCAATTAAGAGACTATCTCGGCAGCTTCGGCTTTCAAGGCGATAAAGCCCTCGAAAAAGTCGCGCCCTTCTCCGGCGGCGAAAAAGCGAGACTCGTATTGGCGTTAATCGTCTGGCAGAAACCCAATCTTCTGTTACTGGACGAACCGACCAACCACCTTGACCTTGACATGCGTCAGGCACTGACACTCGCATTGCAAACTTATGAAGGAGCAATGGTCATCGTCAGCCATGATCGCTATCTGCTTCGGGCAACCACAGATGATTTTTATCTGGTGCATGATGCCAAAGTCGCCGCATTCGATGGTGATCTCAACGATTACTACCGTTGGCTTACCGATCAGCAAAAACAAGAAAAACAGGATAAAAAAGAGCAAACGCCAACCAAAGACAGCCCGTTCAGTGCCGCAGCGAAAAAAGAGCAAAAGCGTAAAGAAGCAGAACTACGTCAGCAAACTGCACCAATTCGCAAGAAATTGACACAATTAGAACAGCAAATCGATAAATTACAGATCACGCTCAGCGATGCAGAGCAGCAATTAGGCGATTCGTCTCTGTATGACGCGCAGAATAAAGCTAAACTTACTCAGGTACTCGCACTTCAGGCTCAAAGCAAATCTGACCTTGAGGAGGTTGAGTCTCAATGGATGGAACACCAAGAGCGCCTAGAACAGATGGAACAGGAGTTCAACACTTTATGATTCAGACACCGACGTCCCTGACACTGGAACGACTTTGGCAATTTAGTTTGCAATATTACAGTGTCCGGGAAGTCAAAGAAGCCTGTCTCAGCCTACAAAACAACTACCACGGTAACGTCAATTTACTCTTACTTCTGAAATGGCTCGATGAACAGCAACTCAGTATCGAACAACAAGACTGGCACTGCGTACTGACCAGCATTAGCTCAACCGAATCACTGCTGAACAGCTATCGGGAACTGCGGAGAAAGCTCAAAGTTCATCTACCGGATACGCTCTATCGCGAGTCACTGCAATTTGAGCTGCAATTGGAAAAACAACAACAGTCCGATCTGGTGGACTGTATTAATCAGCTCCAATTACAGCCCGGAGACTCACAATTCATGACGCAACGTTATTGCAAAGAACTGGCAGCCGACCATCTGGCGCAGATCTTTGCAAAACCCGCATCATTTTCATCGACACATACCAAACACAAAAAATAAAGGACGTTATCGCGGTGAGTACTACGATACAAAACGTGAACCCTAAATCACTGACATTCAACCCGGCGTCAGGTGGCGCAGCTCCACACATTCAGACGGTGCTCCCCAGATGGGTGCGACGAGCCCCTTTATTTTCACCACACTGGGAAACGCTGACGACACCGGATGATGATATTCTGAGTCTGGCTTGGAGTGAAGATCCGAAGCAGCCCAGCGCCCGAACAAAACCGCTGTTTATTTTATTTCATGGTCTGGAAGGTAGTTTTCACAGCCCTTATGCCAATGGCCTGATGCATGCTTTCGCGCAACAAGGCTGGTTGTCTGTCATCATGCACTTTCGCGGATGCAACGGACAACCGAATCGACGTCCCCGCGCTTACCATTCCGGAGAAACCAGCGATCCACGCTATTTTCTGACGCAGCTCCATCACCGTTTCCCGTCAAATTACAAGATGGTGACCGGTGTATCGCTCGGGGGGAATATGCTGGCGAATTATCTGGCAGAGTTTGCCGGACAACCACTTGTTGATAGTGCAACCATTATCTCTGCCCCCTTTGATTTGCAAGACAGCTCAAGCCGTATCAATCAAGGGGCCTCACGCATCTATCAGGCTTATCTCCTCCACTCACTCAAGCAGAATGCTTGTCGTAAATTGGGCACCCTACGACAAGCGATTCCTATCACCCAACCTTTGATTCGAAAGCTGAAAACATTACAAGAATTCGATGATTTGATTACGGCACCATTACACGGATTTGATGATGCACAGGACTACTACCAACGCTGTTCGGCAATCTCGAAACTGGGGCAAATCCGTCTGCCAACGTTAATTCTTCACGCACAAGATGATCCGTTTATGACTGATGCCGTGATACCAACCCAGCCACTCCCTGAAACGATCAATTATCAACTGCTGAAACATGGCGGACATGTGGGCTTTTTGAGCGGGACGCTTCTCAAACCCCGCTTCTGGTTGGAAGACATGCTGCCTCTCTATTATCGTGAGCAACCACGGGTATCGTGAACAGGCACGAACGTGAATATCATCACTTACACGAAAAATCACGATTATTGCGAAACATCACACGAAATCCGTTAATATACCCCCTATACAGAAATCCCCGAGTGATAGTATAGAGAGTCATCATCATGATTATTCCTTGGCAAACGCTCGAACCGGATACACTCGATAACCTGATCCAAGAGTTTATCCTCCGAGAAGGGACCGACTACGGTGAGCACGAAATCTCTCTTGAAGAGAAAGTCGCCCAGGTCAAACAACAGATTCAATCCGGAGAAGCGGTCATCGTCTATTCCGAGCTTCACGAATCCGTGGATATTCAACAAAACAGATATCGTTAATTCATGAATTGTCCGATGACAGCATCAATTTCCATGATATAGTGGAATCGATTTCTCGTTTTTTTTGTGAAATCTGTTGATTGAATGCACGACAAGGAATGATAAGACAAGGTATGTCATGTCAGCAAAACATCCGATTATTGCCGTAACCGGCTCTTCAGGCGCCGGAACAACAACGACTTCAGAAGCTTTTCGCAAAATGTTTAACATGATGCGAATCAAGCCTGCCTGGGTTGAAGGTGACAGTTTTCACCGTTTCACCAGACCGGAAATGGACGTCGAAATCCGTAAGGCCAGAGAACAAGGTCGCCATATCAGTTATTTCGGTCCTCAGGCGAATGATTTCCCTGCTTTGGAAGAGTTTTTTCGGGAATATGGCCGCACCGGAACAGGGAAAATTCGCCGCTATCTGCATACATTTGATGAAGCGGTTCCCTATAATCAGATGCCCGGAACCTTCACGCCATGGCAGGATCTCCCCAATGATACCAATGTGCTCTTTTATGAAGGGCTCCATGGCGGCGTGGTTGATGGCCAGACCAACGTCTCCCAACATGTCGATTTCCTCATTGGCATGGTACCGATCGTCAATCTGGAGTGGATCCAGAAATATGTCCGGGACACCCGGGACAGAGGTCATTCCAGAGAAGCAGTGATGGATTCTATCGTCCGCTCAATGGATGATTACTTAAATTATATTACGCCTCAGTTTTCCCGGACGCATATTAACTTTCAGCGAGTTCCGACAGTGGATACATCGAACCCACTGAGTGCAAAAGGAATTCCGAGTCTGGATGAGAGCTTTGTGGTCATCCGCTTGCTTGGCATCAAAAAAGTCGATTTCCCTTACCTATTGGCAATGATTGATGGTTCATTTATGTCATGTCATAACACGATTGTTGTCCCCGGAGGGAAAATGAGTTTTGCCATGGAATTGATAGTCCGTCCGATTCTCCAGCAATTGATTGAAACAGGAAAAATTGGCTAATCACGATTCAATGGTACGAATCGGGTTCTTTTAGTTTCCATACCGTGACCATGCGCACGTTTTTGCGTACCAAATCACGGTCATGACACGATTAAAGTCAAGAAATTGTGTAAGAAAAAGGATACTATTTGATACCGAAACAGAAGACAACTTGCAGGCTTTCTCAAGTGCTTTTATGCTAAGTGTTTAGTTCAGAGACATGTTCAGTTTAAACATGTTCAGTTCAAAAGCTTCGCGAAAACATGGAAAGCAGCAAGCATACCCTGCAGAGGAAGAGAGATATTATGGTTCTAGGTAAACCTCAAACCGATCCAACATTAGAGTGGTTTCTTTCACATTGTCACATACATAAATACCCTTCAAAGAGTACGCTGATTCATGCAGGCGAAAAAGCGGAAACGCTTTATTACATCGTGAAGGGATCTGTTGCAGTTCTGATCAAGGATGAAGAAGGAAAAGAGATGATCCTTTCCTATCTCAATCAGGGTGACTTCATCGGTGAACTTGGTTTATTCGAAGAAGGTCAAGAGCGGACAGCTTGGGTCAGAGCGAAATCTCCCTGCGAAGTTGCAGAAATTTCCTTCAAAAAATTCCGTCAGTTAATTCAGGTTAACCCAGACATTTTAATGCGTCTGGCAGGACAGATGGCAAGCCGCCTTCAAGTCACCAGCCAAAAAGTCGGTGATCTGGCTTTTCTGGATGTGACTGGTCGGATTGCCCAGACACTGTTAAATCTGGCAAAACAACCCGATGCAATGACGCATCCAGACGGAATGCAAATCAAGATTACTCGTCAGGAGATCGGTCAGATTGTCGGCTGTTCTCGTGAAACCGTTGGCCGTATTTTGAAGATGCTTGAAGAGCAAAACCTGATTTCAGCCCACGGAAAAACAATCGTTGTTTACGGTACAAGATAATTTTTTCAGCTTGAACCAACAAAAGAGCCATCCTCGCGATGGCTCTTTTATTTACGACGATTGAAAGAATACATCACTGGTTATTGGTACTTTCAAAAATTTTGTCCGCAGAGGCTTCAACAAATCCGGGATACAAGATGCCATTTGCCATCGGGTAACGTTTGGCAAATTCGTAAAAGCCACCGGGAACCAACAACGCCGCCTCATCAAATTCAACCGCCACTCGATCAGCCATCGTCGATGACTGTTCCAGAAATAACGCTGGAGAGCCTTTTACTTCGCCCCCTGATGAATTGATTGCAAAATCATGCTGGTGCAGATAAGTATTCACGTCCGCAACCTGACTAAAACGAGCCAGCTGATTCACGCTCACGGTAAAATGGTTCGCACCGTAACCATGTGCAGCAACCCAAGCGGCATACTCACTTTCTTCAGCCAATAGATAATACTGCTCGAGTGACACTGGCCATAAACGTCCACCATAAAGGAAGTCAGCATCAGCAACCATTTCGGGCCGGACATGAGAGACCAAACTTCTCACGATCTTTTGCAAAGATTCAGAACAGCGTTCCACTTCCAGCTCACTGATGAACACTTTGGGTAACTTGGGATTCGGATGCTCAAAGTGCTGTGCGGCTAACATTTTTCCTTCAAACTGATAATGCCCTTTCGAGACATATCCCAGTCGAACCCATGGTTCCGCCATCACATCAAGGTTCACTTGCGGTAAATTAAATGTCCGCAACGCAATATGATCATTGCTTAACGGCTCATCTTCTTGAAGTAATTCATGAATCCGCTGCGCTGATGGACAAAGTCTGGTTGTATAATCTTGCCATAATGCGGCAAACAATGAGTCCAGCGTCATAGCGCCTCCTTCTTTATCAATTATCTTGGGCTACCATCGCGTTCCTGCCTTCAGATTCAGGGGAGGGATTAACGAATCATCAGAAAACGAACCCGATCACCAGACTGAATCAACAAAGCCTGAGCAACTTCAGGCGTGATAATCACAGTCTCAGATTCCGGGTGGAAGTCGACCTCAGCAACCGTCGCCCGGAAAAATTCAAATGAAGTATTACTGAGTATGACTTTCTGCCGACTCTGATGCTGGGCGACTTTGACCGTCGCAGACACCGAATGCCGGACCGATTCAATATGGCGTAAGTCACATTCAACGGTTGGGCCCGCATCAAAAATATCGACATAATTACGGCAGGAGAACCCCTCTTCTTCCAATAATTTCAAAGCCGGCTTCGTCTTATCATGCACCTTCCCGATTACGGCTTGGGCTTCAGGACTAAGCAGATTGATATAGATCGGTAATTTTGGCATCAGTTCAGCAATAAATCCTTTATGCCCCGACCCCGTCAAATAATCTGCCAGAGAAAAATCAATGGAGAAGAAATGTTCCTGCAACCATTGCCAGAACGGAGAGTTTCCCTGTTCATCAGAGACGCCTCTCATTTCAGCAATAATTGTTTGAGCAAAACGTTCCCGGTGTTCCGCCAGCATCAGGAAGCGGCATTTTGACATCAACCGTCCGTTGAGTCCGGTACGATATTCGGGTAAAAGGAACAGCGTGCACAACTCGGAGCTCCCGGTATAGTTATTGCCAAGCGTCAGTAATTTCACGATTTTGTTGACGCCTAAACGGCGGGAGGAATGAAGAATAGTACTAATATGATAAGAGTAGGACGGCGTATCCCAGCCGACGTAGGCTTCGATTGCAGTTGTACCGGCAATCCGGCCACTTTCGCTATCCACCCCGACCATCAAGTAACTTTCATCTGTCGGAGACTGAACATCCGTTTTTGCAAAACTCGCTTCTGAATGTTCAATGCGGTGAGATAACAGCGCCTCATTGACAGGTAGTGATGTAAAACCATAACCAGATTCTATCGCACAATGATAGAGCGCATTATAGTCAGTCATTGTTATGGGACGAACCACAAGCATGGATGTCTCTCCCTGAAAACCTGAGTTCGAAATGAAACCAGTCTGACTATAAGCATAGCTCAGGATCGTTGCGAACCTGAGCTAAAATTTAAACTAAGTTAATGATGCAATGGCTTTTTCCAGACGTAACAAGCCTTCTTGAATATCGTCATCCTCAATCACCAGTGACGGTGTGAAGCGAACCACATTTGGCCCGGCAACTAAAACGAGCACACCTTCTTTACCGGCAGCCTGTAGTATGTCACGCGCCCGGCCATGCCAATCTTCCGTCAACACCGCCCCGAGCAATAAACCTTTGCCACGGATCTCACTGAATATCGGATACTTGGCATTAATTCGCTCTAGCCCGTCACGGAACAGCGCTTCTTTCTCTTTGACGCCATCCAGCACCTGAGGTTGAGATGTTATATTCACGACAGCTTCTGCCACTGCACAGGCAAGTGGATTACCACCATACGTTGATCCATGCACACCGACCTTAAAGTGAGATGCAATCGCTGTTGTCGTTAACATCGCACCAATCGGGAATCCGCCGCCCAATGATTTCGCTGTACTGAGGATATCCGGTATCACGTCGGTTCCCTGATACGCATAGAAGTCACCAGTCCGGCCATTACCGGTCTGAACTTCATCAAAAATCAATAAGGCATTATGTTCGTCACACAGCGCTCTGACAGCCTGAATAAATTCTGTTGTCGGAGTAATAATCCCACCTTCGCCCTGTAACGGCTCCATCATCACAGCGCACGTCCGATCTGAAATTTGAGCCTTGAACGCCGCCAGATCATTATAAGGTAAGTGAACGACATCCGAAGGTTTCGGACCAAAGCCATCAGAATAAGTCGATTGCCCCCCAACAGTCACCGTAAAAAATGTCCGGCCATGAAATCCCTGTTTAAAAGCAATAATTTCCGATTTTTCCGGTCCATAATTATCTGCCGCCCAACGGCGAGCCAATTTTAGTGCCGCTTCATTCGCTTCAGCCCCTGAATTGGCAAAGAATACTTTCTCAGCGAAACTCAGTTCTGTCAGTTTTCTGGCCAAACGCAATGCCGGCTCATTGGTCATCACATTGCTCAAATGCCAAAGCTTCTGAGCTTGGTCAGTCAATGCATCAACCATCGCAGGGTGGCAATGACCTAAACAACTGACCGCAATCCCCCCGGCAAAATCGACATATTCTTTTTCTGCTTGATCCCACAACCGAGATCCTTTTCCCCTCACCGGAATCACTTCCATCGGGCTGTAGCAAGGCACCATGACCTCATCAAATTGCGCCCGATCGACATTATTTTGTGTAGCCATTCACACTCCCTCTTCGCTCGTGAGCTTACAACCGACCCATCCCAATATTCACCAGTATAGATGATCTGTTCATACTGACTGTATTGGCGTGGTTGAAGATACGATACATTCAATGTCAGTAGACAATATCATTACAAATAGACAATATCATTCACATAGAGACTTGTCAGATGATTCTGTCACAACTCATTCTACATGTATAAATATGCAATAAAAATGATTTTTTATTTAATTGTTGTTGTCACGATGGCACGCCATACAGACTTAACGACGTAAAAAATTCGCCAGCAACGCATGACCTTGTTCGGTTTTGATCGATTCCGGATGAAACTGAACGGCATCAATGGGGAGGGTTCGGTGTTGATATCCCATGATCTCCTCAACATCACCCTCGACGGTTTCAGTCCAAGCGGTGATTTCAAAACAATCCGGTAAGCTCTGTTGCTCAACAACTAAAGAGTGATAGCGAGTCACCGTCAATGGATGATTTAAACCATGAAAGAGTCCCTGACCACGATGACATATCGGTGAGACTTTCCCATGCATAACTTGCTTGGCACGGACAACCTTAGCGCCAAAAGCCTGTGCAATCGCCTGATGGCCGAGACAAACGCCAAGTAAAGGAAGCTGACCCGCGAAATGTTTGACGACATCAAGCGAGATCCCCGCTTCATTCGGAGTACATGGCCCCGGAGAAATCACGAGATGGGAAGGGCTGAGAGACGTAATGCCGGCAATATCAATCTGGTCATTACGGACCACGTTGACTTCTACCCCCAGTTCACAGAAATACTGATACAGGTTGTAAGTAAACGAATCATAATTATCAATAATGAGTAACATGAAGATCCTACGCCACACGACTGCCGAAATCAGGTCGCTATTGTGCAGGATAGAAGCAAGAAATCAAGAATCGTCAGATAATAAAAAAGAAGTAACCGAACCTCGGCTACTTCTCTTCAATACTGGTATGACACTGATTTTACTAGGGGCTGTTGACGTTAATTGTTCAGCTCAAACCGAATCAGTTCACTGACAAAGCTTCTTTTTCATTCACTTTTTCCCGCTGCATGCCTGAAAAGAACCAAGGGGCGAATAGCGTGACAACAAACAACGTCATAATGCCGCTAATCAACAGGGATAAACCAACTAATGTACCGAGATCCACTAAAGGCTTATATTGAGAGAATAACAGTGCGACAAACCCTATACTGAAAACCAAAACATTCGCAATAATCGCTCGTCCAGAAACACTCACCGCATTTAACAGCGCTTCATCAATCGTTCCCCCCTGCTTGAGCTCTAATTGAATTCGCAAGATATAGTGCACGGAGTAATCGACGATCCCTAACACCAAAAATGAGATAATCGCAGTCCCGATATTCAGCTCAATGTCCAAGATTGTCATGAGCGAGAAATAACACATGACAGTCGTCACTAAGGGCAACGTGCCGGCAATTCCCAATTTAAGCGAACGCATCCACAAACTCATGACAGCCAAGACAATGAACAATGCGATTACAGCGCTTTGAGTTTGGCTCATCACCAAAGCATCAAGCACTGCGGTCCAAATCACGGGAGAGCCAGCCAGTTTCACTTGATAGCCTTGTGGGGTGTTTTCTGCTAACCACGGCCGTAGTTTGCCCAAAAATGCTTGATAGTCACTCGCAACTGTCGTCCCTAATGTATACAACAATACGGTTTTAGAGAAATCTTCGTTATACACATTTGTCGTATCCGTTCCGCCACTATTTTCGTACATCAGAATCGACTGACGGACAATGTCACGCCCAGAGATCTCAACGTCATATTTTTCTCCGGTATCCGGATCAATTTCAACAAACCGCTCAACATCCTCAGGAAGACGATTATATGACGGTTCAAAATCATTCAAGGTGTAGTTAATACGACGAACATAGCGCGCAGCCGAATAGCTATATGTGGCATACTCTTGTTGATGGATAAACGTTTCCAGTTGATCTATAAAACGAAGCATTTTTAAACTGAGTGCACCATTTGCGCTACCGGAATCAACCTGAACCCATCCCGGACTTGTGCCTGCGATATGATCATTGATGAAAGTATCTGCAATGCGAAACACACTATCTTTTGCAAAATAGCCACTTCCCATGTCATCAATTTTCACCTGCGTGGCGAGAAATGATGCACCACCAAGTAGCAGAATGAAAATCCCCGTAAAAATGCCGCGATTGTGAATCACGGGTTGCAATGCAGCAATCAAGATACGGCTAATCAAATATTTTCTCGCAACGGCCCTTTCTTCACTTTCCTCCACCTCGGTGTGCTCAGTGACCCCCTTTGATTTTCCAGGGAACAGCGCCAGACAAGCAGGGATTAACAATAAAGAAATGATCAGTGCAACAAACATCCCAAAAGAAATGAAAATACCAAAATTGCGTAAACTCTCGATACTTGTTGATGTGGAAAGAGTGAACGTAAAACAGGTCGTCACAGTCGTGAGAACAACCGGAGAGATCATCAACAACGTGGCCTTTCTGAGTGCAGGAAGGCGACTTTTCTGAATTTTCTTCTGATGATAATACTCTGCCATCATATGGATGGCGTCTGACGAGCAAATGGTAATCAAAAATACAGGCAATACAGCAGTAATAATATCCAATGGTGCCTGGATAATCGCCATCATCCCCAAAGTCCAAATCGTACACATCACGACATTGAGTAGAGGGAGAACGACGCCTAACACTGAACGGAAAAAGACAGCAAGAATGACCGCAATCAGCAATAAGACCAAAGGAAGTAATGTTCCGAAATCATGATCGATAACTTGTTTTTGAGCCGCAAAAAATACCGGGACCCCACCGACATAAACCTCATCCTTAAATTCTGGATGACTTGCCCGGTAATCCGCAACCATCTGCTTAAATTGTTCGTAAGCTCTGACCTGTCCATAAGCGTCATCAGAATGCAGACTAAGCTCAACCGTAATCATCGCGACATGACCCGACGGATCAACGGTCCCCTTTTCCATCAATTCATTATCGAGGACAGCACCTTTAATGACTTCTGGGTCTTGGCCATAATTATTGATGGTTTTACGCGCAATAATTGTCCCGTCATCATCAATGAATACATTTTCCGTCGCAGCCAAACCCGCCATTTCCCGTATCGGCTCTACTCGCTCAGCAAAGACCGAAATATAACGGCGGTCTTCATCACGGATTCCCCATTCAGCACTCTGCTCATACAGGTCACGGGCAAGATAGCCATCACTTTGTGTCAGGCCATCAGCCAAAATTTGATCAATGACCTGTCCAAGTTGAGGCTGATCCGTGTAACGATCCCGAATCGCAATCAAGCGTTGTTCGTCGGTCTCATCAACAAATGTCATCACACGTGACTGCTTCGTCAGTTCAAAAATCGCATCAAGACTGGCTTGATTAAAAATCGTATCTGGATTGTAGAGAACAATTAAAACTGAATCATAAGTGCCGGTGAACTCCTCCCTGATTTCATAAATAGCATGTCGAGCTGGATGGCTCTCCGGTAAAAAATAAGGATTGTTGTCTTCACTCAAATTTCCCAAAGCCATCAAAAAATAGCCGGTAATTAAAACGAGCAAAACCAAAATAGATTTCGGATAACGAAAAACAAAATTGAGATAACGCTCAGCCATCATTTATTCTCCTGCGCTGTCGAAAAGCTAACGGAGTCGGGCAAATCACTCATCTTATAGCCCCGCTTTAACTTACCTTTTCGGAATAGTTTGTCATCCAGTCCGACATTGTATTGGGTCTGCTTGTAGATAAGTTCACTACTTTTTCCTTCGACAAGGTTATCCATCACTGAATGCATAATGGTCCATATGTTTTGAATCTGTTCCACCGACTCGGTATGTTGTCGTTTAAATAAAATCCCTTTGGCATTGTAATAATCTTGGCGCAATACGATCTCTCTCTCCTTGTCGATCCAAACAATCACACGGTGATATCCAGATTTATTGATGACATCCTGAGAGACGGGAATCCGTTCAATGACGACAGCGGGCCGTTCGCCAACTTTCTCCTCTCTTAAGATCTTCGAGTTGAAGTCAGACACCCGTAACTTATCCAAATCAAAATATTCAAATTCGCTGCCCATAAAGGCGCCGCGCTTATCCTGAGACGAGATACGGCGAACCTTACGGAACGCAGGTAAAAACATCCACTGTTCGTCCTCCTCTCCTTTGGCTTCCTGATAGGTTTTAATCAGAAAACTCACATCTCGGACATCCACCGGCGCTTGTACAGCTAAGACCATCACCTCGTCCGTATCAATGTCCTTCTGTAACATCAACATCTGACGCTTATTGACCATACGGCCTTCCGTTTTATTCACCAGCGTCAATTGAGAGACATAGTCATGGCCATCATTTCGATCTCTGACCTTGGTTAAAATCGTATTCACATTCTCGCTGGCAACAGATAAGCCTGCGTAAAGTAAAGCTGCAATTATTAAATAGTGTTTCATAACAGACCCTTAGAGATAATATGTCAAAGCCAACCAAACTCTGTCCTGCTCACGGAAGTGACCGAGCAGGTTATTTTGGTTGCCACTCAGACTATCCAAATTGAGGTTGAACTTAGTTTTTGCGTTGTATTTGTATGTCAACTTGAGCTGATCCAAACGACCGCCGCCGGAAACATCCATATAGGTTATTGCCAGACGAGAACTGAGACGTCCCGAGAGATATTCACGTTCAAGTGAGAACGTAATCGTCGGATCGGTATGCGTGACCGTTAGTGTTTGCTGCCAGTCATCATATCGCCTGTCGGTATACTGAAACGTTGCTGTCCAGTCCCGATAGCGATAGTCCAACCCAAGCAACCCTTGATATTTATTCACTGCCACCAAGTTTGCTGACGAATCCATCACCTTCAAATCATCTTCATACAGCCATTCAGTACGAATAACCCAGTTATCAATTGCCTTACTGGTACTGAGCCCGAACATCTTGAATCGATTGAGTGGCTTTTGGATATTTCCGGCACTGTCAGGGATACTGAAAAGATCATCTTCATACCCATAAAAGCTATACAAGCTGACATCGGTTTCCATCCAATAGGTATTGAACCGGATTCCGAATTCGAGATGACCGGCTTTCCGTTCATCTAATCCAGAAAATGCCGTATCACCAAATTCTGCACCAGCCGGTGCATAGCGATTAGACTGATACTGAAAAACGGTCAGGAAGCTGAGATTCGATTCATCACCGATATATTGTTCGACTTTCAGCATTGGCAAGGCGACTCGGTACTCATCCACATCAAACAAGACGAAGTCTCGCAGGTCGAGCGGATTGACGACGTCAACAACGCGCAAATCATCCGCTTCCCCCCACACCACTTTTTGATAGCCTAGCGTCCAATAGGCATCGAAGAGTTCAAAGGAAAAGTAGGCATCATCAACCTTCCAATAATCTTCAAGGTCATCTTCTGCCTGAGTGCTGTAGTTATTCTGACTGTCGTAAACAAAGTCATGGCTGAACTCGGTATCCAGTTTAAACTCGACTTGTTCAAACTCATTCTCATACTTCAATCCGGCAAATAACTGCTGAACCGTAAAAGGATCATCCCCCCCACTCAAATGGTAACCAACCCGGGCACCCACCCGAGGTTCAATGTAAGCCTTGGCAGATGCAACTGACATAAAGCACATTGCCAGCGCGCCAATGATCAGACGCCGCATCCATCACCTCCATCAACAATGAGTGACTGTGCGGTAATCATCTTGGCTTGTGGTGATGCCAAAAAAATAATGCTATCGGCAATATCTTCTGCACTCACCAAAGCTCGAAGCGGAATCCGCTTTTTGATTTGACGCAGCATCTGATTCATCGATGTCCCGGTCATATCCCCTTGTTTTTGCAGTTCTCGACGCAGCATTGGCGTATCAACCCAACTCGGGAGAACCGCATTGACACGAATCCCCTGTCTGGCCCAGTCCAACGCAAGCCCTTTCACTAAGCCCATGAGTCCGTGCTTCGAACTACAATAGGCGGTATTTCTCAGTTTGCCGACTTTCGCCAATATCGAGGCAATCACCACCACACTGCTACCCTGTCCCAATTTATTCTCAAGCAAGGACAGGAGATAACGGGTTGCATTGAGGTTGATATTCATCACCTTATCCCAAACCTGATGATCCGCCAGTGCGTTCTCATCAGAGACACCGTGACTAATCACCACTGTATCCAACTGCTCAATGTCGTTTAAATAAGGCCCGAGTAACTGCTCATAAACATCCATATCTTTCAGGTCGAGCACAACCGGAATAATATTGACTGAACCGGCCATCTCTGACACAAGCGACGCCAATCCGCTCTCGTCTCTATCCAACGCTAAAATATGCGTGACACCATGTGAGACTAATTTCCTCACTGTTGCCGAACCGATACCATTCGCGGCACCGGTCACTAATGCTGTTTTACACACCATAATCACCTCAAAACGACTCACCACTTCAAAGCAGCATCATGCCGCCATTGACTGAAAGTATTTCTCCTGTGAGGAAATCATTTTCAGGGTCTGCAAGATAAAGCACGGCTTTGCTGATATCTTCTGGATTACCCAGACGCTTCGCGAGTAACTTCTTACGAATCAAATCACCACTGTCAGCCAAGAGTTCACCGACCATTTCCGTTTGAATCACACCAGGTGCAATACAATTGACCCGAATATTTTTCCGAGCGACTTCAACCGCTAAAGCGCGGGTAAACGACTCAACACCGCCCTTCGTTGCAGCGTAATTACTCTGGCCTTTATTCGGTTTCGTAGCAGAAATGGAAGAGATATTGATGATGCAACCATGTCGCTGTGTCATCATCATTTTCACGGCTTCACGGCTACACATCATCGTGCCAATCAAATTCGTCCGAATCACCGCCCACAGGTCATCATCACTCATAGTTGCGAGTAACCCATCGCGAGTTATCCCGGCATTATTGACCAACACATCCAAGTGTCCGAATCGGTAGTTAATCTGGTTAAACATGGATTCGATATCTTGGTATTCCGCGACATCAGCCTGAATAGGAAGTGCATTCACACCATATTGAGAAATGTCTGATGCCAATTGATTGGCAAGGTTTTCGTCACGACGATAACAAAAAGCAACATCATATCCTTTTGCTGCAAGACTGAGAGCGACGCCCCGTCCGATACCGCGAGTTGCACCTGTGACCAATGCTGTCCGATTACTTGTTTGCTTCGTCATCACATCGACTCCAATGATTTGATTCCAGCGAGACCAAATCCATGTTTTTTTGCCATATCGAGGATTCGTGTCACTTGAGATTTACTCAAGTCGCCATAAGAGTAGTGTCCGTATTCTCCTTCTAAACCAAGCGTGAGCGACTCTGCCATACATGCGTAAACTTCCCCGGCATTGAGATATGCTCTTGCTCTGGCATCAAGGCTGGCACCGCCGGGCGTGCTGACGACACCACCACGGATACATACGATATCGGGGCGGGTATCAAGCGCTTCCTGACTGATGTTATGTGGAACCGAGACATCACAGACGATGGCATTTGATCGAATCAATTCAACATCTAAAAATGAAGACGATGCATTGGTTGCACAGACCACTAAATCACACTGGTGAATCAGTTCAATATCGTCACTCAGTACAATCGGCGCGGGGATGGATTGATCTTGCATCAACTCGAAAATCTGCTGACCAATGGCTTCATCAGGGATAAGCTCTGGCTGATTGAGCCACGCTTGCAACTGGGGGTGTTCACTCATTCGCATTCCCAGACGAGAGTCTCGCTTCCCTGCAAGGACTTCTGACCAGATCGTTTCATAAATACTGTAGGCAGCCTTCAGCAAGCGTTTTTGTGACCCATGACGTCCACTGCCGATAAGAATCAGCTGTTCACTAAAATCTGCTGCTATCGCGGCATAAACAGTACCAATATTCCCCGCAGCGCCAATAACAGCCGTCTTATGAATCGCTAACTGTTTTTCCTCGACCGTCTGCAATACCATCTCAATCGCCATGCCAACTGTCAGCGAATTACCGGTCGTCAATCCAATCCCAGGGACTTTGACCGACTTGCAGTTATTTGTCGCAACAGATGTAAACATACCAAGCCCTGCGACTTTACAACCATCATCCCGGGCGGCTTCCACCCGTTCACGAATCGCTTCACGGATTTTTTCCAGCTCATTGTTTTGCATCATCTGTTCGATTTCTGCTGATGTGACCGCTAACGGATAAAGAATAAAGTCACCCGTGACACCGGTTGCCGATGTCACTCGCATCGGTGGAAATGGCGCAGCACGCCAGTCAAAACCCAACCGTTTGAGTAAGTAATCACTCTCTTCTGGTGGCACACCTTCCATCGAAGGGTCAACCTGCCACATCCAATCAGATGAGATCAGGTGATTGACAAAAGCCACTTTCACATCCGCTTCGGCTTCAGGTTGAGGCGGTAACTCAGGGAAATGAGACCGAAAGTCTTTCAGTGACTGACGTACATTTCGTGTAGCCACAGGTTGCGATAAATGCTTCAGAAAATAGTAAGCATCCTGATACTGAATAACCCGACAGACATCGTCAAAAGCCGCAATTAAACGCTCAATGTCATGAGCAGTCAGACACAAATTCGGTTCTAAACGGACAACATTTGGCGCACTCGATGATGGTGCGACTCGAATATGGTGTTGATTCAACAAGAATCCGGTCACGACATATCCCAAAGACTCCTGGTAATCCATACCACGAAACATGATTGATGGTGCGTCAGCCTGAGAATTAAACTCGATCCCAATTAATAGTCCCCGACCCCGGACATCCGCAATCACATCAGGATAGGCCTCTTTCAATCGGGTCAATCGAGACTGAATCGTTTCGCCCAACTCATGAACTTGCTGTAAACGTTGCTTATTATCTGCATACAATAGGTCCAGATAGGCACTGGCAATCGCAGCTGAATGTTCATCCTCACCAAAGGTCGAACTTTGCACCAAGTCGAATTTATGACAGTACATCGATGCTCGAATCGCCACAAAACCGATCTTCGCAATACCGCCGCCTAATGCCTTAGAAAGCACAACATAGTCGGGGCGCAGACCAATATCTCGTCCTGCCAACAAGCTGCCACAACGACCAGACCCTGATTGAACTTCATCTGCAATTAATGGGCACTGCCAAAATGTACGTGCTTGATGGAGTCGATGGGCATCATCTTCAGTTAGACAATGAATGCCGCCTTCCCCCTGAACCGGCTCAGCAAGAATAGCGCAGATCATGGGAATATCTTTCTGTATCAGCGAGACCGTATTGCCACGCTTTTTCACAGAAAACACAAATGCTGCGGTTTCCTTTTGCAATGGCTCCATCCGCTGTTCTATTTCTGCGATTGGCATGAAATGAACTTTTAGACCGAGATGATGGTAGTGCTCTCGGTACATCGAACCATGTGTCAGTTGGATCGAACTTGCCAGTTTGCCATGAAAGGCATTTTTCAAAGCGACAAAATGAGGCTGACGCGCGACTTGTTCCGCATTAAAATGCCGAATCAATGTCATCAACTTTTCAGAATCCTCATGTCCTTCAACACCAAGCAACTGACATTGCTCATCCGTCAATTCAAATGTGAACGCATCATCTTTCGCCAAAGATGAAAGAGAAAAGTCCGCTTCTTCTGCAACTAGATCGACGTGTTCAGAACGTTTTCTTTCCGCATGAGTCAGGGCAATCTCCACAGATTCGGCACCGGTAGAGGTGAATGAAAACAGAAAGTCTTCCGCCCAACCCGTCTCTTCTTTCAACAGCCGGTTCAACTTTTCGGCCAATAAAGCAGCCCCCTGCCGTAAAGAGAACTGATTATTGAACGGCAGTAATCGGTCATAACTGTGCTTGGCAACCTCAATCAGGTCGGGGTGATTGTGCCCCAATAACGTGGCACCGTATCCGCCAAGCAGATCAAGAACTTCCTGTTCTTGATCTTGTTCATTACGATAGTAAAGATTTGCGCCCTGAGCTCGATGAAATACCTTATCCAACCCCAAAGCGTGTAAGGCTTCCGCCAACTGAGGTTTACAATACTTTTGATAGCGATTCATTGGTTAAAAATCTCCTGATACTTTCCGTATACCAGCGACAGATAGGTAATCTCGGTTGTCCCCCGAGACGGTGATATAGCGATGAACTTCCGATTGGTTCTGATAAAACTGGAGTGCTGCAACAATCGAGGCTAAAATCCCCGGGCAGCCACGTGTTCCACCGACTTGACAGAAATCAAACTGTTTTAATGATGCTGTGGCGGGGATATCCTGTAGCCAAGAATCAGAACCAGCATAATGGTGAAGGTCATGTGAGAGTCCCTGAACATCTTCTCTGCTGAGATAAGATTGAATTTGTTCAGATAAGTGAAGATGTGAAAAACCGTAATCAAAAAACTCCAAATATCCTTGGACATGCTCGGGTTTAACCTCATCAGCACGCGCTAGTATCAATGTGACTGCACCAAATTCATCACTGTGAGGATGAGTGAACGACTGCCGCCCAAGATCAGATTCTTGAGAGCCGGCACAAGCGACCACGGCAATGTCACATTCACCGTATCGCAAATTATCAACGGCATCCTGCAAAGCACATGTACTTCCTAGGCTATCTCGAATAAAAGCACCGGAGTCACCAGTAATCCCCCAATGCAGGCTCAACATTCCCAGAATATTGTTATTCAGAATATTGGTCAGCAAGAAAGGACTCACACGATTCGAATACCATAGTTCACGAAAAACCTGCACATGATCGGCAGAGTCTGATAAATCACTTTCATCCAGTGCAGCCTGAAAGTCACTCAGTGTCGGATTTAAATAACCATATTGTCCGGCGTATAAACCGACGCGTCCCTTTTTATCCTCTGGATCAAACTTTGCCATTGAGAGCGCATGTTCCGTTGCAGTGATTGCGCTGGCTGCACTGGGAGACATCGCTCTTTTGATTTGGCGTGAAATTGGCTTTTGCCGTTCATTTGTTGTCTCTTGGGTGGAAAATTTAACGTTAAACTCTCCGCGGGGGAAAACAGCCCCATACCCGAGAATTGCAATATTAGGTTTATTCATGAATATACCGTCCCATCGCCAGCGTTGCATTCAACCCACCAAATCCGAAAGAGTTTGATAAGCAGTAGTTCACATTCACATCCCGAGCCTGATCTTTGACATAATCTAAATCACATTCAGGATCATGAGATTCAAGATTCATGGTCGGAGGAACACATTGATGCTTCAACGCTAATAAACATGCCGCTGCTTCTGGGGCTCCTGCTGCTGCAATCCAGTGACCGATCATCGATTTAGTCGAAGAAACCATTAAGCCATCCTGACTATGCTGACCAAACACAGATTTGATAGCTCGGGTTTCAATCGCATCATTTAGCGGTGTCGAGGTGCCATGAGCATTAATGTATTCGATCTGCCCTGGGGCTAATCCCGCATCGTTAAGTGCACATTGCATCGATGCAATCGCCCCTTCTCCGTCAGGGTGAGGTGCTGTCACTTTATACGCATCTAAAGAACTGCCGTAACCAACAATCTCCCCATATATTTTGGCACCACGTTTCAGAGCGCTGTCTTCACTTTCTAGTAACAAGAAACACGCACCTTCACCAGCCACCAGACCAGAACGATCCACATCGAATGGACGGCATAACTGATCCCCCCAACGTGCGGTTGTCGATGTTGCTCCCAGTAGATAGAGAGCACTCAGCGTTCTAACATTCAGTACAGAGTCGCCACCGCCACTTAACATACAGTCAGACTCTCCACGAGCGATGGCCCGATAAGCTAAACCGATGGCCTGTGTCGCTCCGGCACAAGCTCCACTGATATTCATCACGGGGCCATTCATATCAAACTGTTCAGCAATCTGTCGGGAAAGCATGTCATTTCCCGCGCGAAGCCCATTGATATGATGGATCATTTGGTCTCTTTCACGCATTAGGGTGGTCAGAGAGTCTTGGGGCGACATCGTCCCAATTTGGGTAAATGTATAATCATCAGCATCCGGAACACCGCTACAAGCACAAACCCCCATCACGTCATGTCGATCAAGCGCCTTTTGTCCATCTCTTAATGCTTCCTGCGCAGCGATCATGCCGAAAATAGCCCGCCGCTCAAGTTGTGTGTCTCGATTAAAGAGCGATGGATAGTCCCGTGTGAGGTGCTCAATATCCGTTTCTATCGGTGCTGCGTACTTCACAGGGAAATCGTCAAGACCTTTCAGTTTCCATGACTTCACTAAAGACTGACCATGACGAATGCCCTGCCAATAACATTCATGACCGATACCGTATGCGCTGACAATCCCAATGCCTGTCACTAATACTCGGTTACTCATGCAATCCTCCTACAAGGAAATAGTTCACTAAACCGGAGGGACCAAAAGCGAGAATCAGCACACGATTCATTTCACCATGCTGGCATGAAGCGTCATGGTGCAAATTCATTTTCGCTTGCATCAGTTCCAAACTTAAATTCAAGGCAATCGTAGGAGCACTGGCACCGCAATATCCAAGTTGATCTTCAATGAAGATGAGCGGAACCTCGATACCCAGCGTCTTGACGCTTTGTAATAATGCATCTTGGTACGCACCGATTCCGGTACAGATGATTTGGGAAATGGTGTGGTTTGCTTCTGCGCCTTTATCGTTCAACGCTCGCTCAAGCAACAAATGTAATGCATCCCCACCATTCGATAGTCGACCACGATATGCCGCAAGCAACTCAGCCTCCGCCATTGTTCGCTCTTTCGTGACCACGGCAAAAGATGATGCTTCGGTCAGATAAAGCGTCTGTTGGTCAGCAAAATCACGGTCATAAGTCAGCAAATACCATGGCGATATTTTCTGACTGCCACCACCAAACAAGGCTTGACTAACCAACCCCTCTCGCACATGTGAATACGCTTCAAATATCGCTTCTGCACCCGCATCAATATGAGGAGAAAAACAACTGTTACATCCGGTAATTCCCGTGAGTTGAGCAATATGACTTGCAGCAGAGCTGTTAAGCATGATTAAGCCAGTTAACGGATTACTTTCTCGGCACATCACATCGCTGAAACATGCCAATGTTTTCTCTTCGAGTTGATGGGGTTCCGGCGTTTCACAGTAATCAATGGTCCCGAGTCCGAGAAAAAGGCCGGTCTGAGGCCCGCCTTGTGACTCGCCATGAATCAATTGCCATGTCCGTACAGCAGTAGCGATGAGCCACCGAGCCTGTTTCTCACTCGTTTTTCGAATCATTCTCCCAGCATTAATATCCTTGAGTGACTCATCAGCAAGATAAGCACCAAATGCATGTCGTTCGATAGATTCGGCATAATCAATCGGTTCAAAATGAAGGGATTGATCGCCCAAAAACAGTGACGTTAACGTTGTATGATGAGGAAGGAGAGTTTCTCCACGACGTAAATAAACTGGCTGATTCATATATTCCCCCTTGAAAAAATCAAGCTGGTGTTCAATCCGCCAAAGCCAAATGAATTACTTAAAATATGGTTCATTTCGGTCGTGCGAGGCTGGCTGACAATATCAAGTTCAGCCTCACCTTCTGCTGGCCCGGTATAATTTAATGTCGGTAATATTTTTTGCTCATTTAAGGACAGCACACTCAATACCGCTTCAAGAGCACCACTTCCGGCCAGCGAATGTCCAAGTGCAGATTTCGTTGAAGTCACCGGTACTTGATCTTTGAATAGTTGATGAATCGCCCTTCCTTCTGCAGCATCATTACTTTTTGTTGCCGTACCATGAGCGTTAATATGATCAATTTCATCACGCGTCAGGTGAGCATCATTTAAAGCCTGTTGCATGGCTAACGCATAATAGCTTCCGTCCGGTTTAGACGCGGTAATTTTATATGCTTCAGAACCTCGGCTGCCGCCACTAAGCCTTGCCAGAATTTGGGCACCTCTGGCCAGAGCCGTTTCTTCAGCTTCCAGCACAAGAAATGCAGCGCCGTCGGCAAGTACACAGCCATTTCGGTCTTTGTCAAAAGGTCGACAGACCTCTTGAGGCTCAGAAAAAACAGGTGTACCAACAGCCCCGATTTTATGGAAAACCAACTGCATCATCGGCTGTGAACCTTCGTCCGCCGCACCACAAAAAGCAACGTCTAAGTCACCATTTCTGATACGGCGCATGCCTGCAAGGATGTTGCTGGAACCAGCAGCGCAAGCATCAGAGCACACCAATATAGGTTGATTGACCTGCAACTTTTCCGACATCACCTTTACAATTGCATCAGGCCGATACGGTAAGTAATCAGACTGTCCATCATATGGCGCTGAATCTTTTGCCAGCATATGCATACGATGAATCTGTTCAGGGGATATTAAATTTTTATTTACCCCAAAAAATAGCCCAAAGCGCTCAGAATGGGCTCCTACATCGAGCCCTGCCTGATTTTTAGCTTCTATTAAAGCATGGTAAGCCATTTTTCCACTGGTACTGACGTTGTGCTTCGCTAATTCTGGATAGTGTTCATCCAAATAGGAGAGATCACTCGCTTGCATTGCTGCACAAACAAAATCATGAATACCAAAACTTTCAAGTCTATTATCTTTATGAATCAATGATTCTTGGTTAAATAGTGCTTGAAAAAGATTGTCCGGGGACCTTTTCGTCGGTACACACACCCCTAGCCCGGTGATGACCACATGTCTCATAACAAATCCTTTTGAGTTTTCCTACGATGTTTTATTAGGCGGCTTTGGTATCCAGCCCATGTTTTTCAAAAAAACTCACCACATATTCCTGAATAGCCGTATCGCCATCCTGACTTGGATGATGATTAATATGGGCACATAACTCATACCAGTGACGTACCAATGTTTGGCTCAGAAGTACATCGACATTCATATTGGGCTGAATATCCTGTTCAGAATATTGGTTTGGACTTTCTTGAAGGAGTCGCGCTCCCAATTCGGTTAACTTGCCTTGGTCGATAAAAACACCGTCGGTCGGCATCATTTCCTGAGCAACAACCAAGGTTGTTTTAGTGGGTAGCTTCAGTCCAAAGCGTTTCCCTAAAGAAAAAGATATATCAACTAAATCTAGAGAATCGGCACCTAAGTCATCAATAAGAGATGATTCCATTTCAACCTCTTCTCTTTCCAGCTCAAGAACCTCAGCAATTTCTTCCATAACTTCGTTTTCAGTAATTTCCTTTCCTATCAACATATTAGAACCCTTCCTAGTCATACTATTTATCCATAAGCATTAAATAATAAGCATTAGGTTTTTATTAACCTAATTGCTTAGAAAGCAAAGCAATAATATAGGTCACAAGACCCATAAGTCAACCGTATAATTGCATGTGTGCATATAAAAAAAACAAACGCTTATGTGAGAATTTTCTAATAAAATAGAAAGGTATTGAATCTCAATACATTATGATAAGAGCGCAATATTGCTATAGATTAAGGGAGACTATAGAAAGATGTTTTTATAGATAATCGACCTATAAAAACATTTCTCAGAGTCATATGAATGGAGACAAGAAGCACGGGAAAGAAAGTGAGACGAGAATCAGCTTTTTTACTCTTGGATGAGTTGAAATATAATTCTCCCCAAGAGCTCTGCGACTTGCTCATCACGAAAAGGAATCGCTTTATAAGTGAGCGTATACCCTTCAAAGTATGGTAATAAAAGACTGATAATGCTTTGAATTAAAATAGGTTTATCCGGTGCTAATGGCGTAAACATAGTTGCAATCATATTGCTACACTGCAAAGTATAGTGATGTAAATAGTCTTCAATTGTTTTGTCCCTTGATGCAAGAGCCCAAAACTCTCTGAATGTTTGACATGATTCTTCCATCATCGAATTACTCAATATGCCGAGAATCATCGCCTCGATATCTTGTTGCTGAATCTTATCTTTTTTAGGAAACTGTGGAATGACTGATTGTGTCAGCTGAATAAATTGCTGCAAATAAAAATCAATCATTCCTTTAAGTAATGAATCTCTATCTTTAAAATGATACTGCAAATTCCCCAGTGACATCCCACAAGCGCTTGCGACCTTACGCATTGTAAGCCCTTGACTTCCCTGTTCATTTAGTAATTGCAGCCCGCTTTGGACGATTTGGGTTACTTTGGGATGGTGTTGCATGGTACTCTCACTCGATTCAATTCATGTTATCTGTTTTATGAGAAATAATATTAGGTCGTAATACCTATAATCTCAACTCAAATACCATCAAAATAAAACGCAGATCCTATATTAAAAATAGGAATCAGCCAACACATCCACTTTTAACCCCACACAGGGAAGCTCGTCTTACTTCGTTCAGCTTATCCCCAGACCTGTTCAGCAACCTCTTTTACAAAAGCAATCTTCTGCCATTGCTGTACATCGGTCAGTTCATTCCCTTCTTCGGTTGAAGCAAAACCACACTGAGTGCTCAGGCACAGATTTTCTAACGGCACATACTGCGCGGCCTCATGAATTCGGGCGATGACTTCTTCTTTATTTTCTAATGTACCGACTTTTGAAGAGACGAGACCGAGAACCACCTGTTTATCTTGTGGCACCTTGGCTAATGGTGAAAAGTCACCAGAGCGGTCGGTATCAAACTCCAGATAAAATGCAGAGACATTTTCTTTGGCAAACAAGACATCAGCAATCGGTGCATATCCACCTGATGCCGCCCAAGTTGAACGATAATTACCACGACAAACATGTGTCGTCAAAATGAGGTCTGTGGGTGCATTGGCGATAGAACGGTTATTGACCTGCAACAACTTCTCCGTCAGTGAAGCAATACTTTGGGTATGGTCAAATTCATGAGAATCACCACAGCCACAGGTTGCTTCTATCGGGGCGGACGCTTTTGCTGCAATTTTAGGGTCGGTTAACATCCCCCATGTACAGTCATCAATCTGTAAATTACGACAGCCGAGTGCATACAATTCCTCAATGAACGTTTGATAAACCTGCACAATCGCATCGAGTAACTCAGTTTCATTCGGATATATGGCTTGTGTCTGTTCTAGGTTACACGGACGCTGTAGCTCTTTTAGAAACTGAGCAGGCGCCGGAATCGTCAGGCGAGGAACAATCCCCGCTTCGGCAAATTGCATCAAAAACCGGAAATGCGCAAGAAAGGGGTGGTTCTCACCGCTGATTTTTCCGCTCAAACGGACACTCTCCGGACGTGTTTCCATCTGAGAAAAAAGATAACCTTGCTCAATCTCAGATTTTTCGACGCCATGGATGCCCCACATAAAATCCAGATGCCACCAGCTTCGACGAAACTCGCCATCGGTGATGACTTGTAAGCCAGCCGCTTTCTGACGGGCAACAAGTTCCGTAATGGCTTGATCTTCAATGTCAGTCAGTTGTTGCTGTGTCAGCTGACCTTCGGCAAATTGCCGACGAGCTTGATGAAGATAGGTGGGGCGCAGATAGCTGCCGACTACATCGGCACGAAATGGGGGAACAGATAAAGACATGATATTTTCTCAGGTTGTTATTGAATCATATTCATAGCCTACTCTGTTCTCCACATGAGAAAAGAGAGATTTACTCAAACTAAACATGATGAAAATTCATGTTAATTTAACGAATGAACTAGCTGGATAAGAGATGGATAAAACTTCCATGGCAACCGCTATCACCATCGACCAGATAGAAATTGATTTTTTTGCCACTCACAAGTGCTGTCATCAATGTCGAATAAACCACTTTATTATTTTCTTCATTTTTACGCCATTGCAACCATTTTCCTGCCGGGCAAAGTGACGTCCCAACATTCATTTGGAACGAGATGCTTCCCGGCATGTAAGTCGCCTCAACAACTGTCACTTTCCCTGTAATTAATGTCTCAGTTGCATTCACAGAAAATGCACTGGCAGCACATAAGATCAACAATGCAGATAATTTCTTTCTCATATTCATTCCCAGTTAATAAGCCATATATTTACGGATCCACCTTAAGGTAATTATACCTCAAGAGAATAATATCCGCAGTTCATTCATTGAAACATGAACACATTGGGAGAAGTCATATCTTCTCCCTTTTAAAATTGAATTTAAATTTAAAAACATTAATTATGCACAGCAATATAAAACGGTGATTCTCTGTCACTCCAGTCATTACATTGATGCATTCCTTTCACTTCGACTGGCTTAGCTTGCGCTTGTGCTGAAAGCACCAAGGAATACATCGCTTTTCCCAGTTCATTATTTAGAGAGAATGCCCATTCATCTGTAATTTTACTACAAGGTGCCTTATCGACATTACCCTGTGTTCTAAACATGACCACCCCATGTCCCGAGTCATCTCGATGAACAATAACCTGAGTAATCGTTCCTGTCCCCGTCCCGGCAAAAGCAGTAAAAGATAACAGAGAGCCTAACAGGATACTGCTTAACGTTAATTTTTTCATTGTTGTTCCTATTCATACTTATATTACTTTAGGATAGAGTCAGCACATCGATTTATATGCTGCATCGCATCCAACCAATTCACAGACAAGCCTCTATTTTAGAGCCACACCCTAATTTTATATTGATTCAAAATCAAAACAATTAAATATTTATAGATAACTTTATCATTATTTTTATCAGTCATAAAAAAATCCCCTGTATATTTCACAGGGGATTTGCGTTTCCGTTCTCATGTAATTGTTTAAAAGGTATCAATTAACGATTCGCACAGAACCCAATAGAACTGGTACTGGCACCCGGTTGCAGCACTTTGTTCCATTCAACACCGCTAATGGTTACTGTCGTACCTGATTGTTCCCAATTTGCATTCCATAACGCATAAACACTACCTTCGACGTCAAAATTAGTCTGCCATTCAACGGCTTCTGAACCATTATTGGTAACAACGATATCAGAACAGTATGATGCGCTACCATCTTGTGGAATGTTCACAGACACAGTGACACCATCAGTGCCGGGATCCGTTGGGTCGGTTGGATCCGTTGGGTCTGTCGGATCCGTCGGGTCTGTTGGATCTGTTGGATCTGTTGGATCTGTCGGGTCAGTGGCGTCTGCTGTACTAAAGACAATATGATAAGCAGACAAGGCTGGAATATCATAATTGAGCTGATTATTCGTCACCTCAACCTCACCTTTATCCTGGATCTCAACTGAATCGGAATTCAAGACATAAGTCTTTCCTGACTTATAGATGGTTGTTGAATCGATATTGAACACACCATTGATTGACTCGTTCATATTCTTATTCAACACAATGACATGAAGTAATCCAGTTTCTGAATCAACCGACGCATAAATAGAGCTGTTTTCTTTATCGCTCATTGTTGCGGTGACACTGGTATCACCAAATGTCCCATTCTCACCATCATAGTTACGATAGAGACGATAGGCACTGGCTAAATATTTCTCTTCATCATTTAAAATCCAACTGTTTGCAGCATAGACGTCATATTTACCGAAAATACCCAATACATCCGCTTCAGCAATCGCACCGGTAATATCATCACCACCGCCAAAGCCGTACTCAGTGAAGGCCATCTTGGTTCCCGGATAATGCATATCGATTGAGTCTTGAATATGCGGTATCAATGGTAGCTCAGCCATATTCCATTGGGCTATCCAGCTATCTTCCTGATATTCAGGATCCCAAAATGTCCGAGGAGCCTGCATCCGCGCATTTTTATCTTTCACGGAGTCAGCATTGCCATCGGTGACACGTTGATCTCCTCTCGCTTCGGAATACCAGTGCAGGTCGAGAACATCCAATAAGCGCATACCGGATGATTCACCAGCCGCTTTCATCTGTGCCAGATAGTAGTCGATAAACCAGTGATACTGATCTGAATAGTTCGTCCAATCCGGTGCATCAGTCAACGATACAAATGCGGTAAAACCATACAAAGCAGGGCCAAAGATAGTCGCTGTCGGGTCTACGCCTTTGACGGCCTGAGCCGCTTCAATAGAGCGGTCCACCAGCTCTTTGGCGCCCGGTTTGTCCGGATGGATTCGTGAATGGGTGTGGTACCACAGGCTGGGCTCATTATCCAGTGAGTAAGCAAATACGCCACCATCGGCTGCTCGTCCGTATCGCTCAACTAAAAAGTTGACCATTTCATCGGTATACACCGCATTATCGGTGAGATCTGGCGTTAATGAGAACGGGGCATTTTTTTTCGCTATGGCCGGAATCCAGCGAGATGACGGGGCAACTTCCCCTTCCTGTACCGTACCATTCTTATCCGCGGCAACGTAGCCAGCCAATGGCACGGTCAGCATCGTTTTCGCCCCGGCTGCGTCATTATCGACAAAATCGGTCAGCGTAATCCCCGGAATGGTTTCATCGGCACCATCCGGTACCATATAGGTGTCACTGGAATGCACCCAGTCAGAGCCTGCATTGGAGTAGTTATTCTCCCAGTTATAAGCGGTTGTCCGGTTGCCGCCGAGGCGATAGAAACCAAAGTTTTCATGGCCCGTCATATTCATTCGATGATTGGTACCATAAATTAACTCGCTGATTTTATGATTTTGTTCGTCAGGTGAAATCGAATAATCGATACTTACCTGAGCAGAGGCTGCGCTACTGGCTAACGCTGCAAAAATCAATACAGATAGAATTTTAGGTCTGGCTAGTCCGTGTCGATGACTTGATTCATTCATCACAAGATGTTCTCCTTTGCTACTGTTGCTATAAGTGATTCAACCGGAACAAAACTCGATCAGAGCAAAGCTCTACAAACGAAAAGTTCATCAAACATCAGGTATACCGACAGTGGCAAAAACGTACCAAACCAGCTCGTTATACGTCTTGGTATTCGGGCATGGTATTGATGAAGATTCAGGATTAATCACGAAAGAGTTTTATCCGTCAACATTCATTCTCTCCCTTACTGCCTCTCTTTCAGTCTGGCGATTTCTATGCGTGAAAATTCATGCAAGCTCATACGCACTATTTTCTTGTTGGTGATAAAAACAGTGCCTTGCCATATCAATCACGCCATCCAGAATCTGACGATAAAGACAAAATGGAACACTTAGCATATTAGTACAACAAATTGCTTATCATCGAGCTGAGATATATTGAATTTTGTAATTATTCCCAATCTGTATGGTTGCTCCCAATTCACCTTCATCTAACTGATAAATAACGAGGTATATTGGTAAAAGTCTGGACAGCAATGTGATCATCGCTGTCCGGTGAAAGATAGGTTAGATAAACACTCATTGCATTACTGACACGATGCGCCACAGGTAAAGATTGTGGCGAGTGTCGACGTGGACTTGATACCGTTCACACCATTGATCAGGATATTCCCCCATTCGCTATATGCATGATTATCCCAGTGATTGACGATATCCAAATCCGCAACATCTTGATTATTACCCGACCATGACCAGCCGATATAACCGATATTCAAGGTCTCAGCCCGTTCCATAATCGCGTCCTCAGCCACATCCTCACCTTGATGACTCGCGCCGAATTCGCCCACAACCAGTGCTAAACCTTGATTGAGGAATGTCGAAATGTAATGGTTCACTGTCGGGTAATCCCCGTAAACCTGATACATGTGGACACTAAATATCGTATTGTGCAGCGGATCAGCATCAAATACAGACTGGGCACGACTCAACATGATCTGTTGCCAGTCCTGCCCCCAGTTTGGCGCATCAACCATTAGTGTATGCGTTAGCCCGGCTTTTCTTAAGCGCTGAATCGCATTGATATGATCATTGACCCACACACTGGCACTCACCCCATTCCCCATCGGTTCATTGCCCAGATTGATGATGACATAATCTTCCTGACCGACGAGTTGATCTTTTAGTTCGATCCAATAATCGGCTGCTGAATCTAAACTTGCCGCTTGCGACTCTTCACCAAAGCCTGTTGTATCATGGACTTCAAGCACCGTGATCAAATGTCTTGCTTTGGCTTGCCGAATCACATTCGCCACATCGGCAGGACCATTTTTATTCCAACGCTGACCATTACTCAGAACTATCCGCACCGTATTGGCCCCCGTTGCAGCAATTCCGTCTAACGCATGATCTAATCGATTGAGATACCAAGTGTGGGCATGGTTGATCCCACGGATTTTAAAAGGATGCCCATTGCCTTCATATAACACACCATTGGCAATGTAGAACCCAGCCTGAGCAGACAAAGCGTAAATACAACCGAATGTTGCCAGCAATATTTTGATTAATTTCATTTCCATATCCTTATCGTTGATGGCGGCACCGCAATAGATCATTCAGTACCATTCAAACCGTAAAATATGGTTATGATTTCATATTAATTCAAGCAATGTTGAGGCTGATATTGAGCAGAGAGGCTGTTGCTCAGCGGTTACACCTAAAACAGCACACTATAATTTCTCATTGATCACAGTATTGATAAAAAAGAAAAACCCTCATTGACGGATAATAAATTGGTTTCATAATAGCGAAAGCTGATATAAATCTTGTTTCATTTGTACAAGGGTCGCGTCACACCTCACTGACGGAATCATAATAAACATATAGGAATAGGAACTAAGTATGAAACTAGACAAAATAGTCGTTGGTTTTCTCACAACAACAGCACTTTGTAGTCAAGCAGCCCTCGCCTCAATTTATCCGGGCAACGTCGATATCGTTAACACGGAACTCCCATACCCGAATCAAAAAACACTTGAAGTGGAATACCACATGTTCGGCTCTGAGATCTTTAATAACGGCAACACCGTTAATTTTGCACTGACACAGGATGGTGGAAAAACTGGTATTAATATCGGCCGTGATTTTGCTGATATCTCATGTGGAAGCAGCGGTTTAGGCGGTACAATGCGATGCGTCCCAAGTCGCTCGACACAAACATACCGAGTCAATTTGGATTCTGTGTTAAGTACACAAAACAAAAACGCATTGGCCAATTCATGTACCCCCTATGAATTTCAGGTGAAGGCGAGTTACAGTATTTCGAGCGCATTGAGTTTCAATACCGTCAAGATCGGGGGTTTAGGCGCACCGGACTGGCTGGTCTCTTCCGGAAAATTTTCTCCTAACCAAGTCACCGCGGGTGGTCAGGTTGTGATTGATGCAGAGGTTTCATCAGCCAATTGCGCACAAAAAAGCGGTACAGCACCAACGCTGGCAGTATATTTGGCCAATGCAAATAAGCAACTTATGTACTTCTACGGAGAAACATCGGTTCTCTTGCCATACGGTTCAAGACACACCATCACCGTCCCGATTCCTTCAGGCTTAACGGCAGGCACTTATTACTTAGTGTTAGTGGTTGACAGAAATGATGTGGTTGCTGAAACCAATGAAAACAATAACGTCGCGACGGGCAAAATTACTGTGCTTAACAGCGTTGCCAGCGGACAAAGTGTTGCGCCAGACGCACATCAACAATCAGCCAACACCAGTGGTTCAATGACCTATTTGAGCAGAACCGACGAAGATAACCAAAACTTCGTTGACCCACAATTACCGGTCACTCCCGGCATGAAAGTGCTCAACTCAAAAGAAACAGATCAAGATGAACTGTTCAACTTCAACAAACTTGATGCCATCGCATTACCGGAACACCAAGAATAACCGACTGATTTCGCCGTCGTCTAAAACCCACGCCAGTCTCAGACTGGCGTGGGTTCTTTAATCATTTGTACCATCCGATCTCAGACTCACAAATACAACGCTCAGTAGCAACGATACAAAGTGACTCTGTTCCTCAATCATCTGATCTTCTTTCTGTGACGCAGATCTGTCGCACAATTATCAATATAAGCTATTATTAATTTAGAAATTACTAATATAAAAAGAGAGTAAGTAAAGATGAAAAGGACGATCGTAATTGGTGCAGGGTTGGGGGGGATCTCCATCGCATATGAGTTAAAACAGAAACTGCCAAAAGATCATGAAATACTGCTGATCAATGAAGGCTCTGAATTTCATTTCATTCCGTCAAACCCTTGGGTCGCTCTCGGCGAACGAACCAAAGATCAGGTGGTACTGGATCTGACCCCCTACACAAAAAAATTCCAAATTCCGTTCAATACTTCCGGCGTTGCTCAAATCCATGCTCAGGATAAATGCCTGCAAACAGAAGACGGAACCGAATATCAGTATGACTATCTGGCCATCTGTACTGGTCCGAAACTGGCATTTGAAGCCGTCCCCGGCGCCGGACCGGAGAATGGTTATACTCAGTCAGTCTGTACGGTTGACCACGCAGTGCGTTCTCACGAAGCGTATCAACAGCTCATCAAAAACCCGGGACCGGTCATTGTCGGAGCACTTCCGGGAGCCAGTTGTTTTGGTCCGGCTTATGAATATATCCTTTCGCTTGAAAGTCAGTTGCGTAAACTGAAGATCCGCGCTCAGGTGCCGATGACTTTTGTCACCAGCGAACCTTACATCGGCCACATGGGACTCGGTGGTGTCGGGGACTCAAAAGCATTAATGGAGCACGAATTCCGGGAGCGAGGCATCCAGTGGATTTGTAATGCGCGCACCACACATTTTGAACCCAATATCGCGCATATTGAAGAGCTCAACCGCAAAGGCGAAGTCGATTTCGAACATCACTTACCTTTCAGTATGGCGATGTTTTTACCGCCATTTAAAGGCTCTCCTGCGATTGCCAATGTCCCTGATTTATGCAACCCCAAAGGCTTTGTTTTGACTGATGAATATCAACGTAGTCCGACTTACCCGGAAATCTTTGCTGCCGGTGTTTGCGTTGCGATTCCGCCACTTGAAGAAACTCCCGTGCCTGTCGGCGCCCCGAAAACCGGTTTTATGATTGAATCGATGACCAGTGCGATTGTGAAAAATATCCTCAGTATTGAGCGTGGCGAAGCCGTGACAACCAAGCCTTCGATGAATGCTGTCTGTCTGGCCGACATGGGAGATAAAGGGGCTGCGTTTATTGCTCTGCCACAAAACCCGCCACGGAATACCAACTGGACGTCGATGGGGCAATGGGTTCACATCGCTAAAATCGCTTTCGAGAAATATTTTCTCTATAAAGTGAAAAAAGGCACCAGTGAGCCGATTTATGAAAAATATATTATGAAAGCGGCAGGGATCAAACGGACGCAATAAAGTAAAAAAGGCTGCCGATACTGGCAGCCTCTACATCAACGTCATGGCGATATAGCGTGATCGCTAAAATGGGGTCACAAAACCAACCGCTTCATAGGCTTTTTTCAGGGTTGGCGCTGCTTTTGCCGATGCGGCTTCTGCGCCAGATTTCATCACTTCATTGAGATATCCCAAATCCGCACGGACCCGATGATATTCACTCTGAACAGGTTCCAGCATTGCCACGATCGCTTCACCGACATCTTTCTTGAACGGGCCATACATTTCTACCCCTGCATATTTTGCTTCAATTTCAGCAAAACTCATCCCGGTCGCAGCCGAGTACAACCCCATCAAGTTGGAGATTCCGGCTTTGTTTTCAACATCGTGACGAATCCGTGGTGGTGTTTCGGTATCCGTTTGTGCTTTGTTGATCTTTTTGAGAATCGATTTCGGGTCTTCAAGCAGCGTGATGACATTCTTGCGGTTATCATCCGATTTCGACATTTTCTTCGTTGCATCCTGAAGACTCATCACCCGGGCATTTACTGTCGGAATGTAAGGTTCAGGCACCGTGAAAATCGGTTGTTCAGGGCTGTAAATGTTATTAAAGCGAATCGCAATGTCACGCGCCAGCTCAAGATGCTGTTTCTGGTCATTTCCGACAGGTACCTGATGAGTGCCATATAAAAGAATATCAGCGGCCATCAAGACAGGATAATCAAACAGTCCGACATTAACATCATTTGCATAACGTGCGGATTTATCCTTGAACTGAGTCATTCGGCTCAATTCCCCCATCTGGGTATAACAATTGAGGAGCCAACTGAGTTGTGCATGAGCAGGGACATGAGACTGAACGAATAATGTGCTCTTCCGTGGGTCAATGCCAACTGCAAGACAGATCGACAGTGCATCGAGTGTTGCTTCATGCAACGCTTTAGGATCCTGACGCACGGTGATCGCATGTAGATCAACAACACAATACTGACAGTTGTATTCATCTTGCATTTGATGCCATTGACGAAGCGCACCCAAGTAGTTACCAATACTGAGTTCACCGGAAGGTTGAACACCACTAAAGACGATCGGCTTGTCCGAGACGAGGGAGTTGCTCATGAAAAATTCCTTTGACTTCATCAAAATTAGAGAGAAACCGTGTGATTGTTCTGCAAACCGTCACACGGTTTACTCAGTGTACTCATCAGGAAGTATTTTTCTAGATATTTATCGCATTCATGCCGAAACAAGAACAATATCGAGTAATTGCCTAATCTGATCCGCAACATAATCCGGATTTGAATCCGCAATTGGCTCCCCATGATTGTAGCCGTATGTCAGACCAAATGAACGGCATCCGGCACGCTGTGCTGCCAGAATATCATTCTTTGAGTCACCGACCATCAGCATCTGTTGGGGCTGGCAGTCATAAGTTGCGAGCAGCCATTCAAGCGCCATTGGATCGGGTTTCTTTTTCTCAAAGCGGTCACCACCAATCACTGCCTTAAAATAGTGAGCGATCTGATGCTGTTGCAGAATATCCGGCACAAACTTCGATGGCTTATTGGTTGCAATCGCCATTGTAAATCCTGCCTGATGTAGTTGTTCAAGTGTTTCTTTGACGCCCGGGTACAAATGACTGAGGCGATGACCCGTCGCCGCATAATATGCATCAAACCGTTTTCTGGCATCCTGCATCAGTTCCGGGCTCAACGATGGATCCACGGTTAAACTCTGGCTTAAAGCACGACCAATCAGCACATCAGCCCCATTGCCAACATAATCACGAACCTGTGCTTCAGACACCCCGGGATAACCCAACGCACGAACCGTTTGATCTGCTGCAACAGCAAGGTCAGGTACACTGTCTAACAATGTGCCATCCAGATCAAAGGCAATCAATTGAATCTGCTCAATAGACATCACATATACTCTCTATTTGATTTTCATATGGGTGATTCAGCATGATCACTCCAGAATGAATCCACCGGATTCAATAACAACAAATCACCGTTTGACCTGTGCCAGCTCTGCACGCATTGCATCAATCACTTGCTGATAGTCAGACTGACCAAAAATCGCGGAACCGGCTACAAACATATCAGCCCCGGCTTCAGCAATTTCACGGATGTTATCCACCTTGACACCTCCGTCAATTTCCAGACGAATCTGACGTCCGGAAGCATTGATCCGTTCACGGACGGTATTGAGTTTATCCAATGTATGTGGAATGAAAGACTGACCGCCAAATCCAGGGTTCACAGACATCAGCAGGATCAGATCAACTTTATCCATCAAATAATCCAGATGAGTCAGCGGCGTCGCAGGATTCAGCACAACACCGGCCTGACAACCATGCGATTTGATCAGTTGCAACGTTCGATCAACATGCTCAGAGGCTTCGACATGAAAAGTAATCATCGATGCACCGGCTTCAGCAAAATCCGGAATGAGACGGTCGACCGGTTTGACCATCAAGTGGACATCAATCGGTGCCGTGACACCATAGTCACGCAATGCTTTGCAAACCGGCGCACCAAACGTCAAATTCGGCACATAATGGTTGTCCATGACATCAAAATGAATCACATCCGCGCCAGCGTTGAGGACATCAACAACATCCTCCCCTAAACGGGCTAAATCAGCAGAAAGGATGGAAGGGGCAATCAAAAAGTCTTTCATAAAGCAGGCCTCTGTGAGCATGAAGATTAGGAATAGTTGCCAAGATAAATCATTCTACAGAAGCCATTGCTCGGATCCTAGCGTGTGTTGCGCTTTGATACTATTTTTGCGGCCTATCGAGGGAATCGTAAGTTTAATCGGTCTGCCTCAAAGGCTAACTACTTGGCGCGCGGAGTTAAACGCCCATCAAATAACGCGAGCAGTTCATCGACTTTATTCCGGCCTGCCCCGTTCCGGCTGATGGTTCGTTTCACCTTCACAACATTGAGTTTTGCACCGTGGTACAGCCGTCGGGTCAGAATCGTATCATGATTAGAAATGAGTACCGATATCCCCCGCTCATTCGCAGTTTTCTCGGCAATATCAGCCAGTGCAGCCTGATCATCAAGTGAAAAACCACCACCGGTATAAGAGGTAAAATTCGCAGTATGAGACAACGGTGCATACGGTGGATCGCAATAAATCACACTGACATGATCCGCCTGTTCAAAGCTATCTCGATAATTGGTACAGACAAATGTGGCTTTCTGAGCTTTCTCAGCAAAGAACTCCAGTTCTGCTTCAGGGAAATAAGGTTTTTTGTAGGAACCAAAAGGGACATTGAAACCGCCTTTTTTGTTATAACGACACAAGCCGTTAAAACCAAAACGATTCATATACAAGAATGCTAACGAGCGATACATCACTTCATCGGTCTGATTAAACTGCTGCCGAACCGAAAGATAGACTTCCTTGCGGTTATTTTCAGCAATAAACCACCGTTTAGCCTCTGTAATATAGTGCTCGGGCCGCTCTTTCAGCAGATTATATAAATTGATCAGATCCGGATTGATATCAGCCAGAACATAATGCTCGTAATCGGTATTGAGAAAAATAGAACCAGCACCGACAAAGGGCTCTACCAAAGTTTGAGCGGCCGGTAAATGGCGTCGGATATCATCAACCAATCCATACTTTCCGCCAGCCCACTTCAGAAAGGCGCGATTCTTCTTCATCTACTGCTCTATCTATCCACCACAATCAACAAGGCTGCGAAATCTAACATATTTTCACTTTATCCCCAAGAGAACCCGTATTATTTCACTCGTTCAATCTCTCGATGTACCTGTCTGAGAGATTTTGCCCAGGGTCCGAGTGACTGAATCGGGCGAGGGAGCGTCGAGACAGCATCACGAGCCATCTGAATCGTTGGATAATTTTGGTATGTCACAATATACCAGTTCACCTGATCCCGGACGGTCGGATAGACATAAACCTGATTCTGTAAACGATGGCGTTGAATAAAGTCTTCAACTTCCTGAAGCGAATTAAATGCGGCAAGCTGCAAAGTATAACTACGGTCAGACATCGCATTTAATGCCGCTGTAGTATAGGAAAACGAGTAACCGGGTAAAGATTGCGAGCGGGTTGATGGGGATTGTTCTGTGGCTGAAGGCGCTTTGCTCTGCTCCGCGCCAGTCGATGCAGTTTGCTGAGGTTCTCCTGTCGTAGCAGACTCATCTGATTCTGGAGCAACCTGACGGGCTACATCCTTGAGTTGCTTGGTATCAGCCGATTCAGCTTTGCCATCCATCAATGCATCAACAACTTCTGAAGAAATCACAACCCGTTGTCCCTGATCATCCTCACCAACCCGATCAGAATCAGAGGTCACTGCCGGAGGGAGTGCATTGGAATCATCATTAACCCCATTCGGTGGTGGTTCGATGGTATTCTCACCAGACGCATCGGGCGTATCAGATGCGGTGGCACTCTCTTTGGTACGACCCGTCAACGCCGGAATCACCGTCTGTTCTTTTGTCGAGGTACCATTTGCAACGATATCATCCAACACATGCTCGGGTGTTTGTTCTGCAGATAACATCCACCAATAACCGCCACCGAGAATGACAGCAATTAACAGTATCAGTGCCGCGATCTTAACCGGAGACCCGACTATTGAGCGAATCACAATCCGCTTTTCCATCTTCTTCTCTCCTAATGCGATGATATCACCCGGTGTTTTATTCACCTTACTATACGCATGGCGAACTCTTTTCTCCATTTTATCGTCGATAAAACGGATCACCAGATATTCGAATAAACGATCAGCGTCATCTTGAGACAGTCGCTCGATCTCCAGATCAACCGGTTTATGCTCCTGACCATATCCAATTCGAGTGATCAATGGATCAAGCACCCGAGGAAGCGCGAAGAAGATCACATTGATCGACCATTGCGGCTTATCCTGCGCCTCAAGCACAAGCATCCACAGTTCTGACACCAAATTTTCAGACAGACGCTGTGCATTATCGACCACAATCACGATATTACAGGGTTCATCATCAAATATATTCGTCAGATTATCGACCAGGGTGTCATCGGGGCTAAAGCGTGCGTGAGAATCGATCTGTGTCAGAATCGTCATACGATGCTGACGATCATCCTGATTTGGATAACACAGTAGAAGTGACTGATTCTTATCCTCTGCCCATGCTTCCAGGTAACGTTGTGCGAGCCACGTTTTACCGGCTCCGGGTTCACCGGAAACCGTCACCAGATTTGAACCGAAATGTGTCAGTAATCTCAGCCGTTCTAACAGATCGACCTGAGACTGTAATTCCAACACTCGCCCGTGTGCTGCACTCATGAAATCATCCTACCCAGAAACATGAAAGACTGTTGAATTATACTGTACGACAGAAATCGATCGCTTGCTCAATCGTTGACTCTGGAATGTCCTTCATCACTTCGGCCGTCCCGATTCCGGTCGGAAGAACCAGCCTCAATGTACCGGCCAGAACCTTTTTATCCCGCATCATATGGGTCATAAAATCAGAGAAAGACATACCATCCGGGGTTTGTACAGGTAGTTTTGCAGCTTTGAGGAGCGAGACAATCCGTAAGAACTGAGCGTCAGAAATTAAGCCATGTAATTGGGCTGTCTTCGCTGCCATCACCGTTCCGGATGACACTGCTTCACCGTGAAGCCATTGGCCATATCCCAGATGCGCTTCAATGGCATGACCAAACGTATGACCTAAATTGAGTAATGCCCGGATACCGGCTTCTTTTTCATCCTGTGCGACCACTTCCGCTTTAATTTCGCAACAACGCGCGATGGCATAAGTGAGCGCAGACTGATCCAGTGCGTACAGCTTCTCAAGGTTAGTATCAAGCCAGTCGAAAAACTCAGCATCATAAATAATGCCGTATTTGATAACTTCTGCCATTCCGGCAGCAAATTCCCGTTCGGGCAGTGTTGCCAGACAATCAGTGTCTATAATCACTGAACGCGGTTGATAGAATGCACCGATCATATTCTTACCCAGCGGATGATTCACCGCTGTTTTTCCGCCCACCGAGGAATCAACCTGAGACAAGAGCGTTGTCGGTATTTGAATAAAATCAACACCGCGTTGATAACATGAGGCGGCAAAACCAACCAGATCACCGATCACACCGCCACCGAGCGCAACGATCACAATATCTCGCCCAAGATTATGCTCAAGCAGAAATGTCATGACCGTATCAAAAGTATTCAGATTTTTGTATTGCTCTCCATCGGGTAGTGACAGCAGATAAGTCTGACAACCGATATCGTTCAATAACTGCGTGATTTTATCAGCATAAAGCGGGGCAACTGTCACGTTGCTAACTAAGACCACCTTTTGCTGAGGGGAAAGAAAAGAAAGAAGCGCCGGATTTTGAAATAATCCGGCTCCGATTGAAATGGGGTAACTACGCTCACCTAGACTGACCGTAATCTGCGCCATGGTTGCACTCCGCAAAAATAAAAAAAACCTATTGTTCTTCTAACATTTTTACGATCTGATTGGCTACCACTTTTGCACTTTGATCATCAGTTTTCACAGTAATATCCGCAATTTCTTCATAAAGCGGATTACGTTCCTCAGCCAAAGCTTCTAAAACTTCACGTGGCTGTTCCGTTTGCAGAAGCGGACGCTTTTTATCACGACTGGTACGAGCTAACTGTTTCTCAATTGTCGTTTCGAGATAAACGACAACGCCCCGGGCAGAAAGACGATTACGATTTTCTTTGCTTTTGACTGATCCACCGCCTGTTGCCAGAACGATGCCTTGTTGTTCAGTCAGGTCATGGATGACAGTTTCTTCACGTTTACGGAAACCGTCTTCTCCTTCAACATCAAATACCCAAGCAATATCTGCCCCCGTCCGTTCTTCAATAACGGAGTCAGAATCTACAAATTCCATATGAAGTTGCTGTGCTAGATATCTACCGATAGTACTTTTGCCGGCCCCCATAGGACCAACAAGGATAATATTACGTTTTTCAGCCATGTTTAGCAGTAATTAACAACATTAATTCAATGACATCGCCACAAGTGAATTCAAGGTATAGCAAGGGATGAATCAGCTTCGTGGCACCAATTCCTCACAGACATTTCGTGATAAGACCCGAAATTATCTAGATCTGAGTGCCCGAATGCAACCTTATTTTTAGACGATCTGAAAAAAGCGGACTAACTCATTGAATCACAACCCGAGGTGTAACAAAAATAAGCAGCTCGTTTTTATCCGTCTTTTGATAATTACGCTGAAACAGTTTGCCTAATAACGGTAATTCTCCTAACACGGGCACTTTATCAACGCGATGTATTTGGGTTTTCTGATAAATTCCCCCAAGAACAACCGTTTCTCCATCGTTGACTAACACTTGGGTACCAATTCTTTGCGTTGTAATCGCAACAGCTTCGCCAGAACCGGTTTTAACCACCTCTCCGGGACGATCTTGTGTCACACGTAAATCCAGCAACATATGATGGTCCGGTGTAATCGTCGGGGTCACTTCCAGACTTAAAACCGCTTTTTTAAACGCAATGGTGGTTTCATCATCTGAACTCGACTCCTGATATGGGATTTCAGTACCTTGTTCGATAAACGCAGATTGATGATTTGTGGTTAGCAGACTGGGGCTGGAAATAATTTCAGCACGGGACTCGCTCTGTAATGCCGATAATTCCAAATCCAGTAAGGTGCCGGATCCCAACTTAGCTAACTGAAAAGCGATTGATGAGGCATTACTGGATGTGCTTGGCAAATTAATATTCATAAAATCGGTTACGGATGGTGATTCGGTTGCCCCATCACCCGTCTCATGGTGCTGTTCGATATGACTCCCGACGGCAAAATGCCCTTGTTGCAGCCCGACGCCCCAACGCACACCAAGCTCATCGAGTGCACCTTCACTGACAATCACAATCCTTGCTTCAATTCTGACCTGTTTCACGGGAATATCGAGCGCTTGAATCATGCTGCGGATCGATGTCAGATGATCCGGTGTATCGCGAATAATCAGCGCGTTGGTTCGGGGATCAACGCGAACCAATCCATATTCGGACAGTAGTCCTGGTTTTTCGCCACCTTCAAGCAGTGGCAGTAAGTCCGCAGTTTTCGCATACTGAATCGGAATGAATGCAGTCTCCAGCTTCGGCTGCGATGTATTGGGTATTCCTCCGGACGCAATACCCGATTGCACCACCGTCGGCACATCAAACGGATCAATCGTCGGTTGTGCGGATACACATACTCCCCATAGAATGCCCCCGATCACCCGAATGGCGAATAACACACCCCGATAACTATTTTGACTCATGTTGATCATGTCCTTCTGTATGATGACCTATATTGCGGTCTGCTTTCAGTTGATAAAGAAATCCGGTTGCAACAACCTCGATACCACGCTGCAACGGTGACTCTCTTTTCCAGTCAATCGGTTGAAACACCACACCAACGGACTGCTGCTCAATTGCCCGCATGAAGTTCAGAATATCCGGAAACAGACCACTCAACCTGATCTCAAAAACATCCGCATCATAGCCATAAAGCTGTTGCGGTGTTTTCCATACGATGTGTCGCAGGCGGATATGCTGTTGCGCAGCAACCTGCTCGATTTGTTTGACCCACGCAGAAGAATCTGGCACGGGTGTCAGCCGGGTCATCGTTCGCACCAATTTGTGCTGAATCGCATCCCACCCCACTTGCTGTCGGTGAAAATCATCCAATTGTTGCGCGTTCACCTTCTGTTGCTGAGACAGTGCATTCAGATGCGTCGGATATTGCCGCAAGACTTGATATCGGCTTTGCCAGAACCATAGATAACTGACTCCAGTGAGTACCACAAACAGTACCGCCATGATTCCCACGTGTTGCAGCGTCGATGCATTCAACATCCAGCGCCGGAGAGAATCAGTAGACATCAGGCTGCTCCTCTTCCTCTATCGCAGAGAGCGAATCATCGATGCTTGAGGTCATCACTAAACGCAGTTGAAACGTATTGAATTTATGCCCCCAATCGGGTGCTTGATCTGTGACGGACAGAATATCCAACTGCTCAATCGATGAGGATTGCCTAAGCCGCTGAATAAAATGATTCATCGCTGTCGGATGACGACTGAATCCGCGAATGACAACCTGTTGTTCTGCCAAACGGATTTCTTCCAGATAGATGCCGCGGGGAACGGCCGAGACCAATACGGACATAAGTGTCTGCGGTCGCTGACTATGTGCTATCCACCGTTCTGCATGCGCCAGTTTTCGCAGATCCTGCTGCGCATGTTGCTGTCGCAATTCCCATTCACCCAGACGCTGCTGCTGTTCGTTAAGTTGTGCGTTAAACTGTTGCTCCGAGTGTTGCCAGTACGTTTGGTGTTTGTACCATTCAAGACAAACAATACTTTGTACCACCAGCCACAGGCACCCGCTGAAAAGCCATATGCCATACAAAAACCGTTTACGTCGATATAATTGACTTTGCCGCCAATCCATTAAATTCAGTTCATGCAGCATAGCCGGCCTCCAACGCCATCAAACCTCGCAACGCACTGCCAGCCGCCAAAGGAATAAAAGGTGAGCAATGATCAGGTATCGACCTTGATGTTTCAAAAACAGATGCGGCCACCAAGTGCTCTATCGGCCCTTGAAATTGCTGACATAAACGCTGTGATAACATCTGATACATGCTCGGTGAACCATTGACCCATATCCCGTTCAGCAAGGCGGCCGGATGCAATGAGATAAACCGCTGCACCTCTTGTAACACCAGCGTCAGCGCTGCATCGAATGCCTGTGCAGCAAAGGGAAACTGACGATAGAAACTCAGTTCATCGGTGATAAACCCAATCGCAATAATCTCTTCACCGATATCAATCAGTAGCCATCCCTGACGTTGAGCACGACACATTGATTCCAGCAGAAACTGAAGAAAAGCCTGTTTCTCCGTATCAATCAACACAGGTTTTAATCCGGCGCGACAAAGCGCTTGCAGACGACTTTCTACCACCTCTTTTTTTGCAGCATAAACCTGATAGCCCGTTTCAAGCGGGACATAATCTAAATAGACGGATGTAACAGAGAGGCCGGTTTGTTCTGAAAAAGCCTGAGCAATTAACCACGGTGCCAAGCTTTTATCATAATCACTGATTGAGAGCGCTACGGTTCGGGTCATCACTGCGAGGTCAGGTATCGACATCGCAACACAATTTTGTAAAAAGGGTAATCTCTTTCTGATTTCGGCAAGTTTATTGACAATGCTCTGATAATTAATGCCCTCATTCTCAGAGAAAATGTCCTCGGGGACAGACAGTGTTTCACAGTCAAGTAATGACACGATGTTATGTTGGCGTTTCAAAGTAACGGTAGTAATGCGGTGACGGCGAATATCAATTCCCGTTACGATACGTTTTCTCATACAGACTCCAGTCGTTCAATACTGTTCAAATCGCCGATTGGTAGTACAATAAGCGTTCATTTTGAGATAGCACCGAAATGACGGGATGATAAAAAGAAAGAACGACAGGTTTGCTGCGTTATATTTTTAACAACCAATATTTTAAGTCGTGTAGACTCTTCTCAACAGGTCTATCTTGAATGAAACGTTAAGCGATCAGTTTCTTAGAGAAAATAGCGAAAATTAGATCGGATGACATGCGTTCAATCCGACCAAACAGGGATTATCCGGTGAAGTTCATAAAGCGATTATTTTTATTTTCATTGATTTGCATGGTTTTAGGGGTGAGTACAATTTTTGGGTTTTACTATTATGTCAAACCAGAGTTGCCAGATGTTGCTACCTTAAAAGATGTTCAGCTTCAAACACCGATGCAGGTTCTCAGTAAAGATGGAAAACTGATTGCTCAGTTTGGAGAAAAGCGTCGGATTCCACTCAAACTCAGTGAGATTCCACCAGATTTGATCCATGCATTTCTGGCAACAGAAGATAACCGCTTTTATGAGCATTATGGATTTGACCCCATCGGTATTACCCGCGCCGCATTTGCCGTGATACTTTCCGGGAGTGCGTCTCAAGGTGCGAGTACCATTACCCAACAACTTGCCCGTAATTTCTTCCTGACCAATGAGAAGAAAATCATGCGCAAGATAAAAGAGATTTTTATCGCAGTTCACATTGAACAGTTGCTCACCAAAGACGAAATCCTTGAACTGTATCTGAACAAAATTTATCTGGGCTATCGTTCTTATGGGGTTGGCGCGGCGGCACAAGTCTATTTCGGTAAAAACGTCAAAGACCTCACGCTTGGTGAAATGGCGATGATTGCCGGATTGCCGAAAGCCCCGTCGACCATGAACCCAATCTACTCACTGTCCCGGGCAACTCACCGCCGTAATGTTGTTCTGATGCGGATGCTGGTTGAGCATTACATAACGCAGGCGCAATATGACTCAGCAAAAGCTGAACCGTTGATCGCGCGATATCATGTGGCTGAAATTGAGGTCAATGCACCATATGTGGCTGAACTCGCACGAGCCTGGATGGTTGAGCATTATGGTGAAAACGCCTATACATCAGGGATGAGAGTAACCACCACGATCCAATCAGATCTGCAAGATGCCGCACACAAATCAGCCATTAATAACTTGATCGCCTACGATCAACGTCATGGTTATCGAGGTGCCCAAAAAGTATTGTGGAAAGCGGACCAGCCGGCCTTTACCCAAGAGCAGATGGACGAGTACCTCACAGAGCAGCCTATCTATGATGATATGTACCCTGCCATTGTGACGCATGTTGACCAACAATCGGCCACCGTTTGGGTCAAGAGTCACGGCACCCAAACCATTCCTTGGGATGGTATGAAATGGGCCCGGCGTTTTATTACCGATGATCGGCAAGGCGATGCACCGACAAACGCCCACGAAATCATGGCAGCCGGTGAACAAATCTGGGTGAGAGAACGCCATGATAGTCAGGATAAAAATCAACCGATTTGGCATCTCAGTCAGGTTCCCAATGCGAATACGGCTTTTGTAGCCATGAACCCTGAAAATGGTGCGGTACTTGCGCTGGTTGGCGGCTTCAATTTTATTCATAGTAAATTTAACCGTGTGACCCAATCCATCCGTCAGGTTGGCTCGGGGATTAAACCATTCATATACTCATCTGCCATCGAGGATGGTCTGACGCTGGCAACGCTGGTCAATGACGCGCCGATCAACAAATGGGATCAGAGTCAGGGAACCGCATGGCGCCCTAAAAACTCGCCGCCGTCTTACCGCGGGCCGACACGACTACGGATTGGTTTAGCCCAGTCGAAAAACGTCATGGCAATCCGCGTGCTCAGAGCGGTCGGTCTGGAACGTGTCCGGCACTATCTGACCCGTTTTGGCTTCGACCTGAACAACCTGCCGCATTCAGAAACCATCGCGCTGGGTGCCGGTAGCCTGAGCCCGCTGAAACTGGTTCAGGGCTATTCAGTATTTGCCAACGGTGGTTATAGTGTTGATGCCTATTACATTGATCATGTTGAAGATCCTTTCGGGACACTGGTCTATCGCTCAACACCGAAAATCGTCTGTCATGACCAATGTCCCGATCAGGACAGTGACGAGATACAACATCAAGAGCAGCCCTATAGCGCCCAACAATCAGACGATGAGCAAGGTATCCAAGCTCCGATTCATCAAGAGCATGCTTACAGCGACACTGGTACACCACGCTTTAATGAACATTCGGCAGACGTCCAATATGCTCCACGCGTTATCTCCGAACAGAATGCATTTTTGGTTCGGGAAATGATGTATAGCAATATTTGGGGTGGCGGAAACTGGCGTGAAGGGACCGGATGGAACGGAACCGGATGGCGCGCTCAAAAACTCAAACGCCGGGATATTGGTGGAAAAACCGGGACAACCAACGATTCGAAAGATGCTTGGTATAACGGCTTTGCGCCGGGAATCGTTGCCAGTGCCTGGGTCGGCTTTGACCATCATAACCGCGACTTAGGCCGCACCACCAAAAACCCGAATCTCGACGATGTACCGATTAGCGGTGGCGAATCAGGCGCCAAAACAGCGGAACCGGCTTGGATCGATTTCATGGCTCATGCCCTCAATGATGTCCCGCCACACCAGAAGGTCATCCCGAAACATATTGTTCAGGTCAGAATTGATCGGGACACCGGACTGTTAACCACAAAAACGGATGGCAGTGCGATGTTCGAATACTTTATTCAGGGGACTGAACCAAAAGAATATGTGCAGGATTCGGTTACAAATAGCCTGTACTCATCACCCAATGGTGGTGAAGAGTTGTTTTAGTGTGACAGAGAGACCGCTTTGACATGAAAAGTGGTTTTCTCAAGTGCTCAATCACCAAAAAAGCGGAGTCACCTCCGCTTTTTATTTGATTATTTTCTCTTAATTCAATATCAGCTCAGTTCACTAAGCCGTTGACGAATCACAGCTGCCAGAGTCTCAAACCGTTGTCTGAGCGGCGAACCGGGTCGATAGACCAACACTAAGGTTCGACTTGGTACGGGATTAAATGCTTTCAGATAGCAGACACCATCTTTTTCTCGGCACCCGGGTAAAGAGAGCTCCGGCAGTAATGTCATGCCGCCACCAGCCGCTACCATATTGCGTAATGTTTCTAAGCTGGTTGCCTTAAAGCGTTCATCATCTTTTGCACCGGCCGCAAAACAAAATCCCAACGCCTGATCACGTAAGCAATGTCCGTCGCCCAACATCAGTACAGTTTGTCCTTTGAGATTAGACATATCCAATTGCTCACTCTTTGCCCAAGGATGGTCAGCAGGCACAGCAAGGCTCATCGGTTCATTGTAGAGCTCAATTTCTTTAAATGGCTTCGTTTCTTCAACCGCTGCCAGTACAAGGCAGTCCAACTTACCATCTTCCAACTGTCGGACTAACTGGCTTGTCTGAGCTTCATGTAAATATAATTCTAAATCAGGAAAATTCGTTTTCAGAGACGGGACAATACGAGGCAGTAAATAAGGACCAACCGTCGGGATAAAGCCGATATGCATCGGGCCACTCATCTCATCCCCTTGTCCGCTTGCCATATCTTTGAATGTTTTAATCTCTTTCAGAATATTTTTTGCCTGTTCAACTAACTGTAATCCGGCGTCAGTAAAAAGCACCCGACGGCTGCTCCGCTCTAACAATACCGTTCCCAGTTCATCTTCCAGTTTACGAATCTGACCACTGAGTGTCGGCTGACTGACAAAACACGCTTCAGCCGCTTTACGAAAATGACGGTGCTCAGCTAAAGAGACCAAGTATTCAAAATCTCGGATATTCATTCCATCCCCCAATAGATTGTATCTATCAAAACCATAGCATTAAACGATTAGAGCTATCAAAGGTTTTTTTGAATAATGAACACATCAAAACAAGAACAAGTGCCAGACACTTGATTATAAATTCGAAAATACATTTGAACTTAAAAGGACACCCAGTATGTTGACATCTAAAAAAGGCCAACCCGTTCCACAAGTCACCTTTCCGACACGCCAGGGGGATCAGTGGGTCAATGTAACCACTGATGAATTATTCAAAGGAAAAACAGTCATTGTGTTTAGTCTTCCCGGAGCATTTACACCAACATGTTCTTCAAGTCATTTACCACGATACAACGAGCTGTTTTCTGTCTTTCAAGAACATGGTGTTGATGAAATCTTGTGTGTTTCGGTCAACGATACATTCGTTATGAATGCATGGAAACACGATCAGGAAGCCGACAACATTACCTTCATTCCTGACGGTAATGGTGAATTTACCGATGGTATGGGCATGTTAGTCAATAAACACGATCTTGGTTTTGGTCAACGCTCATGGCGTTACAGTATGCTGGTCAAAGATGGCATCGTTGAAGAGATGTTTATTGAACCGAATGAACCCGGTGACCCATTCAAAGTTTCCGATGCTGATACCATGTTGAAACATATTTCTCCGGGACATCAGCTTCAAGAATCGATCACTATCTTTACCAAACCGGGCTGCCCATTCTGTGCCAAAGCGAAACAGACCCTGATCGACCAAGGAATGCAATATGAAGAGGTCGTTTTAGGCAAAGATGCAACGACGGTCAGCCTGCGTGCGATTACCGGTCGCTCAACTGTGCCTCAAGTCTACATTGGTGGTCGACATATTGGCGGCAGTGAAGAGCTGGATATCTACTTCCGTGAATCAGCCACAAACTAAAATACAGGCCTCTGGGTCACCCGGAGGCCTGACGCAAAGCCAATCACAATAAAAATATATGCTACTAAATGAATATCCAAACTGCCTGAATTTTGCTTGTATTCACTCGCTTTATCTCGGGAGTTGAGTCAAGGTTACTGTCCATAACGTTGGCTCTGTTTCGGTGAATTACTGCCGTTTGAATCGACAATAATTCATTTCGACTCTGGTTTTCTTCTTCCCCCAAGAAAGCGAACCAGAGTAATTTTTTACTTGATTCCCCCCATATCCTCACCTACGCTTGCATTTTATTAGCTCAATAAACGCTTTCGATGACGTGTAACAACTGTGAATCAAGCTGGTTCTGGAAAAAGATAGGTCGCTGTCAGCGCTGTATGAATCAGTTAAGCGTGCTCTGTCTTTTATTCTGGGGGATCTGGCTACTCTGGGGCATGCACCACATCAAATCGGTTGAAGGAATAGCGCTGATCGGCTTTGGGCTGGCGGTCCATCTGTTGCTCAGTCTTCACTTGTGGATGAAGTTTGTCATTCTGCCATTGCGCAAAAGCAAACCGCATTAAGCCAAACATCAATGGACAAGCGCTTATCATTGATAAGATAACCGTCTTCCCGGCAACCAAATCGATCAGAAAGAAAATCTGCCGGAAAGAAAAAGCCCCAAGACCAAAATCAGTCTCGGGGCCTCTTAGATTCATCTAAGAAAAAGCAGTGGTATAAAGGTAGACCCTGCCTTTTTTAATTGGTTCCAAAAAAAATCGATCTTTTTTGATCATTCGTTCGCGGCAGCTCACCAAAGCTGATTTGATGAGCCGTTCACATCCGATATCAGCTCAAATCACTGACAAGAACCGTAATTTTTAATCCTTATCACTCAAACGTTGTTGCGCCTGCTCAACGGCATGAGCCACTTGCTTTGGCGAAACACCACCTAAAGCACAACGCTGTTTCAGGCAAGAATCAATCGTCAGCGTCCCGTAGACATCCTCATCAATCACGGAAGAAAACTCCCGGAGCTCATCCAGAGACAACTCTTCCAGCGCACAGCCTTTGGCAATCGCCCCCACAACAGCGACACCGACAATATGGTGTGCTTCACGGAATGGAATTCCTTTCGCAACAAGATAATCCGCCAGCTCGGTTGCGTTCGCATAGCCTTGTTTTGCCGCTTCTAACGTCCGTTCGCCATTGATCTGAATGCCTTCAAAGCAAAGTGCCGTCATCTCAAGACAGTCATACCAAGTATCCAAAGCATCAAACAGGCCTTCTTTGTCTTCCTGCATGTCTTTATTGTATGCCAGCGGCAACGCCTTGACCGTCATCATCATGCCAGCCAGTGCGCCATAAACACGCCCCGTTTTACCGCGAATCAATTCCAGTGCATCTGGATTTTTCTTCTGTGGCATCAGAGAAGAGCCTGACGTCACGGTATCCGCAAGTTCAACAAATCCGGCTTCGCCCGAATTATAGAAGATCAGGTCTTCTGCCAGACGAGACAAATGCAGCATCGAGAGCGACGCAACCGACATCAACTCCATGACATGATCCCGATCGGAGACGGCGTCTAAAGAGTTACGGGTTGCACGTTGAAAATCCAGTGACTGGGCCAATTGCTCACGATCAATCGCATAAGCTGTCCCAGCTAAAGCACCCGAGCCCAACGGGCAGGTATTCAGGCGTTGCAGCGCATCTTGCAAACGTGAACCATCCCGCTCGAACATCTCCAAATACGCCAAACACCAATGTGCAAATGTAACCGGCTGAGCACGTTGTAAGTGGGTATATCCCGGCAATACTGTGGTTTGATTGGCTTGGGCAACCTCAACCATTTTGTGCTGCAAACGCTGTAGCGCATCAAGTAACACTTCTCCCTGAGCACGACACCATAGTTTCAAATCGGTCGCCACCTGATCGTTTCTCGAACGGCCAGTATGTAATTTTTTGCCCAGATCACCAACCCGATCAATCAACTGCTGTTCAACCCATGAATGGATATCTTCAGCATCTGAACGCAAAATCTGTTCTGGGTCTGCAACCACAGCGGCTTTTAACTCGTTGAGTGCCACTTCTAACTTCTGTTGCTCTTCTTGTGTCAGCACATTGACGGATAATAATGCTTTCGACCAAGCCACTGAACCGACAATATCCTGCTCAGCCAGACGGTAGTCAAAACGAAGAGAATCATTGAAGTCTTTAAATCTTGTATCTGCTGCCTGAGTAAACCGACCACCCCATAATGCCATTACATCTCTCCTGCCATTTACATCTTTATTAAAGAGAAAAGGGATCCGGACCAAAGTCCGGATCCTCCTTTTTTATTGCACGCCAACGTTGCTAGTTATTTTTGTTTTGCTGCATTCAGCGATCTGATGCGACTTGACAGAGAGTATAGACGGATAAATCCACCTGCGTGACTCTGGTCATAGACGTCATCGGCACCAAAGGTCGCAAACTCTTCTGAATACAGGCTGTTTGGAGAGCGCTTCTGAATCGCAGTTGCATGACCTTTGTACAGTTCAATCACGACATCACCATTGACGTCTTTTGCCAATGACTCAGCGGCAGCAAACACCGACTCACGTAACGGCGTAAACCAACGACCATCATAAATCAGATGGGATGCTTTGATACCAATCTCTTCACGGAATTCGAACGCAGTTTTATCCAGCACCAGTTGCTCAACAGAACGCAGGGCTTCCATCATGATGGTGCCTCCCGGAGTTTCATAACAACCGCGAGATTTCATACCGACCAGACGGTTTTCGACGATATCGATCCGGCCGACACCGTGCTTAGCACCTTTCTCATTCAGGCAAACCAGCACTTCATAAGGCGACATGGCTTGACCATCAACGGCAACCACTTCACCATTTTCGATTTTCAGTGTCACGGTTTCCGCTGCATCCGGTGCTTTTTTCGGATCAACGGTCCATGCCCAGCAATCATCATTCGGTGCATTCCAAGTGCTTTCCAGAACACCACCTTCAGTCGAGATGTGCCATGCGTTTGCATCACGCGAATAGATTTTTGTCAGCGATGCCGCACAAGGGATATTACGCTCAGCCAGATAATCGAGACACTCTTCACGGCTTTCCAGATCCCATTCACGCCATGGCGCAATCACATGAAGATCCGGTGCCAATGCAGAGAAGGCACCTTCGAAACGAACCTGATCATTCCCTTTTCCGGTACAGCCGTGCGCGAGTGCATCAGCTCCCACTTTACGTGCCACTTCAACCTGAGCCTTGGCAATGACCGGACGAGCCATTGAAGTACCCAGCAGATATTTCCCTTCGTAGTACGCGCCGGTTTTCAGACTTGGGTAGATATATTCCGCAACAAATTCATCTTTCAGGTCAACGACGTGACATTCAGATGCACCGGAAGCAATCGCTTTCTCTTCGATCCCGACCAGTTCCTCGGCACCTTGACCAACATCAGCAACAAATGCGACCACTTCACAGCCATAGTTTTCTTTTAACCATGGGATAATGACTGACGTATCCAGACCGCCAGAGTATGCAACAACAACTTTGTTAACTTGAACCTTACTCATAAATTTCTTCTCCAATATCTCAGCTCTGCACATGGCGGTCAGCGCCAAGCGTTTCTACTCTGTAAAAAATCTATTGAAACAAAACAGTCTGTTGAATGAAACTATTTTGTTGTGGGATAAAAACTTGTTCCGACACTGTGTTGGCCACCAGAAAACAGATGAGCCAGCAATTCTGGGGTTCTCCAACCGGCAACCGTGATCGCACGGCCTAAATCATCAGCCGCTTCCAGTGCCGCTTTCACTTTAACAATCATACCATCGGTGATCACACCATCGGCGATGAGCTGATTGGCTTGCTGTCCATTCAGTTGAGGAATTAACTGTTTGTTCTCATCCAACACCCCACTGACATCGGAAAGCAGTACCAATTCAGCATGCAGTGTTTTGGCAACGGCAACAGCCGCATCATCAGCGTTCACATTCATCATTTGTCCGCTGGCGGTCAGACCGATTGAACTGATAATCGGTACACCGCCCGCCTGCATGATTGCATTCACAATGGTCGGGTCACCGGCAGATGGTCGCCCGACAGCACCAAGCGCGGGATCGAGTTCTTCGACCTGACACAACCCAGCATCTCCCAAACATAAGCCAACGGCTTTCAAGCCACTTTTGATCGCTTCGCCTTGCAGCATTTTATTGGCTGTACCGGCTAATGCACCAGTAATAAACGGTATCTGATCATAAGGTGTCACGCGAAGGCCATGCTTCTTGACGGTCGCGAATTGAAGCTTAGCCATCAGTTCATCGACGAGATATCCCCCGCCATGAACAATCACAATCGGACGACGCTGCTGATACTGTGCCACTGTTTCAAAAAGCTTTGCCAGTGTTTCGCTACTTCCCAGTACCGCGCCACCAAGCTTAATTACAACCGGATGAGATAATTGTTCCATGTGTTCCTCAGATTAATGCGGTCAGTTCAGGGTAACCATAGTGAATATTCAGACACTGCATTGCCTGACTGGAAGCCCCCTTCAACAAATTATCGATTGCTGAAATCACAATCACATGCTCACCCTGCACTTTCCAGCCGATATCGCAGAATGGCGAATTCACAACATGTTGTAATCGAGGCAGGGTCTCACCGCATAAACGTACCGCAGGCTTATCTGCATAAGCTTGTGTAAAGGCTGCGGTTACATCTGCTGTCGAGACTCCGGGTTTCAGCTTCATGGTGATCGTTGCCAGAATGCCACGTTTAAAGTTACCCAGATGAGGGGTAAAAATCACATCACATCCTAAATGAGCAACAATTTCAGGTTGATGACGATGCGTAAAAACACCGTAAGCCTGTAAACTCACTTCACAAAAACTATTGGTCATGGTCGCTTTACGACCCGCACCTGATACACCACTCGTCGCATTAATCACCGGCCACTGCTGTGTATCCACCAGTTCAGAAACGAGCAAAGGCTTAATGCCAAGTTGTGCGGCTGTGGTATAACACCCGGCAACAGCGACAAGCTGACTGGACTGAATCGCCGCTTGATTCCACTCCGCCAGACCATACGCTGCCTGATCTAAATAGGCCTGATGCTGATGCTCAAAACCATAGAAATCCGTATAAAAATCGGGATGATTAACACGGTATGCACCAGATAAGTCAAACACCTGGCACTGATGCGCCAGAAAAATTGGCGCAAGGTCATGGCTGACTTCATGTGCAGTCGCTAAAAAGACCACATCCGATTCCTGAGCAACTTGTTCCGGATCGAGCAATGCCTGAACCGGCATATCAATACGACCGGCCAGTTGTCCATGCAATTGAGCGATGGGTTTTCCCGCATCCACACTATTGGCTGAAACATACAAACCTGATAGCGTTAGCTCAGGATGTTGATGGACCATCAGGGCAAGCTCTGCACCTGTGTATCCACTGGCTCCGATAATGGTTGTTTTTAACATATCCCTGCATCCGATTTTTTTGACTGTATCTTTGAGTGAAACGCGTTATCTTTTAATGCAACGGTTGGGTGTTTGATTCAACACTTGAACATCAGTTCAAACACGCATGTCCTGGTTAAATACCAAACGAAAAATGATTATTAATATGCTGTTTTTCGCTTATTTATGGTTTTTTATTCAAAAAAAATGATTTAATATGCTTTTTACCCTCTCAGCCTAACTCTGTCAATAGCAGGAGCAAAGATTCTATGCAATTCCCTAAATTCAAGGCCGTTTATCAAGACCTCATTTCAACCTCTTCCATTAGCTCGACAGATCCAAGCTGGGATGAAGGCAATGAAGCCGTGATTGCAAAGCTTTCAGACTGGCTGAGCACCTTAGGTTTCTCCGTACAAATCGACACTGTTGCACCTCATAAACACAACCTTATTGCCAAAAAAGGAGATGGTGAGGGAGGGCTGCTATTATCTGGTCATAGTGATACCGTCCCCTTCGATGAAGGTCAGTGGAATTTCAATCCTCATGAACTGACTGAATCAAACCAGCGTTTTTACGGGCTGGGTACCGCAGATATGAAAGGATTCTTTGCCTTTATTATAGAAGCGGTGCAAAAAGTTGACTGGCAGAAGCAAACCAAACCACTCTATGTGCTGGCAACCTGTGATGAAGAAACCACCATGATGGGCGCACGCCATTTTACCGAGAGTGCGCCATTTAAACCGGACTACTGTATCATCGGTGAACCTACCAGCCTTATCCCGGTCTATGCGCATAAAGGCCATGTTGCCAATGCGATCCGTGTGACCGGTAAATCAGGGCATTCATCAAATCCGGCATTGGGTGTGAATGCGATTGAAATCATGCATGAGATCCTATTTACCCTGATGCAAGTCCGGGAACGGCTGATCAAAACCTACCATCATCCGGGGTTTGAAGTACCGACACCAACGCTCAACCTGGGTCATATTCATGGTGGAGACAGTGCGAACCGGATCTGTGGCTGTTGTGAACTGCACTATGATGTCAGACCGCTCCCGGGGATGAGTCTCGAAGGGCTTGATCATCTGCTGCGCGAGTCGCTTCAGGAACTGGAAGCCAAATGGCCTGGTCGCATCGAAATGAAACCATTGCATGATTCAATTCCCGGGTATGAGTGTCAGAAAGATCATCCATTCGTCGAACAAATTCATCAGCTCAGCGGACGAGAAGCCGAAACGGTCAACTACTGTACCGAAGCACCTTATCTGCAACAACTCTGTCCAACGCTCGTGATGGGTCCGGGCTCAATCGACCAAGCCCACCAGCCAGATGAATTTCTTGCTTTTGAGTACATTGATCCGACGATTGATTTACTGACCAAATCGATTTACAAATATTGTTTTTGAACCGGATAACAATGCGGACTGATCGCAATGTATCGCATGCATGATGCCATCAACATTGCTTTGACATCGGTCGCATATTGAAGCACATAAATGGCCTGAAACAGAGTTAACCGTTTAGGCCATTCTGAAAGAAACTTTCAACAAAAAACGCTTAAATTCCATTTATTATTTAATCTATTCGTATAGACAACAAACAGAATATTGTTACTCTATATGGAGTTTGACCGGAGAAAATCCACGATATAGCAAGATCAAACAAGAACATTGGATGTAGTTTTTTTTCAAGGCAGGATGACAATGAACGAAAAATATGCAGCGCTAAAAAGTAACGTAAGCATGCTCGGGAGATTGCTCGGCAAGACAATTCTCGATGCCGATGGCAGCGTTATTTTAGAAAAAGTAGAGACGATACGGAAACTCTCGAAATCCCTCAAAGACGGTCACCCATCTGATCGGGACACCTTGGTCGAAGAGATCAAAAGCCTATCTGATGATCAAATTGCCCCGGTCGCCCGGGCATTTAACCAGTTTTTGAATTTAACGAATATTGCCGAACAATATCATACGATTTCTCGCCACTGTGACGCTCATATTTGCACGCCTGACGCGATCAGCGGACTCTTTAATAAACTGACCGAAAAGAAGGTCAGTCGGCTGGACACCGCGCAAGCGATTCGTGATTTGAACATCGAACTGGTACTGACCGCTCACCCGACGGAAATTACCCGCCGCACCATGATCAACAAGCTGGTCAAAATTAATCAGTGTCTGTCGAGTCTGGAACTCAGTGAACTGGCTCCCAAAGAACGCAACAAAGCAGAACGTCGTCTCGAACAGTTGATCGCCCAATTCTGGCACTCGGATGTGATTCGTAAACAACGTCCGACCCCGATGGATGAAGCCAAATGGGGATTCGCAGTCGTTGAGAATTCACTCTGGGAAGCCGTACCTGAATTTCTGCGTGAACTGGACGACCGGCTCGAAGATTACTTGGGAGAAGGGCTCCCGATAGATGCCCGTCCCGTCCACTTCTCTTCCTGGATGGGGGGAGACCGAGACGGCAACCCATTCGTCACACACAAAATCACCCGTGAAGTGTTATTACTTTCCCGTTGGAAAGCGGCTGATTTGTATCTGCGAGATGTCAATGAACTGATCAGCGAACTGTCGATGACCAAGTGTAACGATCAAGTTCGCAGCCTCGCAGGTGAAGAAGAACACGAACCTTACCGCGCTATCCTGAAAGATATTCGCCAGTTGTTGACCGAAACAATCGACATTCTCGGTGAAAAGATTCAGGGCCAACAACTGCTGGTAAAAGCACCTCTGAAAAATGTCAGTCAACTGTGGGAACCACTGTACGCCTGTTATCTGTCATTACATGAATGTGGTATGGGCTCAATTGCCGATGGTTCCCTGTTAGATACGCTGCGCCGTATTAAAGCATTTGGTGTTCATCTCGTGCGCCTCGACATTCGTCAGGAAAGTACCCGCCATTCAGATGTATTGTCTGAACTGACTCGTTATTTGGGCTTAGGCGATTATGAACAATGGAGCGAACAGGATAAAGTTGCGTTCCTCACCAATGAATTAAGTTCTAAACGCCCACTGATTCCCCGGGACTGGGAACCATCAGAACCCGTTCAGGAAGTGCTCGATACTTGCCGGATCATCGCTGCAAACCCGAAAGAAGCATTTGGTGCCTACGTGATTTCAATGGCGAGAACTGCCTCTGATGTACTTGCGGTTCATTTGCTACTTCAGGAAGCCGGTTGCCCTTACCGTATGGATGTGTGTCCATTGTTCGAAACTTTAGACGACCTCAATCGTTCAGAGTCCGTCATCCGTCAGTTGATGGGGATCGATATCTATCGGGGCTTTATCCAGAATCATCAGATGGTGATGATCGGATATTCAGATTCCGCCAAAGATGCCGGTGTTATGGCCGCAGGTTGGGCACAGTACAGTGCGATGGAATCTTTAGTGAAGGTCAGTGAAGAAGAAGGTATCGAACTGACCTTGTTCCATGGCCGCGGGGGGACATTAGGACGTGGTGGTGCACCGGCCCATGCAGCATTACTATCACAACCACCGAAGAGTTTGAAAGGTGGTCTGCGCGTCACAGAACAGGGCGAGATGATTCGCTTCAAATTAGGCTTGCCAGACGTCGCAATCAACAGTTTCAACCTTTATGCCAGTGCGATTCTGGAAGCAAATTTATTGCCGCCTCCGGAACCAAAACAGGAATGGCGTGACTTGATGGAAGTTTTATCTGAAGTCTCGTGTGAAGCCTACCGGAAAGTTGTCCGTGGCGAGCCTGACTTCGTGCCCTATTTCCGACAAGCGACACCCGAACTGGAATTAGGCAAACTACCATTGGGCTCTCGTCCTGCTAAACGGAATCCAAATGGCGGTGTTGAAAGTCTCCGTGCCATTCCATGGATTTTCTCCTGGAGTCAAAATCGTCTGGTATTACCGGCTTGGCTCGGTGCAGGGGAAGCGATTCAATATTCGATTGATAAAGGACATCAGGCGCTTCTGGAAGAGATGTGTCGTGAATGGCCATTTTTCTCAACCCGCTTGGGAATGCTAGAGATGGTATATTCAAAATGTAATCTGGAGATTGCCCAGTACTACGATGAACGCCTTGTCGATGAGCATCTGAGGAAGCTGGGGCAACAACTGCGGACACAACTGCAAGAAGATATTCAAACCGTCCTGAATGTCGAGAACAACGAAAACCTGATGCAGAGCGACCCGTGGGGGCAAGAATCCATTCGCCTTCGAAATATCTATGTGGAACCGTTGAATATGCTTCAGGCTGAATTGCTCTACAGAACACGCCAATATGATGCACCACCCACTGAACTCGAAGAAGCATTGATGGTCACCATTGCTGGCATTGCAGCAGGTATGCGTAACACTGGGTAACGCATCAAAATATTATTCTGAAAAAAACCCAAAAGGTCGCACTTGTGCGGCCTTTTATTCTGACAAAACCATCAATTGAGCTTTTTATCAGTTTTTTTGCATTTTTCCACACGTTTATTCTACTCTTTGCTTATTATTAGATATAATATTCAACCGCTGCAACATTTCCATAAAATAACGACGTTGCAGTCAGTGTCAGTAAGTTACATTAATTTACTATACTAACAATTAGGTGATGAACGGCTTTTAAGGTGACATATCCGGCAACTAATTTTAGGCCGGTGATTGTTTGGATGAATTTAAGATTGGGCCATAGAAAGCTCAGCAATATCCAAACCCATTGTGTTAATTAACCATTTGGATTAAAGACATGTCATTACCACACGTTATTCTTACTGTTTTAAGTACACGCGATGCGACGGGATACGATATTACAAAAGAGTTCTCTTCAAGTATCGGTTACTTTTGGAAAGCAAGTCACCAACAAGTTTATCGCGAACTAAATAAAATGGGTCAGCAGGGACTTGTCACTTGCGTATTGGAACCTCAGGAAGGTAAACCGGATCGTAAAGTTTATTCGATTACGGATGCCGGACGCCAAGCTCTGAGTCAATGGTTTGATCAACCAACGGCACACCCGACGGTTCGCGATGAGTTCAGTGCCAAGCTGATGGCTTGCTCTGTACAAGATGAGAAACCTTACCGTGAACAGCTGGTTGAGCTGATCGAAGAATCGAAGAAGTTTGTTGCGCATTATCAGGAAGTTGAAGCCGCTTACTATGCGAACCCAGCCTCTCTGGATAAACAGCAAAAACTAGAGCGTTTAACGCTTCGCCGTAATCTTCTGGCTCGCCAAGCTTGGCTTGATTGGGCAGAAGAAACACTGGAAACATTAAACGAACTCGCTTAATACGTTAACAGCGATACTCGTTGACAGTGACAAGGGATGCCAGTGGCATCCCTTGTCGTTTTATCTGATATGTGGACATCAACGTTGACAGCGTCAGGTACATGGCATTCCCTTTGATACCGCCAGTTTATCTTTTGGGGATGATCTTGCTAGATACCATCCCCGCCAACAAACATCTGCGAATGACCATTGAACTGCTGGTCCATATCCAGAGATGGCATGTCAGTTTGCGGCCGTCCGACAATTTTTGCGGGAACACCGGCAACAGTGGTATGCGGAGGCACCGCTTGTAAAACCACAGAACCAGAACCAATCTTGGCGCCTTTACCGATGTCGATGTTGCCCAAAATTTTGGCGCCAGCGCCAATCATCACCCCTTCGCGAATTTTCGGATGTCGATCACCACACTCTTTCCCGGTTCCGCCAAGCGTCACATCCTGTAGAATCGAGACATCATTTTCAACAACAGCAGTCTCACCAATCACGATACCAGTCGCGTGGTCCAACATGATCGCCCGCCCAATTCGAGCAGCGGGATGGATATCAACCTGACAAGCGACTGAAATTTGATGTTGTAGGTAACCAGCCAGTGTTGTCCGGCCTTGTTTCCAGAGCCAATTAGCCACTCGATACCCTTGCAAAGCATGGAAGCCTTTCAGATAGAGCAAAGGAATTGAATATTTATCGACGGCAGGGTCACGCGTTACTGTCGCACAAATATCACAAGCTGCTGATTCTGTAATACCCGGGTCTGACTGAAAAGCCTCTTCAACAACTTCTCTGACAGCCATTGCCGGCATCGAAATCGTATGTAGTTTATTCGCCAGAATATAACTCAGAGCGGCAGACAAGCTATCATGTTTAATGATCGTCGCATGATAGAAACTCGCCAGCATCGGTTCTTGTTCCGTCATCTCCCGGGCTTCTTGAACAATGGTTTGCCACACAACCTTATGTTTTGCACATTGCTTCATTATCTGAGTTCTCTGTTCTGTATTGATTTCAGCGTCACGGCCTTTTAAGCTGGCTTAATGCTCCGCTTTCTTATCTCTTGAGAGTAAATCTCTCGCAGCGATTCGGGCATCTTTTCCTTGATAAAGGACCTGATAAATCTGATCGACAATCGGCATTTCGACGCCCATACGCTGGGCCAATAACCAAACTTCTTTGGTGTTACGATAACCTTCAACCACCTGACCAATCTCTTGCTGTGCCGTATTCACTGATTGCCCTTGCCCAAGCGCTAAACCAAAGCGCCGGTTTCTCGACTGATTATCGGTACAGGTTAACACTAGATCACCTAATCCAGCCATGCCCATAAAGGTCTCCGGTGCAGCCCCTAGCGTAACCCCTAATCGGCTCATTTCTGCCAGACCACGGGTTATCAATGCGGTTCGGGCATTCGCACCAAATCCCATTCCGTCAGAAATACCAGCACCAATCGCAATCACATTCTTCACGGCACCACCGAGTTGCAATCCGGTGAAGTCGGAATTGGCATAAACACGAAATGTCTTACTGCAGTGAATCTGGTCTTGTAAATCGGCAACAAACTGACTGTCGGCAGAAGCAACTGATATCGCGGTTGGCATTCCCATCGCCAGCTCTTTGGCAAATGTCGGTCCCGAAATCACGGCTAAAGCGTGCTGGTCACCAACAATATCATGCGCCACATCTTGTAACAGGCGTCCGGTTTCAGGCTCTAACCCTTTGGTCGCCCAACAGATACGGCTATCAGCTCTGAGGTATGGCTGAATCCGTTGCAGGACTTCACCAAAAACATGGCTGGGAACAACAATCAATAAATCCCGTGATGCCTGAACGGCAGCTTTTAAATCTGAAGTCACAATTAATGTTTCAGGGAAAGGAATATCCGGTAAAAAGGCGCGGTTTTCCCGATCCGATTCCAATTGCTGCATATGTTGCGGATCGTGTCCCCAGATTAAAATATTCGCGCCATTCCGGGCCAGAGATATGGCCAGAGACGTTCCATAAGAACCCGCGCCAATGACAGTCATCGCGATTGAGTTCCGGGTAATCAAATCGGTATGTGAAGTCACAATATTCTGTCCATTCAGTTCAACATGCACTATTGATGTTGATGTTATACAAAAGATATACAAAAAATGCACATAACACCTTACTGATGTCGTGTGCATTTTTATCAGGTCGTTACCAAAATACGGCTAACGGGTCAAACGACACCCTTAAGAAGCATTTTCTGGCTGAGCTTCCTCAGATGCTTGCTGCTGTAAATAGTTCATAAACAACGCATCAAAATTAACTGGTGCCAGATTCAGTTGTGGGAATGTTCCTTTCACAACCAGACTAGAAATGGTTTCACGCGCATAAGGGAAAAGAATATTCGGACAAAATGCACCTAAACAATGCGCCAGTTGTCCCGGTTCCATTTGCTCGGCAGAGAAAATCCCCGCTTGCTGAACTTCACATAAAAATGCAGTTTCATCTTCATTTTTAACGGTCACAGTCAGACGTAAAATGACTTCATAGATACCGTCACCCAGCTCTCTGTTTTGCGTATCGAGATCCAGATTGACGTTTGGATTCCAGTCTTTCTGAAAAATAACCGGAGAGTTAGGAGCTTCAAAAGAGACATCTTTTAGATAGATGCGCTGGATGGCAAAGTTCTGCTGAGGTTCTTGCTGTTGCGCTGCTTCAGACATGATATTTTCCTTATTGATTCATAATCACCAAAGAATTTCGTTCCTTGAGGATTGTACTATTTTTTACCACGAACAAGAGGAAGATTGGCTTCATTCCAGGCAACAAGACCATTTTTCAATAGACTAACCTTTTCAAAACCAGCTTTGGCCAACAACGTGGCACTCTCCTGTGCAGTTTGTCCAGTTTTACATACGACAATGATGGGGGTAGATTTACGGTTTTCAAGGGAACCATAAGATCCGGACTTAATTTCTGAAGGTAACAAGTTCACCGACTCGGTGATATGTCCTTGTCTGAACTCTTCATTAGAACGGAGATCAACCACGACACCATCTTCTTTATTGATCAGATGCGTTAATTCGTTCACCGAAATCGTCTGATATTTAGCTGTGGATGATTTAAAAATATTCAGGATAAGTGCAACTAAGATACCTACCCACGCCAGCGAAAGAATCATATTCTGCTGGAAAAACTCAATATACTCCTGCATGTCCTGTCTCTTATATTGCAGTTCAAAAACAGATTGGGAGTATAACGATGTTATTCCGAAGACGCGAGTGATTCACATCATAAACCGAAAGAGCGGCAAACTTTGCACACAGAGAATGACTCCCGCGAATCAGCTTTAACAACATAACCAGCGCCTTAATGCTGACGATGTCACGACACGTTTTAAGCATTCGGAAAAGGAAATGCGATCACATCCTGTATATGAGCCTGTCCGAGAGCCAGCATCACTAACCGATCAATACCCAAAGCAACGCCGGCGCAATGCGGCAAACCTGCCTCAAGTGCCTGAATCAAATGATAATCAATCGGTTGTTGTTCCAACCCCATTTGTAACCTTTTCTCATTATCAGCTTCAAAACGGCGCAGTTGTTCTTGTGGATCATCGAGTTCATGGAAACCATTCGCTAATTCAATGCCTTTAAAATAAACTTCAAACCGCTCAGCAACCCGATGATCCTCTGGACTCACTCGCGCAAGCGCTGCCTGCGAGGCCGGGAAATCGTAAACAAACACCGGAGCCGTCTGACCAATCGCCGGTTCCACCACCATACTAAACAGTAGTTGTAAAAGTGTATCCCGATCTTGCTCATGTTCAGCAATATCAGCAAATCCAAAATGCTGAGCTTTCATTCGCAATTCATCCATCTCGCACGATAAAGGGCAGACACCGACATGCTTGGAAAAGGCTTGCTGATAAGTAATGCGTTGTGCAGGTGGACACATCAGTATGCCTTGCAGTAAATCATCCATTTCATCCATCAACTGATGATGATCAAAGCCGACTCGATACCATTCCAGTAGAGTAAATTCAGGATTGTGATGGCGACCGCTCTCTTCATTTCTGAATGCTTTACAAAGCTGGAAAATCGAACCGGAACCGGCGGCAAGCAGACGCTTCATATGAAACTCAGGACTGGTCATAAGATACACCGCTCGACCAGAGGCAAAATCAGGTCCGAAAAACTGACTTTTGAAGGTTTGTAAATGAACATCAGTTACGGTCGCAAGGCTCATTGAGGGCGTTTCTACTTCCAAAACGCCTCTTTCGGTCAAAAAATGCCGGATAGCATTCATAAATCGAGAACGCTCACGCAGGTGAAACATTGAAATCGTTGGTTTCCAGGGTTGGTGACTCGACATGAAAAATTGGGGTCCTTACACAATAAAATCTAAAACGTGAAAGCAATCACACATGGAATAATTATATCGCTGATAAAGCATGATATTCGATTAAAAACCTAACGAAATCAATTTTTTCAGCATATGACTTCAATTAGACTAGAAAAACCCTAAAAGCAGTATGTTTTTAGATAATAAGCGGGATTCCCGCAAATCACTCACTGGAGGATAACTGTGCAAACACTTACCACAGATATCGCGGTCATCGGCGCTGGTGGCGCTGGTCTTCGTACTGCGATTGCTGCCGCAGAAGCCAACCCTGATTTACAGGTGGCTCTGATTTCAAAAGTATATCCTATGCGCTCACATACGGTTGCCGCAGAAGGAGGCTCCGCAGCAGTTATCAAGGATGAGGATAGCTTAGATAACCATTTCAACGACACTGTCGGTGGTGGGGACTGGCTTTGTGAACAGGATGTCGTGGAGTATTTTGTCGAAAACTCAACCCGGGAAATGATCCAGATGGAGCAATGGGGCTGCCCCTGGAGCCGGAAAGAAAATGGTGAAGTCAACGTCCGCCGTTTCGGTGGTATGAAAGTTGAGAGAACTTGGTTTGCCGCAGATAAAACTGGCTTTCATATGCTGCATACCCTGTTCCAAACATCCATGAAATATCCACAAATCAAACGCTTTGACGAATACTTCGTGGTTGACCTGTTGGTGGACGACGGTCAGGTACAAGGTTTGATTGCCATTCATATGGCAGAAGGTGAACTGGTCACGATTAAAGCAAAATCAGTCGTTCTGGCGACCGGTGGTGCAGGCCGTGTTTATCAATGTAATACCAATGGTGGCATTGTAACCGGTGATGGTATGGGAATGGCCTATCGTCACGGTGTGCCTCTTCGCGATATGGAATTTGTTCAATACCATCCAACCGGTCTGCCTGGAACCGGGATCCTGATGACTGAAGGGTGTCGGGGTGAAGGCGGTATTATCGTCAATAAAAATGGCTACCGTTACCTGCAAGATTACGGTATGGGACCAGAAACCCCTGTCGGCCAACCGAAAAACAAATATATGGAACTCGGTCCGCGTGACAAAGTTTCTCAGGCTTTCTGGCACGAGCAGCAAAAAGGCAACACAATTGAGCACCCACTTGGTGATGTCGTCCATTTGGATCTGCGTCATCTGGGAGCGGAATATCTGCATGAGCGTCTGCCATTTATTTGTGAGCTGGCAAAAGCTTATGTGAACGTCGATCCAGTCAAAGAGCCCATCCCAATCCGTCCGACGGTGCACTACACCATGGGTGGGATTGAAACCAATGGTCAATGTGAAACGCGGATCCAAGGCTTATTTGCTGTCGGTGAATGTTCTTCTGTTGGTCTGCACGGTGCGAACCGTCTCGGCTCGAACTCACTGGCTGAATTAGTTGTATTTGGTCGTGTTGCCGGTGAACACGCTGTCAAACGAGTTGAGGCATTCAAAGGCTGGAATGATCAAGCCATTGAAGCACAGGTCAAAGCGGTTGAACAACACCTTCAATCTCTGATGGATCAGGAAGGCGATGAGAACTGGGCCGATATCCGCACTGAAATGGGTAACGCCATGGAAGCCGGATGTGGGATCTATCGTCAGGAAGATCTGATGCAACAGACCGTTGATAAACTGGCTGAACTGAAAGAACGCTATAAGAAAATCAGCATCAAAGACAAAGGCAAAGTCTTTAACACTGACCTACTGTACGCGATTGAAATCGGACATAGTCTGGAAGTTGCCGAAGCAATGGTTCACTCCGCGATTCTCCGTAAAGAGTCCCGTGGTGCGCACCAACGTCTCGATGAAGGTTGTACCGATCGTGACGATGTGAACTACCTCAAACACTCTCTGGCATTCTATCAAAAAGATGCAGCGCCGCGGATTGACTACAGTGATGTCACCATCACCAAGTCACAACCGAAAGCTCGTCTTTACGGTGCCGCTGCTGAGCAAGCCGCCGCAGCCGAAGAAGCCAAACAGCGCGCAGAGGAGAAATAATCATGGTCACCCAACGTATTCAAAAAGTGGACATTCTGCGTTATGACCCGGAAAAAGATGCTGAGCCTTACTTACAGTCTTTTGAAGTCCCTTTCAATGAAACCATGTCGATCCTCGACGCCATTTCATATGTGAAAGATCATCTGGACAAGAACCTCTCTTATCGTTGGTCTTGTCGGATGGCGATTTGTGGCTCTTGTGGCGTGATGGTCAACGGCGTACCGAAACTCGCCTGTAAGAGTTTTCTGCGCGACTACCCGAACGGCGTGAAGATCGAGCCATTGGCAAACTTCCCGATCGAAAAAGATCTGATTGTCGATATGACACCGTTCATCGAGCGTCTGGAAGCCATTAAACCTTATATCATCGGTAATGATCGTAAACCGGAAGACGGCACCAACCTGCAAACCCCTGAGCAAATGGCAAAATATAAACAGTTTGCCGGCTGTATCAACTGTGGTTTGTGTTATGCCGCTTGTCCGCAGTTCGGCCTCAATCCGGAATTTATCGGTCCGGCTGCACTGACACTAGCGCATCGTTATAACCTCGACAGCCGTGACCATGGTCAGGCCGAGCGGATGAAACTGATCAATGGTGAAAACGGGGCCTGGGGTTGTACCTTTGTCGGTTATTGCTCTGAAGTCTGTCCGAAGAGTGTCGATCCGGCAGCGGCGGTCAACCAAGGTAAAGTGACGTCGTCCATGGACTTTGTCATTGCGATGTTGAAACCTCAGGAGGCATAAAAGAGATGAGTAATCGTAAGCCCTATGTAAGAGAAGTGAAACGGACATGGTGGAAAAGCAATCCGTTCTATCGCTTTTATATGGTCCGTGAGGCAACGGTTCTGCCGTTAATCGTGTTTACCCTCTTCCTCACTGTCGGTCTGGGATGTCTGGTGAAGGGGCCGGAAGCATGGCAGTCATGGCTGAACTTTATGGCGAACCCAGTGGTTATCATCATCAATATCATTGCGCTGATCGCCAGTTTGTTTCATGCCTATACGTTCTTTGGCATGATGCCGCAAGTGGTACCGATGCGACTAAAAGGCAAGTTAATCGATAAGAAAATTATCGTACTGAGCCAATGGGTTGCTGTTGCCGTGATTTCTGTTTTCGTGCTCATCATCGTTTAAGGAGGCTCACGTGATTAACCAAAATCCAAAACGTTCAGAAGAACCTATCTGGTGGAGCCTGTTTGGTGCCGGTGGCACTTGGTTTGCCATGATTACCCCCATCACAATTTTTGTACTGGGGATCATGGGACCAATGGGCATGCTTGATGCAGATGCCCTGAGCTATGACCGTGTTTCAGGCTTTGCGACCAATATCATTGGTGCACTGTTTGTGATTGCAACCATTGCACTTCCGATATGGCACGCAATGCACCGTGTCCATCATGGCATGCATGACCTGAAAATCCATACTGGTGTGATGGGTAAAATCGCCTGCTATGGTATTGCAGCGATCATTTCAGCGCTCGCTATCGTATTCATTTTCATGATCTAAACGATACTCACGTGCGATCAAAAAGGGCTGCCGATTCGGCAGCCCTTTTTATTTAAACTCACATGAAGCTGATGCTCATCGCGACCCCATGCTAACGCCCGTTTATTTTACGCGGCTCACATACTCAGCGGTACGTGTATCTACTTTGATGACTTCGCCAATCTGAATAAACAGAGGTACACGAACAACTGCACCAGTCGATAATGTTGCAGGTTTACCACCGGTTCCTTGAGTATCACCTTTCAGACCGGGATCAGTTTCAATGACTTCCAACTCAACGAAGTTAGGTGGCGCAACAGCAATCGGGTTGCCATTCCACAGCGTCAGCATACATGCATTATTTTCAACTAACCATTTCGCATTGTCACCGATAGCTTTTGCATCAGCAGCAATTTGTTCGAATGTTTCGCTATTCATAAAGTGATAGAATTCGCCATCGGAATAAAGATAATCCAGATCGATATCCATGACATCTGCGACTTCTGCAGAGTCTCCCGACTTAAAGGTTTTTTCCAATACTTTGCCGGAAAGCAATTTACGGATTTTAACGCGATTGAATGCCTGACCTTTACCTGGTTTTACATACTCGTTTTCGAGAATGACACAAGGCTCGTTATCGATCATAATCTTCAGACCGCCTTTAAACTCATTCGTGCTAACAGTAGCCATTATTTCCTCTTACTTGTACTTCGAGTTAAATTCAATGCCGCACATAATAACCCGAAAAATTGAATCTGTTGAGCAAAACTGGCTCAAACAACTTGCGAATGCGATCTCAGATCCAGAGCAACTGCTCAGATATCTGGAAATTGATCCCACCCCTTGGATGCAAGGATTTAAAGCTAGGAAGCTTTTTACACAGCGGGTACCACTTAGTTTTGTCGAGCGAATGGAAAAAGGGAATCCGTTCGATCCGCTGTTACGTCAAGTGCTGCCCCTCAGTCAGGAATTCGATGTTCTACCCGGATTTTCAACGGATCCACTGGCAGAACAGAACAATCAACACCCGGGGCTATTACACAAATATCAGAATCGAGTATTGCTGATTTTAAAGGGTGCATGTGCCATCAACTGTCGCTACTGTTTTCGCCGCCACTTTCCCTATCAGGACAACAAAGGCAATAAAACGGTCTGGCAAGAAAACTTAGATTACATCGCACAACACACGGAATTGAATGAGGTGATACTCTCCGGTGGCGACCCGCTCATGGCAAAAGACCATGAACTCCGTTGGTTGATTGAACAGATTGCTTTGATTCCACACATTCAGACATTGCGATTTCATTCTCGTTTGCCGGTTGTGATCCCGGAACGAATCACCCCGGCACTGACTGAGCTACTCGCTCAAACCCGTTTAAATGTGGTTTTTGTCTCCCATATCAATCATGCCCGTGAAATCAATACCTCGCTTAGTCAGGCGATGATGTCTCTGCGTCAGGCCGGTGTCACGTTGCTCAATCAGGCGGTTCTGCTTAAGGGAATCAATGACTCGGTTACAGCTCAGGTTGAACTGAGTGAAGCGCTGTTTCAGGCGGGCATTCTGCCCTACTATCTGCATGTACTGGATAAAGTTCAGGGGGCAGCCCATTTCTTTGTTGCTGATCAGGACGCAAAAACAATTATGGCAGGTTTGATTGAGCAAGTTTCCGGTTATCTCGTCCCCAGACTGACCCGGGAAATAGGTGGCCGCAGCAGTAAAACTCCACTGGACCTCCATTTAGAATAACCTGAACATTGGCAATAAGATGTTATCTGGAGGATGGTTACGCCGCCTCCGAGATACAAACTCGGTAGCCCCCCTCTGGCGCTGCAACAAAATCCACATAATTACGAATTGCAGAGAGTCGATCTTCCTCATAGTGCGAGACATACAATAACTGCGTCATATTCAATTCAGCCAGACGGTTGAGCACCGTCATCACTAAACGGCGGTTCAAGTAGTCCAATCCCTGATAGGGTTCATCGAGAATCAGTAAAACAGGCTGTTTAATTAACGCTCGCACGATTAACAATAACCGTTGCTGCCCATAATCCAGCTGCTTGAATGTGTGTTTTTCATAATGACTCATTTCCAACACCTCTAACCAATGTCGGGCAATCTGCACCTGCTTCGCTGATGGTTTTTCATAAAGACCGATCGAATCAAAGAATCCGGATAACAATACATCCAAAACGGTACAATTCACCCGGTATTGCAGATGAAGCGCTGAAGAAACTACACCAATATGGCGCTTTATATCCCAGATACTCTCACCACTGCCACGACGCATTCCCAGCACGGTAATATCGTTACAGTAACACTGAGGATGGTCACCCAAAATCAAACCGAGTAAGGTGCTTTTACCACATCCGTTCGGGCCACGAATCTGCCAATGCTGGTTTGCTTGAATCTGCCACGACAGATCCTGAAAAATCAGACCATCCGTATACTCAACCTTAACTTGATTCATCACCACTCTCGGGTTCGCCATCGAGGTGTCTGGCTCGTATTGTCGGCTCAGTGCCAGCCATGCTTCTTGTTTGTTCTCTGTCAGCGCTGTCAGTTGCTCTAAAATCGGATGCTGGCGCCATTGTTCAATCGTCATGGTCTGAGTCAACTGCTTGTCATCAAACAAGGCAATATGGGTAAGACACTCGGGGAGTTCATCTTCTCTTGAAGTAATCACAACCAATTGCATTTCATCAGCCAGTTGATTCAGGCAGTCGGTTAACTGACGACGATGCGCTACATCTAATCCGGAATAGGGTTCATGCAAAATCAGGAGCTCCGGTTTTCCCGCTAGTGCGCGGGCCAACATTAAGCGCCGTGTCTCACCGGTTGATAGCTGGCGGAATCCCCGAGCTCTCAAATGTTGCAAATCGGTCAGTTCAAGCAAATATGCAAATTCATCTTCGGTGCATCCGGCGTCCCATAACAGCGTCTCGACCGTAGAACCATAATCGATGTGGTCCTGAAAGTCGGTTTCGTCTTTGGCGATTTCATCATCCAGTAACCGCTGCTGCTCCGACAGAGACACTAAGCCAACGCTTGCAGGTTTGCCTTCAATGACATGTTCACTATCTGCCAGCGTACCGGAAAAAAGGCGAACTAAAAGTTCACTACTCTGCGCATGTGCAATAAATACTCCCCAATGCTGTGAAGGCTGAAGTTCCCAGTGAGAAATATTCAGCTGTTCCGTCGCATTCGCATAACTTAATCCTTGAATTAACATAACCACACCATCGTCAGAAAGAAGATCAACATCCTATACCAGCTACCGCTAAAATGAAAAAAGGGTGAGGAAACCTCACCCTTTTCAGATCATGCTTAGATGATGAATAAATTACATCATGCCTGGCATACCGCCCATGCCGCCGCCCATATCAGGCATTGCTGGGCCATCGCTCTTCGGTACGTCAGTCACCATCGCTTCTGTGGTAATCATCAGACCAGCAATCGATGCTGCAAACTGAAGTGCACTACGGGTTACTTTGGTTGGGTCAAGAATACCCATCTCAATCATATCGCCGTATTCACCGGTAGCTGCGTTATAACCATAGTTACCTTCGCCGCCTTTGATGTTATTCGCAACAACAGACTCTTCATCACCCGCATTGGATACGATCTGACGGATTGGAGACTCCATCGCACGTAGTGCAACACGAATACCAACGTTCTGTTCTTCGTTGTCACCTTTCAGGTCTGTCAATTGAGAAGCTGCACGAATCAGTGCCACACCACCACCGGCAACAACACCTTCTTCAACAGCAGCACGAGTCGCATGCAAAGCATCTTCGACGCGGTCTTTCTTCTCTTTCATTTCAACTTCAGTTGCGGCGCCCACTTTAATCACGGCAACACCACCGGCAAGTTTAGCAACACGCTCTTGAAGCTTCTCTTTGTCGTAATCAGATGTTGCTTCTTCAATCTGTTGACGAATTTGAACAACACGACCATCAATTGCAGCCGCTTCACCAGCACCGTCAATGACTGTAGTATTTTCTTTCGTGATAGTGACACGTTTTGCCTGACCCAAATCTTCCAGTGCTGTTTTATCCAACTCCAGACCGATTTCTTCAGAGATGACCGTGCCGCCAGTCAAAATTGCAATATCCTGAAGCATCGCTTTACGACGGTCCCCAAAACCAGGAGCCTTCACAGCAGCCACTTTCACGATACCACGCATGTTGTTCACAACGAGTGTTGCCAACGCTTCACCTTCAACATCTTCTGCAACAATCAGCAGAGGACGAGATGCTTTTGCAACTGACTCAAGTACTGGCAGTAACTCACGAATATTAGATATTTTCTTATCAACTAATAAGATAAATGGATTGTCTAGCTCAACAGAACCCGATTCTTGATTGTTGATAAAGTAAGGAGACAGGTAGCCACGATCAAACTGCATCCCTTCAACGACATCCAGCTCATCTTGTAGCGCTTGACCTTCTTCAACGGTGATAACCCCGTCGCGACCAACTTTTTCCATTGCTTCGGCAATGATGTTACCTACGCTGACATCAGAGTTCGCAGAGATTGTACCAACCTGTGCGATCGCTTTGTTATCTTCACATGGTACAGACAGACCTTTCAGCGCTTCAACAGCGGCAATCACGGCTTTATCGATACCACGTTTTAAATCCATTGGGTTCATGCCGGCAGCAACGGCTTTTAGGCCTTCATTGACGATAGACTGAGCCAGAACTGTTGCAGTTGTTGTTCCGTCACCAGCTGCATCATTTGCCTGAGATGCAACTTCTTTCACCATTTGTGCGCCCATATTCTGGAATTTATCTTCCAGTTCGATCTCACGTGCAACAGAAACACCATCTTTAGTAATGGTTGGCGCACCAAATGATTTATCCAGAACAACGTTACGGCCTTTCGGGCCCAATGTTACTTTTACTGCATCAGCCAGAACGTTTACACCTTCCAGCATTTTTACTCGTGCATCATTTCCAAACTTAACGTCTTTAGCAGCCATCTTTTATTCCCTATTTCTTAATTCGGTTTTCGTCAATTGTTTTGAATAAGAGCAAAAATTACTCAACGCCTACTTTTATTCGACAATCGCCAGAATGTCATTTTCAGCAAGGATCAATACTTCTTTGCCATCGATCTTTTCCGACTTGGTGCCGTAACCTTCAGCAAAAATAACAGTATCACCAACTTTGACGTCCAGCGGCTGAACAGTCCCATTTTCAAGCACTCGGCCGTTGCCGACAGCAAGCACTTTGCCACGTGTTGATTTTTCCGCCGCAGAACCAGTTAAAACGATCCCACCAGCAGACTTGGATTCAACTTCTTGGCGTTCAACGATAACTCGGTCATGTAATGGACGAATATTCATCGGTCGTCTCTCCTGATTTAATTATTTGTGTTGTTTATGAAAACGCTGTTTATCAGCTTGTGCTTTCTATGTGGGGGAGGAAAGTAAATATCCCAAGGGTGAACAGGTAAAAAAACGTGATCTATATAACAAAATAATAATCATTCCCGAGTTTTTCTCTCCGACAGCTTCTCATCTTCAGCCAATAGTCAATTGTTTACTTTATTAACTGAAGTCTGAATAATAGGCGGAGCAAAGAGGACACCGATGAAAACAGCCGACAAGATATTGCATACGCTTAAGCGAGAAGGCGCAGTCACTGCGAAACAACTTGCCGACCGCTTCGAAATCACCACGATGGGAGCCCGTCAACATCTTCAGTCACTTGAAGAGGATGGGCTGATCCACTTCTATGATGTCAAAGTCAAGGTGGGGCGTCCCACTCGCCACTGGACACTGACAGAGGATGGACATGCTTACTTTGCCGACCGTCACGGTGAACTCACACTTCAGGTGATTGATGCCATCGAGCAGGTATATGGCTCAGAAGGTATTGCTAAAATTGTTGCGACTAGAGAAGCGCAGACATTGGCGCAATATAACGCTGAAATTCAGACCTGTAAGACTCTGGAAGAAAAGCTTGAGATGCTCGTAACCTTACGAGAGAGAGAAGGCTACATGGTCAAGCTGGAAACGTTATCAGACGGCTACCGTCTCATCGAAAATCATTGCCCGATATGTAAAGCAGCAACACGATGCCAAAGTTTTTGCCAATCTGAATTACACATCTTTCAGTCGCTACTTGAAGGGTTATGTACTATCGAACGCCAAGAACACATCGTCTCCGGACATCGTCGTTGCAGTTATATCATCAAAAAACTCAGCTAACGTCCATTTGTTAGAAGTTCTCACATTAAGTTCACAATTTGTTCAATATTGGTTTATCATTGAGTAGTACTCAAATTAAACGAACTGAATTTGAGTCATAGGCTGGCATACAAAGAAACTGAGGTGATATATGGCCGCACCAAGTTTTTATACCGAGCTCCCCCCATTTGATGAGCTGGTAGCACTGGCTAAACACAATCCGGAAGCATTCGCGATGCTCAAACGAGATATCTGTGAAGAGATGATTCTCTCATCGTCGCGAAAGATGCAAGACCGACTCTGGGCTCAGCAAAGCCACATTGATAGAGTCGTGCGCTCCTGCAAAAATGCGGATCATGCCAATGTAAAACTGATGAGAGAGTTGAGTGCTCAGATGGTAAAATTCCAGAATGCGTTAACCAGTAACTCAACAGACGATACTCCAAGCCCTGCTGATGTGATTCCGTTTCAGCGATACAGGCCGCATGCTTAAATCAGAGATGCTGAAAGAGATGTATCTTTGAGGCTCTTTCCAAGCCAGTCTGGTTTAAAGCGCGCTCTAGGTCGTGTTTGGAACTTTAAATTCGTCATGTCCCTACCCTCGCTTGAGGGTATTTTTAACTGCGGTGTCGAATATAGTGTTGCTCAATCGCTCGCAAAAAAACTGAAATATTTTCAATTTTCTCCGCGTCTTGCTCAAAACGTTCGGTTAATTTTTCGATCACTGTATGACGAATATCAGCAACATACTCCTGACTCACTTCCACGACCAACTGTATAAAATCAGCAGAATCTAATTGTTCGCCAACAAACCACTGATGGCTCCGGATGGCATTGCTTTTGACGGATAAACCGAATCGTTGAATGGTTTCATCGTGAAGTAACACTTGATGGAGGTCTTCCAGTAACCGAGAAATATTCACGCGCTCATCAACTGGCGCTGAATATTCCATCCGAAGATTGATCATATGATGCATCCCTATCATGGCATACTGCCGAAGGTTTCGGAGCTTCCCGCTCCCACGGTAAATCGCTCTGGTAAAATAAAACCAAATAGCAACTATCTCAAATGCTCTAACCAAGAAAGTCATGATTCGTATCATGATCTACTGGGTTTTATCTGTTATATTCTGTCGAAGTCACATTTTTATACTCACTGAATTTGGAGATATTCCTATGCGTCGTCCTGTTGTTATGGGTAACTGGAAATTAAACGGAAGTAAAACAATGGTCACCGACCTGCTCTCTGGCCTGAATGCTGAACTCGAAGGCGTTGTCGGTGTTGACGTCGCGGTTGCACCACCAGCGTTGTATCTTGACCTTGCAGAACGGTTAATCAAAGAAGGCGGGAATAAGATTATCCTAGGAGCACAAAACACTGATGTGAACAATAGTGGTGCTTTCACCGGTGATATGTCTCCTCAAATGTTGAAAGACTTTGGAGCAACACACATCATTATCGGTCACTCTGAGCGTCGCGAATACCATCATGAATCTGATGAGTTTGTTGCTCAAAAATTTGCGTTCCTGAAAGAAAATGGCCTGACACCAGTATTGTGTATCGGTGAATCAGAAGCACAAAACGAAGCGGGCGAGACACTTGCCGTTTGTGCACGCCAACTTGACGCAGTGATCAAAACGCAAGGTGTTGAAGCACTCAACGGTGCGATTATCGCTTACGAACCGATCTGGGCTATCGGTACTGGTAAAGCAGCAACAGCAGAACAAGCACAAGCAATTCACGCGTCTATCCGTGCTCATATTGCAAACGAAAGTGAAGACGTTGCGAAAAATGTCGTCATTCAGTACGGCGGTTCCGTTAAAGCAGAAAATGCAGCAGAACTCTTTGCTCAACCAGACATCGATGGTGCATTGGTGGGTGGTGCAGCGTTAGACGCGAAAGGATTTGCAGCAATTGCGAAAGCAGCAGCGGCAGCCAAAGCATAACGATCAAAGATTGACGTATTTTCAAGGCCGGCATTTGTCGGCCTTTTTATCACTCCGGGACTAAACTGGCTGTTTTAACCAGAATCAAGTATGCTGTCATCCCGGTTCCTCCGATAGACATCCTTCTTTTCTATGCATGATAAACACGGGCTGCTTTCGGCACCAATTCCCGTCGTACTCCGCCGGATGACAATCCCAATGACCTTCGGCATGATATCGGTGCTGATGTTCAACTTAGTCGATACCTATTTTATTTCTCTGCTCGGGACCCACGCTCTGGCTGCCGTCAGCTATACATTCCCTGTAACTTTTGCTGTGAACTGCATCACGATGGGGATTGGTATTGGTTTATCGACCAGTATTGCGCATTCATTGGGTCAAAAATCGATACATAATGCGGCTCGCCTGACAATTCATGGTTTGTTGCTGGCCGTGGTTTTAGTCAGTATTGCTTCTGGCGTTGGTTTGTTAACGATCTCACCTCTTTTTACCTTACTCGGTGCCCAGCCCGCATTACTGCCTTTGATACAGCAGTATATGTCCGTTTGGTATCTTGCCATACCATTACTGGTCATTCCTATGGCTGGGAATAGTGCTATCCGGGCAACCGGAGATACCAGAACACCGGCACTACTCATGATCCTATCTGGCAGTATCAACGGTATTTTAGATCCATTACTCATCTTCGGTTACGGACCTTTTCCGGAACTTGGGATTCAAGGTGCAGCGATTGCCAGTGCGATTAGCTGGTGTACAGCCTTGGTTGGCACGTTATATATTCTATTTTATCGGAAACGGCTAGTTACACGACCTGACTGGCGCTCATTATGGCAAGACTGGAAACAGGTTTTACGGATTGGTACACCCGCTGCCTTGTCCAACGCGATGAACCCGATTTCCGGTGCATTGTTGATGATACTACTCTCCCAACATGGCACCGTAGCGGTCGCCGCATATGGTGCAGCACAACGTGTTGAATCGATTCTGATTCTGGTGCTGATGTCGTTAACGTCAACACTCACACCTTTCTTAGCGCAGAATTTTAGTGCCGATAACCCACAAAGAGGCTTTGCCGGACTTTTCTTGAGCATCCGGTTTTCGGTGGTATTCCAAGGCCTTATTTTCTTAATGATGGTCCCGCTAAGCATCCCTCTTTCTGCGCTGTTCTCACAGGAAACACAGGTTCGAGAAATACTCTGGCATTATTTATTAATTGTGCCATTGAGTTATGGATTTCAGGGGATTGTGATGATGATTGTTTCAGCATTGAACGCGCTCAACCAACCACTGAAAGCCTTTAGTTGGAACTTTATGCGTCTGTTTCTTTTTACGCTACCTTCAGCCTGGATCGGCTCACAACTCTGGCAAATCAATGGATTATTTGCAGGGATTGCTATCGGCAATATTCTTGGTGGGGTATTCGGATATTTTCAGGCTTTATCTTTACGACGACAAAGCCTGAGATCCAGTGGCAAGAAAGCCAGTCACAGGAGACAAGACAACGAGCCGTAAGCAATAAACGGCTCTTACATCAGACAAACGCTTATATCAGGCGATTAAATCCGCTCTTCGTCTTCTGCTGCAATGACATCATCGTCATCATCGAGCTCTTCCTCATCCAACTCAGCCTCTTCAAGGTCAGTATTCAAAGGTTCCTGAGAAAGAATGATACCGGTACTGTCTGCATAAAGGTAGTCTTCAGGTAAGAAGGTAACACCGCCAAAATTCACGGGGATATCGATCTCACCGATACTTTGTGCAGCAGCGCCAACAGGAATTGATGTCATGGCCTGAATACCAATATTCATTTCTTCCAGTTCGTCCACTTCACGGACACACCCGTAAACAACCAGTCCTTCCCACTCATTTTCTTCAGCAAGTACAGCTAATTCAGAGTCAATCAGGGCACGACGTAAAGAACCACCGCCATCAATCAATAGCACCCGTCCCAAACCGTCTTGCTCAAGCACTTCTCGGATCAAACCATTATCTTCAAAACATTTGACCGTTGTTATCTGGCCGGCAAAAGAGGCTCGTCCACCAAAATTACTGAACATCGGTTCTACAACATCAACCTGATCGAAATAAATATCACAAAGTGCAGATGTATTGTATTCCATGGCAACCATTCTCACAGCGAAAGTATCTTAAACGAGTATATCGACTATGTAAGTCATTGCAATGACAAAGCTCAATTAACTGATCAGTGTTTGAGCAACGACCACCCCGACAAACAATAAATTTGTCACAATAGAACATCGGACGACGGCAGGTAACATCGGAGCGATATGCACTGGTTGTTCAGCTTCCCAAATGGCAACCGCATGTTTGACCATCGCCACCAAACTGAGTAGAAAAGGAAGAGCAAGCCAGAGCGGATCGGTCTGTAACCACAAATATAAACTAAACGTGAAAACAGCCCCTGCTAACAGAATAAAGTGATATTTTTTTGCCAGAATCGGGCCTAAACGAACCGCGATTGTCCGCTTGCCACAGATTTCATCATTTTCGATATCCCGCATATTATTGACATTCAATACTGCGACAGCCAATAAACCACAAGCGATCGATGGCAGGAGTAGCGTCGAATTCAAGTGACCGGTATAGAGAAAATAAGTCCCGGAAACCCCCAACAAGCCAAAGAAGATAAACACGGAGACATCACCAAGCCCGACATAACCATAAGGCTTATTCCCCATGGTATAAGCAACCGCAGCGATCATCGCCATAACGCCAAGACCTATAAAAACCAAAATATTGTCAAGCGAATCGAGGGCATACAGAATCAATGCCATGCCAGAAACAACCGTGAGCAGCACATTGATCATCATGGCATATTTCATGTCTTTCAATGTCACAGCACCCGACTGAATGGCTCGCATAGGACCTAATCGAGCGTCATTATCGGTTCCTTTCACCGCATCGCCATAATCATTGGCAAGGTTAGACAAAATTTGCAGTAAGATAGCCGTGACCAAAGCTAAAATTGCTATCGGCCACGAAAAATGCTTTTCAGAAAAAGCTAGGGCACTTCCTGTGAGGATCGAAATCAATGCCAAAGGCAAGGTTTTCGGTCTAGCCGCATCCATCCAAATCGAAATAGAGTTCATCATGATTACAGCCTAGTGGACGTCAAGGGCCCTAGTATACGATGAAATCATTGATAATAAAAAGCCCGCATAAAAATGCGAGCTTTTATATTCGGATGACATCAAAGTGACCAGTAAACAAATGATACCGAACCGGTAATGGAGAGCACGGATATCATTGTCTCTGTCACCTATCGAATGCCATGCTTACAGAATAAAGCGGCTGAGGTCTTCATCGCCAACCAACTCACCGAGACGCTCTTTCACATAGTCAGCATTAATGGTGAATGATGAGCCTGCTTTATCGGTCGCATCGAAGGAAATCTCATCCATCAAGCGTTCCATCACCGTATGCAAACGGCGAGCCCCGATATTCTCAGTCGTTTCATTCACCTGCCAAGCGGCATCCGCAATCTGCGCAATCCCATCTTCAGAGAAATCAATCGACACATTTTCTGTGGCCATCAACGCCTGATATTGCTCTGTCAGCGACGCTTTCGGTTCAGTCAGGATACGTTTGAAATCATCACTACTCAGCGCTTCCAGTTCAACTCGAATGGGTAAACGCCCTTGTAATTCAGGAATCAGATCCGACGGTTTAGCAACCTGAAATGCTCCGGAAGCAATGAATAGAATATGATCCGTTCTGACCATACCGTGCTTGGTCGATACCGTACTACCTTCGATCAATGGCAGCAGATCGCGCTGCACCCCTTCTCGCGACACATCAGGGCCGGAGACTTCACCACGCTTACAGATTTTGTCGATCTCATCGACGAACACAATACCGTGGTTCTCAACATTAAAGATGGCTTGTTCTTTCAGTTCATCCTGATTGACCAGTTTCGCAGCTTCTTCTTCCGTTAACGCCTTAAACGCATCTTTAATCTTCAGCTTACGTTTCTTTTGCGTGTTTCCGGCCAGGTTTTGGAACATGCCCTGTAACTGGTTGGTCATTTCTTCCATACCCGGAGGTGCCATAATTTCAACACCCATTTGCGGTGCTGCGACATCGATTTCAATTTCTTTATCATCGAGCTGACCTTCACGTAATTTCTTACGGAATACCTGTCTGGTATGGGAATTATCTTCAGCTCGTTCTTCTTCACCCCAGGAGTCACGCGGTGGTGGCAGCAATACATCAAGAATGCGTTCTTCAGCTAACTCTTCGGCTCGGAACTGCACCTTTTCCATCGCTTGCTGATGGGTCATTTTTACCGCGACATCGGTCAGGTCCCGGATGATCGATTCAACTTCTTTACCGACATAACCAACTTCAGTAAATTTTGTGGCTTCAATTTTCATAAATGGAGCATTTGCTAACTTTGCCAAACGCCGAGCAATTTCAGTTTTACCTACCCCAGTAGGACCAATCATCAAAATATTTTTGGGCGTCACTTCGACACGCAGACTTTCTTCCAACTGCATGCGGCGCCAGCGATTCCTTAAAGCAATCGCGACCGCTCTTTTCGCTTTGTCCTGACCGATAATATGACGATTGAGTTCATGAACAATTTCACGAGGAGTCATTTCAGACATGCTTATTTCCTTTGTTCTGTATTGCAGAGGCTATCGAATAGTTTCTATGATTCACTTTGAGGAATATCAAGCACTTCGATAGTCTGGAAATGGTTAGTGAACACACAGATATCCCCTGCAATTTGCAGCGCTTTTTCAGCGATTTCCTGCGCGTCCAGATCGGTATTTTCTAGTAAAGCTGTCGCAGCGGCCTGTGCATAATTACCACCAGAACCAATTGCGATCAGATCATGTTCTGGCTGAACAACATCACCATTACCGGTAATAATGAGTGAAGCGGTCTCATCAGCAACGGCTAAAATCGCTTCCAAACGGCGCAGGGCGCGATCACTTCGCCAATCTTTGGCAAGTTCAACAGCCGCCTTGACCAGATGTCCTTGATGCATTTGCAACTTGCTTTCAAAACGCTCAAATAATGTAAATGCATCCGCTGTACCGCCAGCGAATCCAGCCAGTATCTTATCGTTATACAGGCGGCGCACCTTGCGGGCATTTCCTTTCATCACGGTATTACCCAGAGAAACTTGACCATCTCCGGCAATAACAACTTTATTATCACGACGGACGGATACGATTGTAGTCACGAGTGGACCTCTTCCATTTTATAAAGTGTGTTAGAAAACTATATAAGGACAAGCTTGTTTGAATTCAAGTCAAAAGGCGGGATATCGTCGTTATTTCCTCCGGAATGCTGTAACCAGCACCGGAGGATAGGGAGAAATGTGTCTATTGTTTCTCTTTCCAAATCGCGCAGGGTTCAATCTTCGCGCGCTGAAGTTTATGCCGATCGCGTTCAGCATCACGTTTAAATTTGTAAGGGCCGATCACCACGCGATACCAGCTACTATCTTCCCTCTTGCGGATTTTACTTTTAATGCCTTGAAAAGCGATGTCCAGTTTCCGCTTTTCTGCCTGAGCCATCGTCTTGTATGCACCACACTGCATTATGTACGGAATTTTTGATACTTTCAGCGCCTTCGGGGTGACCTCAATCTCACGCTGAGGCAAGGTATCGACATAATCCCACTTTTCAGTCGGAGGGGGAGGAAGGATCTTTTGCTTGTCATGCGTCGATTGTTTCACTTTGGGTTTCTGAACCACAGGTGCATGCTTGACTGACGGAGACGGCTGTACACTCAGTGTATACAAGCCATATCCAAACACAGCTACCACAATCACAGCAAGCGTACCACTCAACCAAGGGCGCTTCTTCGGTGTTTTACGCGCAGTTTTCTTTGCTGCACTACCCCGTTTCACATAGTCTTTATTAGCCACTAAATTATGCTTACCTTACAAACAATGACTGTATGTTAAAGAAGACCATTCGGAAGCACAACTCTGAGCACAATACACACCAGTATATTGCGGTTCACCAATGTCATCCACGAAGAGTCATCCGCGAGGAGCAGCCACACTTTCACGAATGACCAATTTTGTTTCGAGCAAACGAGAGCCAGCCCGAACATCGTGACCCCGAAGCACCTCTAACATCATCAGCATCGCCTGACGGCCAATTTCATACCGAGGCTGAGAGACTGTTGTTAACGGTGGATCACAATACTGAGCAAAGTTGATATCGTCGAAACCAACCACTGATAGATCCTGAGGCACTCTGACACCTAAGCGTTTGGCTTCTTGAATGGCACCGATAGCCATCATGTCATTGTGGCAGAAAACAGCCCCCGGAGGCTCAGACAGCCCGAGCAGGAGCCGAATCGCTTTCACACCCGCTTCAAAGCTGAAATCACCTTTGTAATGATAAGCAGGGTTCATCGTAATGCCGGCACGTCTTAAAGCCTGCATATAGCCCTGATGACGAAAATGACACAAAGCCGCTGAATCGGGGCCGGCAATCTCGCCAATCTTTTTATGCCCCATCTGAGTGAGATAATTGACTACTTCAAATGCAGACGTCAGATTATCAATATGGACGGTCGGTAATTCCAGCTCCGGTGCATATTCGCAAGCCATCACCATCGGTGGTAGATTTTTCTGCTCTGACTTACTGGCATCAAACGGTAAATCGGTGCCAAGCAGTAGCATACCGTCGGCTTGCTTGGTAAAGACCAGATTCACAAAAGAACTTTCACGTTTCTTCTGTTGGCCGCTATCCCCAAGTAACACTAAATAACCATGTTCGACAGCAGCATCCTCAATACCTCGGATAATTTCAGTGAAGTACGGATCACAGATATCAGGAACAATCGCAACAATCGTCTTTGATTCGTTACGTCTTAAATTTCGTGCCAGTGAATTCGGAGAGTATCCGGCTTCAAGAACTGCATCTTCAACCCGTTTTCTTGTCGTAGGCGACACTTTTTCGGGATTCATCAATGCCCTAGATACGGTCGCGGTTGACACTCCCGCTAGTTGAGCAACATCCTTCATTGTCGCCATACATAAAAACCCTCTTTCAAAATGGTATTTGCTATAAAACTAATTGATGCACATACTTTTGATATATCTATCAAGAGCTTGATGTATGCGCTTCCATAGTTTAAGCATTTCTACGAATAAAGTTACGTTCTATTTAACACTTCTTACATCATAAACGAGAAATAGATCACGATACATAGGTTTTATCTCGTGACAAAAATACCAATCCACGCCGATAAGCTTCTGAAAGACCGGATAGAAAACGAGGGGTTATGACAGATCATGTGGTTCAACATCGAGCGACCAACGAACTTTCCCTGCGAGTGGTAAACTTTGAATAACAGGTTTAGCACTCATCAACAGTTTTTGCATCACCGGCCGACTCATCGTTTGAAGCAATAACTGCCAACGATATTTCCCAGCTCGTTTCGCCATGGGTGCCGGAGATGGCCCTAAGACCGTACAGGTTGCATGATCAAACAACGGATGAACCTCCAACGTCTGCCTGACCTGTCTGAGAAAATCTTCCCCAAGCTCAGCTTGATTTGACTCGGCCTTAAATAAAGTCAAGTAACTAAAAGGAGGTAACAATGCCAGTTTCCGCTCATGTAACGCGCTCATGGCAAAGTGACGGTAATCCTTTTTAAGCAATGCCTGAAGTAAGCTATGCTCTGGATGATGCGTCTGAAGAATCACTTCACCGGGCTGGCTGGCGCGTCCGGCACGACCTGCAACCTGAATAAATAACTGTGCCAGTCGCTCCGATGCCCGAAAATCATGACTGTACAACGCACTGTCAACATCCAGCAATCCAACCAGTGTCACGCGTGGAAAATGATGGCCTTTTGCCAGCATCTGCGTCCCGATTAAAATATGATACTCCCCCCGATGAACGGCATTGAGAGCCGACTCCAGCGTGCCTTTTCTTCGGGTGCTGTCCCGGTCAATCCGAATGGTACGATATTGGGGGAAGAGCGCTGCCAGTTGTGTTTCCAACTGCTCAGTTCCGACACCAACCGTTGCCATCTGTGTCGAGCCACAATCCTGACATTGATGCATGACCGGACGCTGGGAACCACAATGGTGACAGCGAAGTTCCTGTGTGACCTGATGATAGGTATAACGTGCATCACAGCGCTGACAATGAGCAACCCAGCCGCATTCATGACACATCAGCACAGGGGCGTATCCCCGCCGATTGAGAAATAGCAAAACCTGATTCCCGACCTGTAAATGCTTTCTCATTTCAGCAATCAGTGGCGCTGACAATCCGCCTTCAAGATAAAGTCCTTTAACATCCAAAACCCGATTGGTTGCCGGAACCGCATCACCAGCCCGTTGTGTCAAAGTTAAATGGTGGTATTTACCACTGAGTGCATTCTGTAGGGTCTCAAGTGCAGGCGTCGCCGAGCCTAGTACAATCGGAATCTGCTCAAGGTTGGCGCGCATAACGGCGACATCCCGTGCATGATACCGTAAGCTATCTTGCTGTTTATATGAGGTATCATGTTCTTCATCAACAATGATGATTCCCAAATCAGAAAACGGTGTAAACAGCGCAGAACGTGTGCCAATGATCACTCCCGCATGACCATCGCGGGCAGACAACCATGCATTGAGTCTTTCCGTTTCATTGAGCCCGGAATGCATCACGACCACAGGCACCATAAAGCGTGAGCGAAAACGCTGAATCGTCTGTGGCGTTAAACCAATTTCGGGCACCAGAACCAAAGCTTGCTTTCCTTGCTTCAAGACCGGAGCAATCAAGTTCAGGTAAACTTCCGTTTTTCCCGAGCCAGTCACACCTTCCAATAAGTAGCAACCAAATTCGTGCTGGCTGTTGATTGTTGCAATCGCAACGGACTGTTCCATATTGAGTTGCGGCTTTTCATCTTCGTCTTCCAGTAACTGAGGCCACGGTTGACGATCTGGTTTTCTGTCAATCGCTTCAATCCACCCTTTGTCCTCAAGCGTGTTCAAGACCTGACGACTAATCTCTTCATCGATGAAGACTTGATGACTTTGTGTACCGTTTTCGAGCAAACGCAGCACCTTAGCCTGCTGAACGGCACGGCCAAGCCCCTGCATCAGCTTATCTCGTCCGGCCGATGTCAGGCTCCACTCTCGCAAAGTCGCAAAATCAGCGGCTTTCCCTTTTCTCAATGCCGCGGGTAACGCATTTGACAAGGTATCGCCGAGTGGATATTGATAATATTGACTGCACCAAGTAAAGAGTCGAAATAGACTGGCTGGCCAGATCGGCTGCTCATCCAACACAGAGCGAATCGGTTTCAGCACATCAGGACTCATCTCAGAGTCATCGCCAAGTGCGACCACAATACCAATCAATGTCTGTCGCCCAAACGGCACGGATACCCGCCCACCGATCACAGGCTGACAATGCGCTGGTATCAGATAGTCGAACTGCTTATCTAAAGGGACAGGTAATGCCACTCGGGCAATGGATGGATGCATATCACTGAACATCAGATGTAAAAATAATGGACAACAGTCTAATCGAAGCTATCGTGAAATTCGAGACAGCAATAAGAATGGTGAAAATAACAGCAAAACTAGTTGATCACCGCTCATGGATTCTTTAATATAGCGCGCCTTGATGATACGGAGCCCGTATCACAACCGATGTAAGACGATATGATTAACTGACATGTGGTGTCCGGCAACGATCCGGATAGCGACATGGCCCGATTTTGAGGTTCTCCCATGAAAACTGGTATCCATCCAGAATACAAAGTTGTAAGCGCAACATGTTCTTGCGGCAACGCTTTCGAATTCAAAACAACACTGAACAAAGATTCTCTGCACTTGGATGTTTGTGACAAATGTCACCCATTCTATACTGGTAAACAACGTATCGTTGATACCGGTGGTCGTGTAGATCGCTTCAACAAGCGTTTCGGTGCGCTTAGCAGCGGCAAAAAATAATCTCTCTTCGCTGAGAATTTCAAAAAGGACACCATTGCGTGTCCTTTTTATTTTCCCAAACGCCTATGATTTCCCCCGACGCAAGACACACCAAGCGATTCCTGACTCTCTATTGATAGACTGGCATCTTTGTGACATCAACGTGATTGTTGCATAAAACAGAATATATCAGCATAAACTCCTCCTACCTCTACATATTTATGCAATTTTTAAACACATAATACCATGAACGCCTAGGCAGCTTCCCAGACATCCATTAGAATACAGTTTCTTTCCCTATCAACATGACAACGAGACACGACCCTATGTCTGAAGACAACCACCAAGATTTAACTCCCGAACAAGCATTTCGCCAGAAAGCTTTGGATTATCACGCCATTCCAACCGCAGGAAAAATCGCGATCACACTCACCAAACCAGCCGACACGGCTACGGATCTCGCTTTAGCCTATAGTCCTGGTGTTGCCGAGCCTGTCCGTGAGATTGCGCAGGATGTCGATAATATTTACAAATATACAGCGAAAGGAAACACCGTCGCCGTTATCTCTAACGGGACAGCTATCCTTGGGTTAGGTAATCTAGGGCCGATGGCATCCAAACCAGTCATGGAAGGAAAAGCATTGCTTTTCAAACGATTCGCAGGTCTGGACTCGTTCGACATTCAAGTGAAACACCGTACCATTGATGAGTTCGTCGAGACGGTTGCAAATATTGCTGATACTTTTGGTGGCATTAATCTGGAAGATATCAAAGCACCGGATTGCTTTGATATCGAACGACGTCTTATCGAACGTTGTGACGTCCCCGTATTTCATGATGATCAACATGGTACAGCAATCGTCACTGCGGCAGGCATGCTCAATGCAATTGAGCTACAGGGAAAGGACCTGAAGGAGTGTACGATCGTTTGTCTGGGCGCTGGTGCAGCAGCCGTAGCCTGTATGGAACTGTTGATCAAATGCGGTGCCATGCGTGAGAAGATCTATATGCTGGACCGCAAAGGTGTGATTCACACCCGTCGTACAGATCTGAATGAGCACAAACAGTTATTTGCTAATAATACAGATAAGAGAACCTTAGAAGATGTCATTCAAGATGCTGACCTATTCCTTGGTGTTTCCGGCCCGAACCTCCTGCCACCGGAAGCATTAGCATTGATGGCTGAAAAACCAATCGTATTTGCTTGCTCAAACCCAGACCCAGAAATCAAACCAGAACTGGCTTACCAAGTCCGCAACGATTTAATCATGGGAACAGGGCGTTCTGACTACCCAAATCAGGTCAACAATGTTCTCTGCTTCCCGTTCATTTTCCGTGGCGCACTGGATATTCGAGCCAGCGAAATTAACGATGAAATGAAAATTGCAGCAGTTGAAGCGATCCGCCAACTTGCCAAAGAAGATGTGCCGGCAGAAGTGCTGACAGCAGCTGGTATCGACAGCCTCTCATTCGGTCCCGAGTACATTATTCCTAAACCGATGGATCCACGGCTGTTGCCACGAGTCGCCAGAGCTGTTGCGCAAGCCGCTGTTGATTCAGGCGTTGCTCGGATTTCAATGCCTGAAGGCTATATGCAAGATTAATCGAACAAACAGGCAGAACATCACAGATACAAAAAGAGGATACACGATGTGTATCCTCTTTTTATCACTTGCATTTAAATTTTTGATTCAATCAGGGATCTTTTGCAGTGCTTGCTGATAGCTCGCCAGTTGAACAACCTGTTGATGATAGCGTTGAATATTGGGATAGGCAGACAAATCCGCCCGCATATCAGCAAGCTGTAAGACCAGATGCATCTGAAAGTCGGCACCACTGAGCTGCTCTCCGGCAAACCATGAACGTTGCGCAAGCGTATCATCAATATAACGCAAGAAAGTAGAGACTCGAGGCTCAATCACTATCTGATCCATCTTGTTGAGAAAAGAACCTATCAATGGACGTAACAAAAATGGCAGTTTTTCTCTCGATTTGATAAAGATCAGCCGCATCACCAGCCACATCATGAAAGAACCTTCAGCGGCATGCAACCAATAGCGATAATCCAGTAAAGCTTGCCCTGATTCTGGCCGGAAACGGCGTTGGTGGTCATAGGTATCGAGCAGATACTCGATAATAGCGCCTGACTCGGCAATCGTGTGTTCGCCATCAACAATCATCGGAGACTTGCCTAACGGATGAACCGCCTTCAAAGATTCCGGGGCCCCCCAAGTCTTTGGGTCCCGGCTATAATGAACCACTTCATATTCGAGTTCGAGCGCTTCCAACAACCAAACCACACGTAATGCCCGAGATTGTTCAAGGTAGTGCACATAGATCATATCAGACGTCCCTTATCTGCAAAGGAAACAACCAACCTGATGTATTGTTTCCTTTGTTGAAGAAATTGATTTCATATTCTCTGAGGTTAAAGCAATACGTCCAAATCAGCCAGCATGACGGAAAACACTTTATCAACCTGAGAAGTCCGCCCCCTGTGAATTAATCATCATAAGATTCAAATTCAATACCCATTTCGGTCATGATTGCTTTTGCTTCAGTGGGAATATCATCCGGGCGATCTTTACGCAGATCTTCATCCGTCGGCAAAGGCTGACCAGTATATGCATGTAAAAACGCCTCACACAAAAGCTCACTATTTGTTGCATGACGTAAATTATTGATCTGGCGTCTTGTCCGTTCATCAGTCAATACTTTGAGAACTTTCAATGGGATAGAAACCGTAATTTTCTTGACCTGCTCGTTTTTCTTACCATGTTCAGCATAAGGACTTATGTATTCACCATTCCAATCAGCCATTGCTTCCCCTCATTGCCGGAATTCGTCATTATTATCAAAAAAAGTAGGTGTTAATTTTAGCTTTATTTACTGCTACAAGCAAAGACATATAGACGTCTAGAAGTATTGACGTCTTATTAAAAAATCAGTAAAGTGAGCAGCCATGTCCAATCCGTATCGACTGAGATCTACAGTCATGAACGACATCTGTCATCAAGTAGAAAGGAATCACATATGAGCACTCATAAACCTGCAACCATCGCCGTTCGAACGGGTATTGAGTCAGACACGCAGTACCATGCTGTCGTTCCACCGATTTACCTCTCAACGAATTATGGATTTCCGGCATTCGGTGAAGTCCCTCAGTACGATTATACCCGTTCCGGTAATCCGAACCGCGGACTGCTGGAACAAACACTTTACGAACTGGAAGGCGGTCAGGGCGCCGTGATAACCAACTGTGGTACATCAGCGCTTAATCTATGGGTTTCTGCCTTTATCGGCCCCGATGATCTCATCATCGCACCGAATGACTGCTATGGCGGCACATATCGTTTATTCAATTCCCGCGCCAATAAAGGTGACTTCCGAGTGTCATTCGTTGATCAATGCGACGATGCAGCGCTCGCGGAAGCTTTCGCCCAGAAACCGAAACTTATCTTGCTGGAAACACCATCCAACCCGCTCGTTCGCATCGTTGATATCAAAAAAATCTGTCAGCAGGCAAAACAGGTCGGTACTTTAGTCGCTGTTGATAATACCTTCCTGACCCCAGTCTACCAACAACCTTTATCGCTGGGTGCTGACTTTGTGATCCATTCGACGACAAAGTATATCAATGGCCACTCAGATGTGATTGGCGGTGTAATCATCAGCAAAACCGAAGCGCATGCTGAACAGCTTTCTTGGTGGGCAAACTGTATCGGCGCCTCCGGTACCCCATTCGATAGTTATATGACACTCAGAGGGCTGCGCACCTTGAGCGCAAGAATGCGCTGCCATGAAGAAAGCTCACTGAAGATTCTCACTTACTTGCAGTCTCAAGCACTGATTGGAACCATTTATCATCCGAGTTTACCCAACCATCCCGGTCATGACATTGCGAAAAAACAGCAAAGCGGATTTGGTTCGATGCTCAGCTTTGAGTTCGCGGGAAGCTATGAAGCGCTGCAACAATTTGTAAGCCGACTCAATCTGTTTTCATTAGCTGAGTCACTCGGTGGTGTCGAAAGTTTAATTTGTCATCCGGCAACAATGACCCATCGTGCGATGGGTGAGGAAGCGCTCAACAAGGCCGGTATTTCGCTCCAACTATTACGGCTCTCGGTCGGCTTAGAAGATGCCGATGACTTGATTGCCGATCTGGATCAATCCCTAAACTGGGTAAAGGAGAATTGTTGATGACCACCGTACGCCACCTCCATAAATTCGGAGGAAGTAGTCTGGCTGATCCGGCATGTTATCGCCGCGTTGCTCAAATTCTCAAAGAGTATTCGCAAAGTCACGATCTAGTTGTGGTTTCTGCAGCGGGCAAAACAACCAATCAACTCATTGCTTTTATTGAAAATCTCACCGTCGAGCCACAACAGGCCCAAGAAATTTTGGGGCAGATTCAACACTTTCAACACCAGTTGATTGCAGACTTGCTCGAAGGAGAAGCCGCTCAAGCACTGACAAACCGGCTGACGGATGAGTGCATGACCCTCGCAGAACTCCGTGCACCACTGGATGACGCTCAACAGGCGTTCGTATTGGCTCATGGTGAGATTTGGTCATCCCGTTTAATGGCCGCATTACTCAATCAGCAAGGATTAATGGCAATTGCACAAGACGCCAGAGCATTTTTACGCGCTCACCGAGAGACCCAACCGGAAATCGACCGTGCTCAGTCGTACCCGCTGCTGAAAGAAATTCTGGCTCAACACGGTCATCAACGGATCGTGATGACAGGCTTCATCGCTCAAGACGAAGCCGGAGAAACCGTTTTGCTGGGGCGTAATGGTTCCGATTACTCAGCAACCATTATTGGCGCACTGGCCGAAGTCGAGCGGGTGACCATTTGGAGTGATGTCGCCGGTGTATACAGTGCAGACCCGAGACTCGTCACTGATGCCTGCCTGCTGCCGCTGCTCCGTCTGGATGAAGCCAGCGAACTGGCTCGTCTCGCGGCCCCCGTCTTACACAGCCGGACATTACAGCCCGTGGCGCAAAGTGCGATTGATCTGCATCTCCGGTGTAGCTATGACCCAGAAGCCGGCTCAACTCATATTGAACGGGTACTTGCTTCAGGACGGGGTGCCAAAATCATCACGTCTCTGGATGAAGTCTTGCTGATTGAACTGAGTTTCTCACGCGGACATGATTTTCAACGCCAATACAAACAGGTGATAGAACAACTCAAGCGAGCCCAGCTCACACCGCTTGCTTATGATAAACAAGAAGACCAGTATCGCATCCAGCTTGCTTACACGGCTGAAATTGCTGCTGGCGCTTTGTCCTATTTGCAAGATGCCGCGATTGAAGCGGAGATTCGCCTCAAAGAAGGCTATTCACTGGTTGCTGCTGTGGGGGCTGGCGTGACCAAAAATGCCAACCACTGTTTCGGTTTTTATCAACAGCTCAAACAAGCTCCGATTGAATTTCTCTGTGAATCAGAGCTGAGTCTGGTCGCGATACTACGTCATACATCCATCGACACATTAGTCAACCAACTGCACAATCACCTTTTTCAGGCACAGAAACGTGTGGCACTCGCACTCTGCGGCAAAGGTAATATTGGCTCAAGTTGGCTCAAGCTCTTTGCGGAACAGAAAGCCGAACTGGAAAAGCGCCGGGGAATGAATTTTGAACTGGTGGCGATCATCGATAGTCAGACCTACTGGTTTGATGAACGGGGGATTGACCCAACACAGGTCGAACAGCATTTTCTTGAAGAATCCACGCCTAACGATGGTCAAGGATGGCTGCTCAAACTCGGGCAGATCCGCGGCTATGATGATGTCATTGTACTGGATGTGACTGCCAGTGCTGAACTCGCCGGGCAATATATTCAAATCGCAGAACAGGGAATGCACCTTATTTCTGCGAACAAGGTCGCAGGCTCATCAAGCAGCGAATACTACTATCAGGTCAAAGACTCTTTTGCAAAGATCAGCCGTCACTGGTTCTACAATGCAACGGTCGGGGCTGGTCTGCCAATCAACCATACGGTGAGAGATCTGCGGGAAAGCGGAGATGAGATTGTCGCTCTGTCCGGGATTTTCTCAGGAACATTGTCTTGGTTATTCCAACAATATGACGGGACGGTTCCATTTAGTGAATTGGTTGATCTGGCTTGGCAACAAGGCTTAACCGAACCCGATCCGAGAAATGATTTAGATGGCTCCGACGTGATGAGAAAATTGGTCATTCTGGCGCGGGAGTCCGGTCTGGATATTGAACCCAATCAAGTCACTGTCGAATCACTGGTACCGGAAGAACTACAATGCCTCTCTTTGGATGACTTTCTTGACCAAAGTGCTCAACTCGACATTCAGCTTGCTGAACGGCTGGCAAAAGCACAGAGAGAGGATAAAGTGCTGCGTTATGTCGCTCGTTTGGAGAAATCAGGAAAGGCCTCCGTCGGAGTAGAAGCCTTACATCGGGAGCATCCATTAGCCAATCTTCTGCCGTGCGACAATATCTTTGCCATCGAAAGTAAATGGTATAAAGACAATCCTTTAGTGATTCGCGGTCCGGGTGCCGGGCGAGACGTCACTGCGGGGGCGATCCAGTCAGATATTAATCTACTTTCCAGCTTGTTATAACAAATCCATTCTCGATCACATATTTCATCGTTCAGGAGCCGAAAGGCTCCTGATTTGTTTCTAAACTAAATGAGTTGAGACACAAATAGATGTGAAAACCTTCATATCAACATGAATAATATTCATACTTATATTGTTGACATTAAAAACAATTCAATAGAATATCTAGACATATAGACGTCTAAACGTCGATTTGGATTCGATTAACCATCATTCACGGAGAGAGAAAAGATGGGATACTCATATGCTGGACATATTGATGCACTGAATCAGAACATTAGTGAATTATCCGGGGACCTTAATGTCTCTTTTGAGTTTTTCCCACCCAGTACTCCGCAAATGGAAGAAACGCTCTGGAACTCCGTTCATCGCTTGAAAACCTTACAGCCCAAATTTGTCTCGGTTACCTACGGAGCGAATTCCGGAGAGCGGGACAGAACCCATACCATTATTAAAGAAATTAAATCCCAGACTGGATTAGTAGCAGCACCTCACCTCACTTGTATTGATGCCAGTCGCGAAGAGTTGAGTCAGATTGCCGATGACTACTGGAACAACGGCATCAAGAACATAGTTGCGCTCCGGGGTGACATTCCTCCGGGCAGAGGTAAACCGGAAATGTACGCTTCTGATTTGGTGGCCTTACTCAAATCCCGGCATGACTTTGATATTTCTGTCGCAGCCTTTCCTGAAGTTCATCCTGAAGCCAAGAGTGCTCAGGCTGATTTGCTGAATCTCAAACGTAAAGCGGATGCGGGCGCGAACCGTGCCATCACTCAGTTTTTCTTTGATGTTGAATGTTATCTGCGATTTCGGGACCGCTGTGTCAGCGCTGGTATCGAGGTCGAAATCGTACCGGGCATACTCCCAGTATCCAACTTTAATCAGGCATCTCGCTTTGCCGCACAGAACCATGTCAAAGTACCGGGATGGATGAGTAAACAATTCGACGGATTAGACAATGACCCCGTGACGCGCCAGCTTGTCGGTGCGAGCCAAGCCATCGACATGGTCCGGATACTCTGTCGTGAAGGCGTGAAAGACTTCCATTTTTATACACTGAACCGGGCAGAGATGACCTATGCACTATGCCATACGCTGGGCATCCGGCCACAAGCATAAATCGTATATGGGCGCTCTCATGAAAAATGCCGACAGACATGTCGGCATTTTTCATATCGTGTTTGTGAGATAGAAAGCTTGGACCAGATCGCTTTGATATAGAAAGCCTCGCGACTTACTCCATCTCTTCCATCTTACCAAGTAAATTGCGAATACGTTCCTGCCATGCAGTCTGCTCTTGCTGCATGTCCTGTACGCGCTGTTCCAGTTCATCACGACTCGTTTTCATCTGAGTCGCTTCTTCAATCAATTTCTGTTTTTCTTCTTTTAATTCTTCAACTTCCATTTGAAGGAGTGTGATTGTATCAACGGCAGTTTGAATTTTGGCTTCTAATTTTTCTAACACTTCAAAAGACATGCTTATACCCTTTACGATTCTGCGCTTGCAATGATGATTGTACCTAGTTGTTCATTCTACTCAGCCATGGCTGGAGAAACACGCTCTATATTGAATATTTTCACTATTCGATTAAAAAACCGACGTCAATTGACACAATTCTTACTTTTGTTGTTCTTCGTGGCGGGTTTCATCACACTTGAGCACTAAAATACGGTTGAAGATCTGAGGATCGCTTGATCAAGTGCAATTATCCATAAGCATTTCAGCAAACGTTTTCGTCGGGATATGCTAAAATTCGACGCAAATTTCTCAGTTTTCCGTCAAGATGGAGTTCACATGAAACGTGATTTAGCAATGGCCTTTTCCCGAGTGACCGAAGGTGCAGCTTTAGCCGGGTATAAATGGCTTGGGCGCGGTGATAAAAATGCAGCGGATGGTGCTGCTGTCGAAGTCATGCGAAGCCTGTTGAATAAAACAGAAATCACGGGTGAGATAGTGATTGGCGAAGGGGAAATAGATGATGCCCCGATGCTCTATATTGGCGAAAAGGTTGGGTTGGGCGGCGATGAAGTCGATATCGCTGTCGATCCAATAGAAGGAACTCGCATGACCGCCATGGGACAGTCTAACGCGCTCTCTGTATTGGCGGCTGCGGAGAAAGGGAGCTTTTTGAAAGCACCCGATATGTACATGGAAAAATTGGTTGTCGGCCCGGGAGCCAAAGGATGTATCGATCTCAATCAACCCCTCAAACAGAATCTCGAACATGTCGCACAAGCACTAGGTAAATCACTGGATACACTGGTCGTGATTACATTGGCGAAGCCTCGTCACGATCAAATCATTGCCGAGATGCAACAGTGGGGCGTCCGCGTCTTTGCCGTTCCCGACGGTGACGTAGCCGCTTCAATTTTAACCTGTATGCCCAATAGTGAAGTGGATGTGATGTATTGTATCGGTGGCGCACCGGAAGGTGTGGTCTCTGCTGCCGTGATTCGTGCGCTAGACGGTGATATGCATGGCCGCCTTCTGCCTCGTCACGAAGTCAAGGGGGATAGCGATGAAAACCGACAGATCGGTCAGCAAGAGATCGAACGTTGTCAGATCATGGGCGTAGAAGCCGGTAAAGTGCTGAAGATGGAAGACATGGTCCGCAGTGATAATGTGATTTTCTCAGCAACAGGCATCACCAAAGGTGACTTGCTCGATGGTGTTACGCGTCAAGGTAATATTGCCGTCACTGAAACGCTGCTCATTCGCGGTAAGTGCCGGACGATCCGTCGGATTCAATCCACGCATTACCTGAACAGAAAAGATCCGGAAGAACGGATGTGGATCGTCTGATATAAGTGACAGCCCTCTCGATGCTACATATTGGGAGGCGCTTGTCAGCACAGACACAGTCCTAAAAAAAATCACTTTACTTAATATCCAATACAAAAAAAGACCGCTCTCTGCGGTCTTTATTAATATGTGCTACGAAAAAACCTTAAAACAGTTCTTCAGCAACTTTGTATAGATCTTGGCGAACAGGACGCTTCAAATTCTCGATCGCATCGATGATGTCGTGGTGAACCAGATCTTCTTTCTGAATACCGACACAACGACCACCATGACCTTCCAGCAGAAGGTGAACCGCGTAGTTCCCCATCCGAGACGCTAAAACCCGATCAAATGCTGTCGGACGACCACCACGCTGAATGTGACCAAGCACAGTCGCTCGTGTTTCACGTTTCGTTGCTTCTTCAATCTTCTTCGCCAGAACATTGGCATCCATCATCAGCTCAGTCAGCGCAATAATGGCATGTTTCTTCCCTTTCGCGATGCCATCTTTCAGATTGGAAATCAACTCATCCATATTCAATCCCGTCTCCGGGGTAATAATATATTCACATCCACCAGCAATCGCTGACATCAGTGTTAAATCACCACAATGACGTCCCATGATTTCAACAATAGAAATCCGTTGGTGAGATGATGAAGTATCACGCAAGCGGTCGATCGCATCAATCACGGTATTCAAAGCTGTCAAATAACCGATGGTATAATCGGTACCGGCGATATCATTATCAATGGTGCCCGGCAGACCGATACATGGATATCCCATTTCTGTCAGCTTCTTCGCACCCATATAAGAACCATCACCACCGATCACAACCAGAGCTTCGATACCATGCTTTTGTAGGTTCTCAATCGCTTTTTCACGAACGTGAACCTCTTTAAATTCAGGGAAACGCGCTGACCCCAGAAATGTGCCACCCCGGTTAATCACGTCCGAAACACTCGAACGATCTAACTGGACGATCCGGTCTTCATAAAGCCCCAGATAGCCATCATAGATGCCAAAAACTTCTAAACCAGCGCCTAATGCAGTGCGTACAACGCCACGAATCGCAGCGTTCATCCCTGGAGCATCACCGCCACTTGTTAATATCCCGATCTTTTTAATCATGCTCACCCTCTAAAATATTGGGAATGTCATTCTAATAGATAGTTGTATCCGGTTGTTGATGTCAAAACAAACCGATCTTCTCAGCACATCATGTCACTTTTTTTGCAATGTTACCCGATCTTTTTTTGCACCGAAGATTAAGTGTTCATATTGTGAATGAGTATTGCAACTTTGTCATTACTCTTTGTTGATTCACATCAGGGTATAGTTTTTTTCTTATGCGAATCAACAATAGTAAAGGGCAATATTGAATACAAAATAGTCTAAAAAATTGCACTCCCCCGACTCTTACAATAAGCAGTCTCGATGGCAACAAGAAATACGGACGGCTGTCACACATTCACAATTTTACACAAATATAAACAATATAAATATTTATTAACATTCTTATGCTCACTGTTGTTTACATTCTGATTATGAATTAATTTGCATTGATTCATTCCCTTATCTTGCTTGGGTTTGCTAGTTTAGTAACGCTGGCCTTTAACGCCTTTTTACCACTCAGATCAAGAGCCTACGATAGGGAGATCAGAACAATATGAAATACACAAAAACCGGTCTGGCGGTCATACTGACACTGTTCAGTACATCACTGCTCGCGGCAGAAGACTCGCAGACTGACGCCAACAAAGTCTGGATATCGATAGGTGCAGATGCAAAAGGCACGTTGCTGGAATCCGTCACTCAACCGATTCAGGCTCAGTCTGTGGTCGATAATCCACTTGTCTGGGTTGGACAGGTTGATCCACAGGATTTGGCCGAGCTATCGCACAACATGCATGAAGAACATCACCGCTGCGGTGGTTATATTGTTCATGATTCTAAGCAAAGTGCGGTTGAAGCGAGCCGGGTGCCATTAACCAGCAGTTCATTTGCTGCGGTTGGCATTGGTCAGCAAGATATTGTCAAACCGTTGATTCCATTGATCAGCGCGAATCAAATTACGGATACAATCACTAGCTTATCGGACTTTACGAATCGCTTCTATACGACCCTCAGCGGCGCACAGGCTTCGAACTGGATTGCCAGTGAATGGCGGGATTTATCCGCTTCATGGCGCAATGCTTCCGTGCAACAAGTCAGCCACTCCGGTTATCAGCAGAAATCCGTCATTCTCACCATTCGAGGGACGGAAAAACCCGACGAAATTGTTGTGATTGGCGGTCACTTGGATTCCACGATTGGTTCAAGAACCAACGCTCAGAGTGTTGCCCCCGGGGCGGATGATGATGCATCGGGCATCGCGAGTGTGACTGAAATCATCAGGGTACTGGCAGAAAACAACTTTAAACCGAAACGAACAGTTGCTTTCATGGCTTATGCAGCAGAAGAAGTCGGGTTACGCGGCTCTCAAGATATCGCCAGCCAATATAAGAATGAAGGCAAAAACGTACTTTCCGCCCTTCAGTTGGACATGACAAACTACCCCGGTTCTGCTGAAGACATTGTCTTCATGACCGACTATACCGATAGCAATCTGAATTCATTTCTGGCAAAACTGCTGGATGAGTATCTCCCAAATCTGAAATATGGCTTTGACCGATGCGGTTATGGCTGCTCGGATCATGCATCGTGGCATGGTGCCGGATATCCTGCATCAATGCCTTTTGAAGCCCGATTCTCTGAATACAATCCGCATATTCATACCTCACGGGATACACTCTCCAATTCTGATCGCGAAGGAAAACACGCGCAAAAATTTGCTCGGCTCGGCCTCGCCTACATTGTCGAAATGGCAAACTCAACGGTAGCAGATCAACAGGAACCGGTGTTGAAGGTTGGCAAACCACTGACCGGATTAAGTGGTCAGGCATCAGGTCAAAGCTGGTATACATTCGAACTGCCTGAATCTCGTTCTTTTAAGATCTCGATGTCGGGAGGCCGGGGGGATGCCGATCTTTATGTGAAGTATGGCGCGAAAGCGGGAACCCGTTCTTATGACTGTCGTCCTTACAAATCGGGAAATAACGAGTCATGCTCGTTTGATCGTGCCGCTGCGGGCACTTACTCAATCATGCTACGCGGTTATTCTGACTACTCTGGCGTCACGCTAGAAGCGAAGTTCTGATATAAGAAAGAGCGTCACGGATAACCTGAAATACCATTTTCAGGTTATCCGTTGTATTCAAATCACTGGTGCTGATACCACGTAAACCATCATCCGAATCAGAACCAATCGTCAGTCAAGTATTGACCGTCCTCACGACCATTCTGCCATTTTCTGCTCATATTCTGATTGTAGAATCACAGAATAAGGGTCTTGGTGAACCAGCACATCAGAACCGGGAAACTCCGCCAGCAATAGCGCTTCAACCTGATCAGAAATCTCATGTGCCTGAATCAACGGTAAATGATCATCTAGCTCCAGATGAAGCTGAATAAAACGCACCGGTCCCGACATTCGCGTCCGTAAACCATGAATCCCTAAAACGCCCTCAACCGATAAACTCAACTGACGGATGTGACTGATTTCTTCATCCGGCAGTTTGCGATCCAATAACGTCTGAATCGCTTCATGAATAATCTGGTACGCGCTATATAAAATATAAATCCCGATCCCGACGGCGAAGATTGCATCGGCTTGGGTCACCCCTTTCCAACTCATCGCTAATGCGATCATAATTGCAATGTTCATCCATAAATCAGACTGATAGTGCAAAGAGTCCGCTGCAATCGCCTGACTCCCGGTTTTTTTCACCACATACTTCTGATACCGAACCAACAGGAAGGTCACCACGATAGCCAGCGCACTCACGTAGATCCCCAGCTCCGGTGTTTGTAGCGGCTGAGGACGGAAGAAACGGTCAACCCCGTTCAGAAACAAGAAGCAGGCCGATCCCGAAATAAACATCGCTTGTGCCAGTGCAGCGAGAGATTCTGCTTTCCCATGACCAAATGTATGTTCCCGATCTGCCGGCTGAAGTGCATAGCGGACCACCCACAGGTTAACCACCGATGCGGCAATATCGAGCAAAGAGTCAATCACCGACGCAAGTAAGCTGACTGAACCGGTATGCCACCAAGCAAACATTTTAATGATCAGCAACGTAACCGCGACAATGGTCGCACTCCATGCTGCTGATTTCACTAAGCGAATATAATTTGAGTGCATCAAAAACTCTGAATGAATGTCATCAATAATGGTTAACTATATAACGAAATCAGCGCTATTGCAGGTGATTTATTTATCACCCATAAATATAATTATCTGATTTTAAACATGAAAATGATAATAATTATTGATCATGTAAACAAGAAAGAGGTGCATCCCTGTCACCCCTTTCGTCACCAACGCCATATGACTTCACAGACATTATTTTATTTCACGGACATCTTGCTTTCACCATACTCAACATTCCCTCAAAAACGCCAATGCGCTTCTACCATTGGTTCATCATGATGCGAGGACCACCGCCTTGACCCTGTCCTGCCATACGACCGAATGATCTTTCTTGAAACATCTTCCGCCATTGTTTTTGTTGCTCGGGGGTCAAAATATTCAACATCTCATGCCGTTGGCGCATCATCTCTACGCGCCGGTCAATGCGCACGTTTTCCATTTTGCCAGCCAATGTCTGAGCGGCTTTCTCATCAAAACTTTTTGCCAGTAAAATAGGCGTCATCTCTTGATGATAATTTTGCATCCGAGTCTGCCTTTGCTCCCAATGCTTTTGTCGGAGTGCTGTCAGTTGATTTTGCTGCTCTGGCGTCAGGTTGAGTGTCCGAAACATCCCACGGTGATCATAACGCTGACATTCGGAACATTGATTCCCCCATTGACCACCGCCATGATGGTTCTGATATCCGGCAAAAACATTCATACTGCCGAGCGTGAACGGGAGCACAACAGCAGCCAATATTACTTTTGTTAAAGTGTTCATCTCTGTTACCTCTTGGTGGGTAGACTGATCGACATCAGCCTTTCGTGTATCTGTAAATTAAGCTTACATTCTGTAAGGTCAACGGGTGTATAGCGTAGGTAAAAGAGTGTAAATGAGGGACCAAACGATCTTTATCCGTGAAATTTAAAGGTAAACTATTGGTAAGCTCACCGGCTGACAAAGATACAACGTTCACAGAACTCTGCGGAGAACCACTGATGCCCCATATCCTAATCATTGATGATGACACTGAGTTAACCGCACTACTCAAGGAAGTGCTCAGCCTTGAAGGATTCAGTGTTACAGAAGCCCACGATGGGGAAGCCGGCCTACATATGCTTGATGAACGGACAGATATCATCTTATTGGATGTAATGATGCCCAAGCTGAACGGGATGGAAACGCTGAAAAGAATTCGTTCCGCTTCTCAATATGCTCAAACACCTGTGCTGATGCTGACAGCCAAAGGGGAAGAAATTGATCGGGTGATTGGTCTTGAGCTTGGTGCTGATGATTATCTGCCAAAACCGTTCAGTGACCGGGAACTGCTGGCCCGAATCCGTGCCATTCTCCGTCGCACCCAATACGCACCGACACATCAATCAAATGAAGAGATCAAAAGTGAGGACTTACGTCTTTACCCGAAAAGACAAGAAGCATACTGCAACGATCAACTGCTTGAGTTAACCACAACAGAATTTGCACTGCTGACTCACTTTGTCCAGCACCTGGGAGAAACACTCACGAAAGAAACGCTGAGTCTGGATGTGCTCGGGAAACGACTGGCAGCATTTGACCGGGCCATTGATATGCATGTCTCCAACCTGAGGAAAAAACTCCCACCCCGCAGTGATGGCCGGGAAAGAATCAAAACATTGCGTGGCCGCGGCTACCTGATGATTGCGGAGGACTGATGCATCTTCCTAAGTTAAACAGCCTCTATGGTCGAATCTTTGCCATGTTCTGGCTCACCATGTTCCTGATTTTGATCGTCGTGCTTTTGTTGCCAAACCTTGACCCGAGAAAAGCCAGAGACTTACCGAGTTCGGAACGGCAACGTCTGACGGCAATCAAAGAGAATCTTGAAACCCGATTTGCCGGAGAACAAGCGCTCACTCCCATTCTCAGAGCATTATCCGCCCAGTTCACCAGACAACCCAGACGCAATATGCACCATCGCCTGCTCAGGGAGAATCAAGACAAACCCCATCTGTTTCTAACCGATATGGCAGGTAACATTTTGATGATCAATGGCAATCAGATGATCAGCAACCGGATTCTCCAAAACTTTATCACTGGGATTGATTCAGTCGAGCAGCCGCAGCAACGGCTGTACGGCCATTTTCTGATGACAGGGCCGATGCCAATTCATCTTGCCCGACAACCATTACTACTCTACGTCGCCTTCCCCGACAATCAACTGCCTCCCCTTTTTATTCGCTTGCTCGATCATCCAGTGTCTCTGCTACTGGTGGTCATGTTGATTAGTACACCATTACTGCTTTGGCTGGCATGGGCATTAAGTCAACCGGCTCAAAAACTCGCGCTGGCATCACAACGTGTTGCGCAAGGCGAGTTTCAGATTGATCGCTCTCTGGAACAGGGAACCACCGAATTTCGTCAAGCCGGTCAGAGCTTTAACCACATGGTCGGTGCCGTCAATGAGATGATTTCAGGGCAACAACGGCTTTTATCCGATATTTCGCATGAACTGCGCTCACCGCTCACCCGTTTAAGGATGGCAACCGCACTCGCGACCCGTAAACAGGGAGCCGGCCCTGAACTGGAAAGAATCGATACCGAAGCTCAACGTTTAGAACAGATGATCGGCGAACTGTTGGAACTGTCCAGAATGCAGCTCAACAGCCACTCCGACCAAGAAACACAACCCCTGTCCAGTTTATGGGAAACCTTACTTGAAGATGCAGCCTTCGAAGCAGAACAGATGGCAAAGACGCTCACCTATTCAACGATTCCGGAGCGATGTATCTCAGGCAACCCCCAGCAACTGATGAGTGCCGTCGAAAATATAGTGCGTAATGCGATTTACTACGGCAAAGATCAAATTCGAATCACGTTCAGTGATACACCACAACAGTTGACACTCTGTGTTGAAGATAACGGTGAAGGCGTTCCAGATGATGAATTGGCGAATATCTTTCGCCCATTTTATCGCGTCTCAACCACCAGAGAACGCCATAGCGGAGGCACCGGACTGGGGCTTGCGATTACCGAGAATGCCATCCGCCAGCATCGAGGCACGATTCAAGCCAGCCGAAGCACTATGGGCGGACTGATGATTAGCATCACCCTGCCGCTGGATATGACAGATTGATCTCTCAATTCAATCGGTGAGCTCGAGTGACCATAACGCGAGAAAGGATTATACAGAAAAAAGCCAGCCGAGAGGGCTGGCTTAAAGGGCATAGATTCAGTCGCGATTACTTCCCGCCGGGAAAACCAAGCTGACGCCACGCTTCGTAGCTCACAACCGCCACAGAATTCGAGAGGTTCATGCTACGCGCATTGGGCAGCATCGGGATCCGAATTCTGCGCTCTTCAGGGAAACCATTGCGGATGTCATCAGGTAACCCCGCTGTTTCAGACCCAAATAGCAACACATCACCGGCTTGATAAGTTGGCTCATCATGAGGTCTGGAACCTTTGGTCGTCAGTGCGAAGATCCGTTGCTCGCCAATCGCCGCTAAGAATGCTTCGTAGTTAGGATGGACACTGACCTTCGCCATGTCTCTGTAATCAAGGGCGGCACGACGCAGATTTTTTTCTTCAAGATCAAAACCTAATGGCTCGATCAAATGAAGATGACAGCCATTGTTGGTCGACAACCGAATGATATTACCGGTATTCTGGGCAATATTCGGACAATATAATGCAATGTGAAACATAGAATTGACGCCTATTCTTATTTTTAGTGGTTATTTCTAAAATGCAGTTTTACATTAATTCAATTTATCATGATCATCATCATCGTCTTTGCGATCATATTCACCTTCGTAAGTGTTACCGCGATGAGATTCCCGATCATGAGGGGCTCTGGGGCCAAATGGTTGTTGGACATTCCCTTGAATGACGACTTTGTCCATCAGCTTACGTGCCAGCATTGCACGTGGTCCCGGCAGCAGAACAAACATCCCCATCAGATCCGTCATAAAACCCGGCGTCAATAACAGTACCCCGGCAACCGCCAGTAATACCCCTTCCAGAATCTGTTGTGCCGGTAGTTCACCATCCTGTAGTCGCTGTTGCATCGTCAGCAGGGTCTGTAATCCCTGACTTCGCACCAAAGATGCTCCGACAAATGCAGTGATCAAAACCAGACCGATAGTCGGCCACAATCCCAAATATCCACCGACCTGAATAAATAACCCAATTTCGATGATTGGAACTGCAATAAATAAAAATAAGATAATGGGAAACACAGCGCCTCCTGTTATAGGTCTGCAAACCTGTCGAGTGTAACGAAATCTATCCATAAAACCGACCCCTGTGTTTCACTTCTTTACTATTTTGATAACAGTCCTTGCTTAAAATCAGTTCACAGACAGACTTTCCAAGAAAAAAAGAAATATCGCCTCGTTGTGCTGTTTTCCACTGGACTGTTTTATCAACGAAATTAATCGAAGTGGTGAGATAATCAGCCCAAATAGCCCATTCTCTCTGGTATCCTCGCGGATCTTGATCTACGTTTTAAGAAATAAATAGTCAGTTAGTCGCATAATGAAAAGAGCAAAAAGAACCATCACAAAGATGCTATTCATATGGCTGTGTCTATCCGTGATCCCTTTCGGATACTATCTCCATCTCAGCAATGAAGCCCATCGTTTCTTTGTTCAACAGCTCGAAACACAAAGTAAACAATATCTTGGACATATTGAAACCAAAGCGACTCAGGTGAGTAAGCTCATCCAACAGAATTTTGCACAACTGAGCCACTCTCCCTTACTGCTCGACTTTGCAAGAACGGGAAACCCGACCTACCGTAATTATCTTAAAAATCAATGGTATCTGACAGCAGCAAATGTCGAGTTTTTCTACCAGTTGCGCTACATCGATCATCAAGGGAAAGAAATCATTCGTATCGATTATACGCCGCAGATGAGTCAACCCTATGTCGTGCCGGACAATGCGTTACAGAATAAAGGCAAACGTGATTATTTTTATTATGCACAAAGACTTGCTCCAGGCGAGCAGGGGTATTTTGGGATCGATCTGGAGCGAGAATTCGGCCAAATTGTGACCCCATACAAACCGGGATTTCGCATAATCTATCCAATTGTTCATGACCAACAACGCTTGGGATATTTCATTGCGAATCTTGAAGTCTTAGGCATTATCAAAAACATCACATCCAACGATCTAGGCTACTCAGTTGATTTTATTGATAAAAGTGGTTATTACATTCTCAGTAGTAATAAAAATAAGCTCTTTGGCCGATTGATCAAAGCGCGGGAAAACATCAACCTTGCTTATGAGCACCCCAAACTATGGGAGTATATTCATCATACCCCCTATCAATCCGGTAGCCTCCTGACCGATGACGGTTTATACGTGTTTCAACCATTTCAGACGCCGCTATTCGGTAATAACCATGACATGACGTTGATGACCATGTATCCACATCACCTCATCGAGCAAGGGTTTGCTCAGAGAAATAAAGAGATCCAGATGACCGTCATCATGCTGTTGCTCTTCTTTGGCATTATTGCCGGTTTCTTTGCCCTATTATGGGAAAGTTATCTCATTAATCGATTAGAACAAACATTCAATCAGGTCGTACTCGACAACAGTGTTGCTGTCGCACTCACGAATGCAAACCATATCATTCTGCGAGCCAATCTACGTTTCTGTAAACTTTTCGGCACCGAGCAGTTTGATATTCAAGGAAAAAACATCCTCGATTTACAACCTGCCACAGCAAAATATAAAAATATTCTCAGACAACTCCAAACAAGCGGAGAATGGCAGGGACAAGTACAGATTGGTAATGAGGATCCACCACATGTCTGTAAAGTGGAAGTTCGGGCGCTTGAAGGTTCCATCAAACAGATTAGCCACTATGTTTATTCATTCAGTGATATCTCTGAACACTATAATGCGATTTTAGAGCTCAAAGAGAAGAATGAACGGGACATGATGACCGGGCTCTGGAATAAGAAAAAATTTAACCAAACGTTATTGCACTATTCAAGATTGCAGGAACGGTATAGCAATCAACCCAAAAGCAGTCTGGCAATCATTGATGTCGATGACTTCAAACGGATCAATGATACTTACGGACACTCAGTCGGTGATCAGGTTCTGCTACGTTTAGCCAATCAAATGTTGTCGATCCTGCGTGATACTGATTTTATCTCGCGCATCGGTGGCGATGAATTTGCGGTTATCATTCAACATGCCGATGTAAAAACATCGCAGAAATTGATGGAACGGATCTGTCTTGCTATCGAGTCATGGCAAGAATACGACACCACGATCAGTGTCGGAATTGCAGAAATCACATCCAATCATCATCAGTCCTTCGTCAACGCAGATAAAGCACTCTATCGTTCTAAGAAAAAAGGAAAAAATTGTGTTTCCGCTCATGGAATCGAACAATTGACCGTTGTGCAAAGTAGCTAAAGACAATAAAGTTATTGTCGGTAGTGAAAAAGGTGATCAAGTTACTTTTTTTATCCAGTAGACTTTGTATGATGTTCTACGCGTTTCGGTCGGATTTCCAAACGTTAACACTACCAGAATGGATTCTTTGAAGAATTAATCCCTATAAATTGATAACTACGAAGTTGAGTTACCTAAGGATCCTATACTATGACTACCCTCTCTGAAGCAGTTGCTGAAACCGCTACCCGTCTGGAAGAAGATTTACTCGGTCAACGTCATGTCCCTGCTGATGCATATTACGGCATCCACACTTTACGAGCTGTAGAAAACTTCAATATCTCCAATGTCACCATTTCAGATGTCCCTGAATTTGTTCGTGGCATGGTCATGACCAAAAAAGCGGCAGCCCTTGCTAACAAAGAACTAGGCGTGATTCCAAAAGAGATTGCATCTTATATTATCCAAGCATGTGATGTTATTCTCGAAACAGGGAAGTGTATGGATCAATTCCCGTCAGATGTATTTCAGGGCGGTGCAGGGACTTCGGTCAATATGAACACCAACGAAGTCATTGCCAACCTTGCGCTAGAACTGATGGGGAAAGAAAAAGGACAATACGATGTGATCAACCCCAATGATCATGTCAACAAGAGTCAATCAACAAACTGTGCTTACCCAACCGGGTTCCGCATTGCTGTGTTTAACAGTGTACAAAAACTAGTGAGTTCAGTTGGTTATCTTAAAGAAGCATTTGAAATTAAGAGCCATGAATTTAGCAATATCCTCAAAATGGGTCGGACTCAGCTCCAAGATGCTGTACCGATGACCGTTGGTCAGGAATTCCATGCTTGGGCGGTGACATTGAATGAAGAGATCCGTGCGCTGGAATATACGTCCAAGCTTCTGCTTGAAGTCAACTTAGGTGCAACCGCTATCGGTACCGGTCTGAATGCTGCTGAAGGCTATCAGGCGCTGGCTGTGAAACATCTGGCAGCAGTTACTGGTGTCGATGTTGTTCCGGCAGAAGACTTAATTGAAGCGACATCTGACTGTGGTGCTTATGTGATGACACATGGTGCGCTCAAACGTCTGGCAGTGAAACTTTCTAAAATCTGTAACGATTTACGTCTGCTTTCTTCCGGACCAAGAGCAGGACTGAATGAACTGAACCTGCCAGAACTTCAAGCTGGTTCGTCCATTATGCCGGCGAAAGTGAACCCAGTGGTTCCTGAAGTCGTCAATCAGGTGTGCTTTAAAGTGTTGGGTAACGACAATACCATCTCTTTTGCCGCTGAAGGAGGACAACTCCAACTGAACGTCATGGAACCCGTTATCGGTCAGGCAATGTTTGAGTCAATCTCAATTCTGTCTAATGCATGTATCAATCTACGCGATAAGTGTATTGACGGCATTACAGTTAACAAAGAAGTTTGTGAGAACTATGTGTTCAACTCAATCGGCATTGTGACTTACCTGAACCCATATATCGGTCACCATGAGGGTGATATTGTTGGCAAAATCTGTGCTCAAACCGGTAAGAGTGTCCGCGAAGTTGTTCTGGAACGCGGTTTGCTCACTGAAACTGAAGTAGACGATATTCTATCCGTCGAAAACCTGAGACATCCTCAATATAAAGCGAAACGCTACGAATAAGTCATTATTTTGCGTTGAACATACGGCGATATCCCTCCGGATATCGCCGTATGTATTTCTACCCCTGTCAACTCAAATACCGGCCTTGCTGCACAAATTCCTCTCTACATCCTGAGCATATCGTCAGAGATTTATCGGCTTTTTTGGCTTTTGGTCGAATACTTGGATCGAACTGCCCAAGACTGACTTCTATCTCTCGCATTTGTCGGAAAACTTGCGTTATGATGAGTTCATTCAAGTCAAACATATCTTTTAATACGTACAATTATGCGTTCAATCTTTCTCATTTTGACAGTGCTGGTATCGGCCTTATTACCACTTCAGGCACAACAGTTTGATTCACCGTTGTCCTCAGCTTTTACGCCGAATCAATCACGATTTGTGACCGTCGATCAGGCATTCCCTTTTCTTGCTTATCAACAAGGAAATCAATTAACGCTAAGTTGGGATATTCAACCTGACTACTATCTGTATCAGCATAAATTGAGTTTTAACCCGCAACAGGTCCGTATTGTCTCGACTCACATGCGTCAAGGAGAGTCGCACCATGACGAATTTTTCGGTGATGTCAATATCTATACCACCCCACTTCAAATTACTTTAGAACTGGCTGATGCGGGAGAAAATGCCGAGATTCAAGTCGGCTATCAAGGCTGCGCCGCACAGGGATTTTGTTACCCGCCAGAAGTGCGCACAGTTCCGATTGCACCGCTTCCGACAGCAACTCGCGATTCAGAGAGTTCCGCATCAAACGGTGTCGAATCTCAGTCCGGTCAGCAATTGCAACAACAAAGCGTCCAGCCACCGCAGGCTGAACAAAATCGGTTAGCAGATGCACTGGGAGAAAACTTATGGACGGTTATGCTATTCCTGTTTCTCGGCATTGGATTAGCCTTCACACCTTGTGTTTTCCCTATGTATCCGATTGTCACCAGTATTGTGCTTGGCCAGAACAACCTCAATAAGAAACAAGCTTTCGGGCTGGCCGTTATTTATGTTCAGGGCATGGCCCTCACCTATACATTACTCGGACTTGTCGTCGCCTCTGCGGGATTACAATTTCAGGCAGCGCTGCAAAGCCCAGCCATCCTGATTACTTTCAGCCTGCTTTTCATTTTGCTGTCACTCTCCATGTTTGGTCTCTATACCATTCAAATGCCGGCGACCTTGCAAACAGCCCTGAATAATCTCAGTCAGAAACAATCAGGTGGCCGTCAGGTTGGCGTTTTCATCATGGGCGCTATCTCAGGACTGATCTGTTCCCCTTGCACCACCGCGCCACTCTCTGGTGCTTTACTGTATGTGGCACAAACCGGGGACTTGATGCTCGGTGGTATCGCGCTTTATCTGTTAGGGCTTGGGATGGGGATACCTTTGATTATGATTGCGGTCTTCGGTCAGCGTTTTCTGCCGAAGTCAGGGCCATGGATGGAAAAAATTAAAACGCTGTTCGGCTTCATCCTCCTTGCTGCACCCATTTTCCTTCTGGAACGAATCATTCCCGAATTATGGTCAGCCAGCTTATGGACGCTGCTTGGTGTGAGTCTTTTCCTATGGATATTGATGACCAGCCTCCGTTCTGTGACCAATCAGTTCAGAAAGACGTTACTCCTCGTCTTGTCTTTGGCCGGCGTCGGGCTTTCTCTGACACCAGTAGCGTTGTATTCCGGCATCCTCACTTCCCCAGCAAATGCTGAGTCATTGTCTTTTGTTCAGGTTCAGACTGTCGATGAACTGGCACAACAACTCGCCTTAGCAAAAGCGAATCAACAACCCGTCATGATCGACTTTTATGCCGACTGGTGTGTCGCCTGTAAAGAGTTCGAAAAATATACGTTCTCAAAGCATGCCGTACAGCAAAAACTCGCCAATTATCGTCTCATTCAAGCAGATGTCACGGCAAACAATGCGCAAAATAAAGCATTGCTGAACCACTTAGGCGTGCTCGGATTACCCACGCTCAGCTTCTGGAATTCGACAGGAACGCGTATTCCTCAAGCCCGAATCACTGGTTTTCTGGACGCAGATGACTTCTTAGCCCACCTTCACCAATATGCGTTATAACCGAGCCGAACGGTAAGAACAGCGCCAGCCGCCATGCTCAGCGCGCTGCATCTTGAGGTTACTTGGGTATATCAACATACAATTAGGGAACAATGCGCACAGATGTATACAAAAAAGGGGATAGAGTTCAGAGTTTTCGAGCTTCGATATTGTTCAAAACTATAAACGGAACAATAATTTGGTTAATAACTTGTAAACATATGAATTGTAATGGACGCCAACTACACCATTATCATTGCAGATGATCATCCCCTCTTCCGTAATGCACTCTTTCAATCGGTGCATATGGCCGTGAGCGGTGCCAATCTACAAGAAGCAGATACGCTCGATGCACTGCTTACCCTTCTGGCAAGAGAAGCCGAACCCGATCTGGTTTTGCTCGATCTAAAAATGCCGGGTAGTAATGGTATCTCGGGTTTAATTCAGCTCAAAAATACCTATCCGGATTTACCGATTGTTGTGGTATCGGCCAGTGAAGAACCTGCGGTTGTTGCCCAAGTGAAAAAGCATGGTGCTTTCGGCTTTATTCCCAAATCCAGTGATATGCGAACGCTCGTCAATGCACTCAATAAAGTGCTCAATGGTGACCCATACTTCCCCGAAGCTCTGGTTGTGACCAATCAGCCCGGCAACGATTTGGCTGAAAAAATTGCGGCATTGACACCACAACAATATAAAGTTTTAGGGATGCTATCGGATGGCTTACTCAATAAACAGATCGCTTATGAATTGAATGTTTCCGAAGCCACCATCAAAGCCCATATGACCGCGATTTTTCGCAAACTCGGTGTCAAAAACCGCACGCAAGCCGTGATTCTGCTAAACGAAATTCACGACTGATTCACCTTATGCCATCGTTCTCACCTGTGTCTCTGTGACATTCTTGCCCAACGCCCCTTCTATCCGAATCTGATGTGCAGTGGCTCTCAGATTCAATCCAATTCAATGTCAACACAGCTCCGATGAGGCGAGCTGTATATACTTTTGGCTAACAATTCTATCATTTAACATACTATTTACATCTTCTGCTTCAATAAAAATCTACCAATCCATTCATACTAATAAAAGTCAGAACACGACTAAAGTTGCAAAGATCAAACCGCGATGAGCTGCTACTTTATAAATGTAACATTATATTAACAAATATACCGATAACAGAAAGGAGACAGCTATGGCGTTTGAATCATCAGGACACGCACAAGCTTACTGGAAAGAGAATTTGGGAATCATGGGAATCCTGCTAGCAATTTGGTTTCTGGTTTCTTACGGTGCCGGGGTTTTATTTGTAGACACGCTGAACACCATTCAATTCGGTGGTTTCAAACTCGGCTTTTGGTTTTCCCAGCAGGGGTCAATCTATGTCTTTGTTGCCCTCATTTTCATCTATGTCTGGCGAATGAACGCACTCGACAAGAAATATAACGTCCACGAAGACTAATGAAGGAGTGACGTATGGATATTCAAACTTGGACATTTATTCTTGTGGGGGTGACTTTTGCCTTGTATATCGGAATTGCGATCTGGGCAAGAGCGGCTTCAACCAGTGAGTTTTATGTTGCCGGCGGCGGTGTACATCCAGTAGCAAACGGGATGGCAACCGCGGCTGACTGGATGTCTGCGGCATCATTTATCTCTATGGCGGGGATCATTTCTTTTATTGGCTATGACGGCGGTGTCTACCTGATGGGTTGGACCGGTGGCTATGTCTTACTTGCACTTTGCCTCGCTCCCTATCTCAGAAAATTCGGTAAATTTACTGTCCCGGATTTTATCGGTGATCGATATTATTCCAGAACGGCACGCATGGTTGCTGTATTCTGTGCCATTTTCGTTTCTTTCACCTATGTTGCCGGCCAGATGCGTGGCGTTGGCGTCGTTTTCGCGCGCTTTCTTGAAGTCGATATCAACATGGGTATTATTATCGGGATGGCAATTGTGTTCTTCTATGCGGTCATGGGCGGCATGAAAGGCATCACGTATACGCAAGTTGCCCAATATTGTGTGCTGATTTTTGCATTCTTGGTTCCAGCGATATTCACCTCCCTCATGATGACAGGAACACCGATTCCACAACTGGGATTCGGTTCTACTATCTCAGGGACCGATACTTACCTCTTGGATCGATTAGATGGTTTAACCCAAGAACTGGGCTTTACCGCATATACTGACGGTTCGAAAAGTATGGTGGATGTCTTCTTTATCTGTGCCGCCTTGATGGTTGGAACAGCTGGTCTCCCCCACGTTATCATCCGCTTCTTTACTGTACCGAAAGTCTCCGATGCACGGATTTCAGCCGGATGGGCTCTGGTGTTCATCGCCCTGCTCTATACAACAGCACCTGCGGTTGCAGCATTTGCCCGGGTCAACATGATCGATACGATTAATGGACCGGACATGAAGGGCGTTCAGTCTGCTGATGCACCAAGTTGGTTTAAAAACTGGGAAAGTACCGGACTGGTCTCATGGGACGATAAAAATGGTGATGGTCGCATGTTCTATGCGGGAGATGCACGCAATGAAGTGAAGATTAACCGAGATATCATCGTACTGGCGTCTCCAGAGTTAGCCAAACTGCCAAACTGGGTCGTTGCCTTACTGGCAGCCGGTGGTCTGGCAGCCGCACTCTCGACAGCTGCCGGTCTACTACTGGTCATCTCCACCTCTATCTCACATGACTTACTCAAAAAAGGCTTCAAGCCAGACATGACCGACAGGCAAGAATTACTCGCCGCGAGGATCGGTGCCGCACTGGCGGTTATCGGTGCCGGCTATTTGGGAATCAACCCACCGGGGTTCGTGGCGCAGGTGGTCGCCTTTGCCTTCGGCCTTGCTGCTGCATCCTTCTTCCCAGCAATTATCATGGGGATTTTCTATAAGAAAATGAATAAAGAAGGGGCAATTGCAGGGATGCTCTCCGGGATTCTTTTCACTGCCGCATACATCATCTACTTTAAGTTCGTCAATCCGGCAGACAATACACCGGATAACTGGTGGTTCGGTATCAGCCCGGAAGGTATCGGAACATTAGGGATGTGTCTGAATTTTGTGGTCGCCATTGTGGTCAACAAATTTACAGCGGAAGTCCCAGATGATGTGCAGGAAATGGTGGAGTCTATCCGCTATCCGAAAGGAGCCGGGACAGCCCATAACCATTAATCACCATAACATGGAGGCGATTCGAAGCGAATCGGGTCGGCTCTTGCAGTCTGGCACCGAGTGAATCCTGATTCACCGGTGCCTTATCTGTCATCCTGAGAGCGGTAACAATATCTCTCAGTCCCTCATCACAGAGACTTTAAGCTTTCGCACTGGTCAGTGAAAAATTTGGATTAATTGCGGTAATCCGACTCACCAGATAGTTCAGTAAGACCCCATACATCGGCACGAATAGTCCTAAACTAATCACCAATTTAAAACCATAATCCACCAGCGCAATTTCCTGCCAGTGTTGTGCCATAAACGGATCGGGACTTTGGTAGAAGGCAATGCCAAAAAAGGCTACGGTATCAAGCGCATTGCCAAACAGTGTTGAACATGTAGGGGCAACCCACCACTGTTTGAGTTGACGTAAACGGTTAAAGACCTGAACATCCAGCACTTGCCCTAACAAGTAAGCCATAAAGCTGGCAATCGCAATCCGAGCCACAAACCAGTTAATCTGACCGAGGGGTTCAACGCCTTGAAAATGACCTTGAAAAAACAAGACCGACAAGAGATATGAAACGGCCAAAGCTGGGAGCATGACTAAAAAGATAATTCGCCGGGCCAGTGACGCGCCAAAAATTCTGACCGTCAAATCTGTCGCGAGAAAAATAAACGGGAATGTAAATGCTCCCCAAGTCGTGTGATACCCCATCACGGTAAAGGGGATCTGCACTAAATAATTACTGGAAGCAATAATCAATAAGTGAAATAAAACAAGGAAACTCAGCGCTTTGCGCTGCTGTGCAATGGTAAAAATACTCATGTTCTACCTTTTTCTTTTGGTTTGGGGTGAGGGAACCCAAATACAAATATATTCATTTGAGGCAAATCGCCCCAGTCCTGTGCTCTTTTTGAACTGAACAGCTCAAAAAGAGGGCGGATTATACAGCAACACTCTATGAGTGCAAGATAGATAAATGACGTCAAAAAGAAAGAAAGGCATGCCAAGATGAGAGAAGAATATTCCGGCTTGTCCGTTAGGATGAGCCGGAATATTTTTAAGAAAAGCAGGCAAAGACGGGCGATGTCTTGACTGTAGCAATCAGCCCCTGCGCAGGTAGGTCTATGCAGGGGACAGAGATAAGATAATTATGAAAGTGAGGTTGCTGACTCCACTTCCTGTTCTTGTTCTCTTCCTTGTTTAGATGTTTGCTCTTGTCCTTGAGGATTATGAATTTCTTTTTCTGAAGCGCCAACCACAATCGATGCAGCCAGATCGCCAATCACGTTAATCGATGTTCTTGCCATATCCAGTATGCGATCGATTCCCGCGATAAGAGTTAAGCCTTCTAACGGCAGTCCCACTGACGTTAAAACGATGGATAGCATAATTAAACCACCACCGGGAACACCTGCGGTCCCAATCGCGCCTAACGTTGCCGTTAGAATGATGGTCCCCATTTGTGCGAAGGTTAAATCGATGCCATAAACCTGAGCAATAAAGAGTGCACATACCCCTTGGTAAAGAGATGTCCCCCCCATATTGATGGTTGCCCCTAATGGCAGAACAAAACTTGCTATTTTGTCCGATACACCGAAACTTTCCTTAATCGTCCGGATACTGACAGGCAACGTGCCAGAACTGCTAGACGTACTAAACGCCGTGGCCGCCGCCGGTAGAATACCTTTCATAAACCGTAATGGCGAAATGCCTGCAAATCCTTTAACGGTCACGGCATAGACCAGCGCCATTTGTATAATGCAGCCAACATATACCGCTGCAATCACCTTAATCAAAGGAATCAGGACAGAGGCACCATTTGAGGCAACAACAGGGACAATCAAGCCAAATACACCATAAGGTGCTAATGACATAATAAAGCCGGTAATTTTATACATAATTTCAGCCACGCTTTCGAAAAACGAAATAAATGGCTGTGCTTTATTTTCCGGAAGAGACGTCGCTCCCATACCAAGAAATAAAGCGAAAGCAATAATCTGTAGCATATTGCCTTCAACAAGTCCTTTTAGTGGGTTCTTAGGGATAATATTTAAAAATGTATCCACTAGACTGACACTTTCTACGGCTTTACTCGTACCACTGACCGGAATGCTTAATCCTGCACCCGGTGTGAAGACTGTTGCCAAAAATAGACCAATCGTCACAGCAAAAGCGGTTGTTAACAGATAGTAACTAAGTGTTTTTCCTCCGATTCTTCCCAGTGTTTTAATATCACCAATACTGGCAGCACCAACAATTAACGATGAAAATACTAAAGGGACGATTAGCATTTTGATCAAGTTGATGAATAACGTTCCGATGGGTTTAATATAAGTATTCGCAATATCCGGTGACCCTTGCAGAAGCAATCCAACTGCGACCCCGGCAGCAAGACCAATGAAGATTTTTGTGGTCAACTTCATTTTTTTCATGATGTTCCTCATTGTTTTCTATAGATGACATCGCCCGTATTATCGTCTATGACTGCTCTTTTATATGTCTATTCAAATGGAACGATAGACCTTGTTTATTGTATAGTTTGTGCTACACAAACTCGCGCGACATTATCACATTAATCAATAGCAAACTACGACAGACTGTGATGAAAAGGGCGGTTTTACACATTATTCTGCTTCGCCTCACACATGTACTCAGAATAATCAACCAAACGTCAGCAGCCAGACTTGAGCGATGAGAACGGTTTGTGATACGCTTCGCCTCCATTTTTCTGCCCATGTTTTTACTCATCATAAACCTCGGTATTCGCCTCATGATCGGTTTAAACTGAGTCACATGGGTTCAAAAGATCCTGAGCATCCCGCTTGGTGATCTCGTGTTAACTGATAGTGAGAGTAGAATAGACATGATGGGTCAAGGTACGCTTTACATCGTTTCAGCCCCGAGTGGTGCAGGAAAATCAAGCCTGATCGCGGCCTTATTGGAAAAGAATCCGACCTATGCCATGAAAGTCTCCGTGTCGCACACGACCCGCCAGCCCAGACCGGGTGAGCAGGATGGTATCCATTATCACTTTGTCGATAAAGCACATTTTGAAGCACTGATTGCCAAAGGGGAGTTTCTCGAATATGCCGAAGTCTTCGGTAACTACTACGGTACCTCCCAAGTCTGGATCGAAAACACATTAAAGAAAGGGATCGACATTTTCCTTGATATCGACTGGCAAGGAGCACGGCAGATTCGGCAGAAAATGCCGGCAGCCCGGAGTATCTTTATTCTTCCGCCTTCAAAAGAAGAGCTGGAAAGACGCCTGAACGCCCGCGGGCAAGACAATCAGGAAGTCATCGAGAAGAGAATGAGTGAAGCTCAGTCAGAAACCTCGCACTATCCCGAATATGACTATCTCATCATCAATGACGAATTTGATGCTGCATTGATGGACTTTAAAGCAATCATTCGCGCAGAAAGATTGAAGCAAGACAAGCAAGCTGCTAAATATAGCAGTATGCTATCGGAATTGTT